>DAOTYC010000099.1:0-34477 GCA_034435095.1 Anaerolineae bacterium | reverse complement strand
TCATCGGTCGAACTGTACGGTGCGCAACATGGCGATTTGCTCTGAAATCAGGCCCAGCACGATGATCAGGGCGCCGATGCTCAATGAGGCGGTCACGGCTATCGTCCACGACCTGCCGGTGACGAGCTTCTCGAAGCCAAGCACCAAGCCGGGCAGCAACATGACGATGCCAATCGGCAGAAAGACCTTCAACGGCTCGAACAGGACGGCCACTTTGAAAATAATGGTCAGAAAGCGAAATCCGTCTCGAATGATGTTTATCTTGCTCTGGCCCACTCGTCTGCCGACTTCAATGGGCACGAACTTCACATTGTATCCGGCCTTGAACATCACAATGGTCATGGTGCTGGGGTATGAGAAGGTGTTCGGTAGCAGGTGGCAGAACTTCCGCGCCAGATCTGCTCGAACGGCGCGAAAGCCGGAGGTCAGGTCCAGGACAGCCGCACCGCAGATGTAGCTGGCGAGCACGTTGTAGGCCCGGTTGGCATTTTTTCGCCCCACATCATGATAGGAGCGTGGGCTACGTGCGCCGATTACCATATCATATACACCGATAGGCTCAACCAGGCGGGGAATATCGGCCGGGTCGTGTTGTCCATCACCGTCCATGAATACGATGACATCGCCCTGGGCGGCGCGTATACCCGTCTTGATGGCCGCGCCGTTGCCTTTGTTGTAAGGGTGTCGGATGACCCGCGCTCCGGCCTGCTCCGCTATACGGCCGGTATCGTCGGTCGAGGCATCGTCTACGACCAGTACCTCGGCCTGCGGGAAAGCGGCCAGAACCTCAATTGTCTTGGTTACGACCTGCCCGATCACTTCTGCCTCTTGATAGGCAGGGATCACCACGGTGATCTTTTTTTCTACACCGACGCTGTCTGTCGTTACAGTCAATTAGACACCTAAAACAAGCTGAGTTGTTGAGGCGGCGGTGGTGGAGGCGGCGCCTGTTGCTTCCGTGCCTCTGCCAGCAAACCAGGCAGTTTCTGGAAATCCGCTTCTATCAGGGCGCGATACTTGGCCTGATGCAGCGCAGCCGCCGGGTGAAACATGGGCACGACACAGATACCGTTGTGCCATTTGGGCTGTCCGTGAATACGCGAGATGGAAGCGTTGGCAAAGTAACGCGCCATCGAATAACGGCCCAACGTGACAATGACACGCGGCCGCAACAGCTCGATCTGACGGTCCAGATACGGCCGACAGGCTTCAATCTCAGCCGGCTCAGGGTCGCGGTTGTTTGGCGGACGACATTTCACGACATTTGCGATGTACACGTCCTTGCGTGCTATGCCAACGCCAGCCAGCAATTCGTCCAGATACTTGCCGGCGGCGCCAACGAACGGCAGCCCTTGCCGGTCTTCATGGAAGCCTGGTCCCTCCCCGATAAACATGATTTCCGCCGGCACAGGGCCTACACCTGGCACCGCGTTTGTCCGACTGGCGGCCAGCGGACAACGAGTGCAGGAACGGATCTCCTCGTACAATCGCATCATCTCGGTTTGGTCATCCACCACTCTACCTCCACGCCAAACGCGAACTTACGAGTCGTCATTATACCGTAAGCTCAGGTGATTGACAAGTTCCCTTGTTTTTTTGCCTTTTCTGAATTACAATTTTGGGAGAGAAGAATGCTCAGCACCATCGGCGCCTGCGGTCGAGGAGTCCGCCAGGGCCAGACTGCCGGTTGTCGGCGCGCCTCTTTGGGGTCAGAATTGGTTGGCGCCAGAGAGGTTCTCTTCGGGAGGGACGGATCGAATATGGACATGACGCAACTGGCCCAGGCCGTGACCTGGTTACAAGAAGAACACCGTCGAGACAAAGCCGAACTGGAACGGCTGACCCAACAACTGGAAGCGCTCAGAAAAGAAAACATCGAACAGGTCAACAGGGTCAAAGACCTGGAAGGTCGCCTGGTCAAACAGAGCGCACAATTGGCCCAGCTCGCCCAGTTGGAGTCTTCGCTGGAAAAAGCGAGGAGAGAAGTATCGCTTCTGATCCAGAATTACGAAAAGGACCGACAGCAGGCAGAAAAGGACGCGGCTGTCGTCAGGCAGAAAGAACGAGAGGCGATTAACAAGACGATAGAGGCCATCTACCAGGAAGTGCAGAAGATCGCCGAGATGGAGAGCCTGCAACGAATACCCTACATTGAGGACCTGGCCCATCGGAACGAGCGCAACATCCAACAGCTCCAGACGCTGGACGCCGAGCTCCGTCAGCAGCAGAAGCAGAGCATGGAGGCGATTCAATTGGCGGAAGTGAGGCTCGAACGGCAGATCGCCCAATGGCGTACCGAGGTGCAAACCCTGAGGCAGATGGTCGAAGAATACGCTGCCCAGATTGGCCCGTTGAAAGAACAGGTTTTTGCTGGACGGAACGTACTTCAACCGCTTAGCCAGTTGGAGGAACGCTTGAAGAAACAGCAAGAGCAAACAGCAGAACTACAGCGGCTGGCCGAGGAGCGCCAGAAACGAGAGCTGGCCGAATGGCACGCCGAGAACGAAAAACGTTGGAAACAGTGGGAAACAACCTCCGATCGGCACCTGGCTAACTTCCGCGCACAGGCCACGGCTACGGCCAAACGGCTGGAGCGTATCGAGAAGCTGCTGGTTGTGCTGACCAACCAGGTGGAGACTTTGTGGCGAGCGCAGCGCGCTTTTGCCTATCACCGTGTCAGTGAAGTACAACAGTGGGTGACGGATTTCGAAAAACTCTGGGATGAGTACGAGCAAATGGCAGATGACGGACGAGAACCCCGTCCGTGATGCATCTCCTGATATGGCCGTTTCTGCGAGGGCGTAAGCGTGGACCGCGCGGCCCAAAGCAGGAAGCGGGCATCCTGTCCGCAAGACGGGTCAGTATTCGTTCGGAAAGGAGCAGCCTCACATTGCACGTCATCGGAACAGCAGGCCACGTAGACCACGGCAAATCAACTCTGGTCACTGCGTTGACCGGAATTGATCCTGACCGGCTGAAAGAGGAAAAAGAACGGGAAATGACCATAGACCTCGGTTTCGCCTGGCTTCAGCTTCCAGGCGGCGAAGTCGCTGGGATAATTGATGTGCCGGGGCACAAGGACTTCATAAAGAACATGTTGGCTGGCGTAGGCGGCATTGATGCAGCGCTGTTCGTTGTGGCGGCCGATGAGGGCATCATGCCTCAGACCCGCGAGCATCTGGCTATCCTTGATCTGCTGGGCATTGAGGCGGGCGTGGTCGCTGTCACCAAGAAGGACCTGGCCGAAGATGAGGAATGGTTGGACCTGGTGATGGCCGAAATCGAGAACGAGCTGCAGGGCACTTGCCTGGAGAATGCCCCTCTTGTTCCGGTGTCCGCTCGGACCGGTGAGGGCCTGGCCGAGCTGATTCAGGCCCTCGACCGGGCCTTGTCTGGGGTCAGAGCTCATCGAGACATTGGCCATCCCCGCCTGGCGATAGACCGCGTTTTCACTATCTCCGGCTTTGGGACAGTGGTCACCGGTACGCTGTTGGACGGCCAGTTGAGAGTCGGGCAGGAAGTAGAAATCCTTCCCAAAGGCCTGAAGGCGCGCATCCGTGGCCTACAGACCCACAAAAAGAAAATCGAAGTGGCTTTGCCGAGCAGCCGTGTCGCCGTGAACCTGACTGGTGTGGCAGTCACTGATCTGGCTCGCGGCGATGTGCTCTCGCTGCCCGGATGGCTGAGCCCCACCACGCTGATAGATGCGCGGCTGCGCCACCTCAAAGATTCTCCCAACCCGCTGAAGCACAACATGGTGCTGGATTTCTTCTGTGGTGCGGCGCAGACTCCGGCGGTCTTGCGTATCCTGGATCAGGAGATGCTGCAGCCCGGCGCATCCGGCTGGGTTCAGCTCAGGTTGCAGGACCCGGTGGTAGTACGCAAGGGCGACCGGTTTATCGTGCGGTTGGCGTCCCCCAGTATCACCCTGGGAGGAGGTGTTGTCGTTGACGCACACCCACGCCGACGCCACCGTCGTTTTCGCCCAGAAGTCATCCGACACCTGGAGACTCAAGCGCATGGGTCGCCTGAAGAAATCCTGCTGCAATCCCTGGAGTCCCAACAGCCGTGCGAGGCGAAAGAGTTGGTGAAGAGGTCAGGGCTGGCGGAAGCGGCGGCGACTGAAGCTCTCGATGCGCTCGTGAAACAGCGCGAAATCATCGTGTTGCAGGAGCAAGGTGACGATCAGACCACAGGGGACGTGCCGGCTGGCAGCGCGTTGCTCATCTCCGCCGCGGGGTGGCGGCAACTCCTGAACCAGGTCGTGGTAATGTTGGAAGGATACCACCGACAATATCCCCTTCGCCGGGGTATACCCAGAGAGGAAGTCAAAAGCAGGCTGCGTCTCAGCGCTCGCATGTTTAACGAAGTCGTTGCACGCGCTGTAAGAGAAGGCTACCTCAGAGAACAAGGAGCCTTACTCAGCCTGCCGACTCATCAGGTCACCTTCGATGCAGAGGCGCAGCGGCGGATAGACGCCTTGTTGGAGATATTCCGCAAACAACCTTACGCCACCCCCTCCGTGCAAGACAGCGAGAAACTGGTTGGTCCAGAAGTGTTGAACGCGCTGCTCGAACAGGGTGTCCTGGTCAGAGTTCAAAACGATGTCCTGTTCCTGAAAGAGACCTACGATGAGATGGTCGAGCGGATTGTCCAGGCCATCCGTGAGCGGGGCAGCGTCACCGTCGCCGAAGTCCGCGACATGTTTCAGGCCAGCCGCAAGTATGCTTTGGGCATCATGGAACACCTTGACGAGAAGAAAATCACCCGCCGTCAGGGAGACGCGCGGGTGTTGAGGTAGACCATGATGCGAACGTGGCGCCGGGTTCGACCCGGGCTGACCTACGCTTCCTGATACACCAACAGCTCGAAATCATCGAAATAGCTGTTCGTGTTGTCGTCGAACAGGCTGTATCCTTCCAGGAAGACGGTTATGACCGGCGCAAAGGCTTTGCCGCTGGCCGTCATCTCCATCCAACGGCCCAGGTCGGTATATTGCGGAAACCAGACAACAGTCTCAGCGCTGGGGTTCGTCCCGCCTGTGGGGTCAACACCGACATGGACAGCGCCGCCGCCCAGAACATGCAGGTGACCGTAGACTTTGAGCGCATAGTCGGTGTTCGGCGCGGCTTTGAACTGGCGCATGATACCCGAGCGGAACGTGGCCTGTCCCGAAATCTTCTGCGCCCATTCGCCGCTGTGGCGACAGGTAAATTCTCCGTCGAGGGTGGGCTGTCCCCACACCACGTAGCCCGTCCAGTCTCTGGCTACATCGAAATTGACGTTGCCGGCGAATTTGCGTTCCCAAGTGGGCAGGCTCTGTACTTCTCCGCGCGGCACTTTCTCTTCAAAATCGTCGGTATATTTGACAGGCACAACGTTGGCCGGCGGGCTGGGGAGCGGCGGGAACGGTTCGTCTGGGCCCAAAACTCCGCGCAGCGGCGAGGACAATTGGCTCGGCATAACGCCATACTGGTAGACCCGGGGGTTCACCACTGGCGTAGGGGGCGGCAGAATGCGCGGCGGGTCCCCTTTGCGGACAATGCGCATCTTCAAGGCCACAGGGGGTGTCGCGCGATCGTACCGATACCCGTGCACTTTGCTCCGCAGGTCAACCAGGAACTGCGGGTTCCCCGTCCATTTGCTCATCGTCAGGAGCGCGTCGTCGGCGTATGCCAGCGCTTGGTCAAGCGATTGAAGCTGGACGATAAGCAAACCAAACACCAAGATAATGACAGCCAGAACAAGATATCTCATTAAGTATATCCTCCAGTATGCCTGCTGAATGACCAATGGACAGCAGCCTGCGCCGGCGGGTCACACCCGAGTCAAACTCGATCAGATATGACATAAATATTATATCAGAACTCACCACAAAATGCAATGGTACTTCAGTTTAAGAATGGTACTCGGATGCGCTTATCAGTCAACCTGAACCTGTTGGTACGCTTCAAGCAAAGCAAGCAGTATTTCACGCATGAAGGCATGGGCACGGGCATGGACTCTAATGTCCTGTTCGTCAATGCGGCCCGGCCGGGCCAAAGACGGGACTGTCGCATCAATTGCGGACGATTCGAATGTCAGGAAGATCCGAACCACATCCGCCAGCGAGAAGCCAGCCCGGGCGATGTGCCATCCCATTTGTCTCCCGACTTCGCGGGCTTTGTTGAGTATTTCGCCTTCCGTCTCGCGATTTTCCTCGCGGGTGGCGTACAGGACCAGGAGCGTCAACAGTTGTTGCCCCAGCTCTCGTTCATGAGAACGATTGAGCTGGTCAAAGCAGTCGTACCAATCGGCTGCCCTTATCCCATGCCGACTCAATTCCCAGCGCGCACGTTCTAGCGCACCTTCTACCTTAGCTTCGTCATCGTTTACCTCGGCTCGCCCTGTCTCATTTTCATACAGTTCCCGGATGTCTTCTTCGGCGAAGCGACGATGGCCGCCCGGCGTGCGAGTGCATGGAATTTTGCCCGTATCGGACCAGATGCGTAAAGTAACCGGATGTATGCCCAGCAACCTGCTGGCTTCTTTCAAACTGAGCCACTTCTTCTCTCGATTCAGTCCTTCCATGCTCTTACCCACCCATCCTCGTCAGATGCTGTTCACAAGAACTCGGACCAGGCAGGGTCGTAGTACGATACTGCTGCTTTCTTAAATTCGACAGTGCTGTAGAGAATGGCCCATTCGTTGATTTCGGCCGTGGCAGCCATGCTTTGGACGGTCTGCGCTACCTCTTCTCTGGTCTGGCCGTGAATCATGGTGAACAGGTTGTAGGGCCAGTTGGGGTAGACTGGCCTTTCGTAGCAGTGGCTGACCGCCGAGACACCCGCGAAGAGCTGCCCGACCGCTTCCACCCGGTGAGAGGGTACAACCCAGACCGTCATCCCGTTGGCGATGAATCCCACTCTGCGGTGATTCAACGTCGCGCCGAACCGCCGCATGATCCCGCATCGCAGGTAGAAACGCGCCCGCTCCAGCAGGACTTCTTCGGTCAGGCCAAACCGAACGGCCGATTCCGCAAAAGCTCGCTCAGCTACCGGCAGGTGCTGGCTGAGCGCATATACGGCCAGCTTGTCAATTGGGTCAGGCTCAAATCGGTCGTGTTGGAGCGGCAAGACGCTCTCGTCCACGCTGACCTTCGCGCTCTCGTGGCCCGGCGTGAAGCGGGCGTCAATTTTGAACAGGCGCAGCGCGGGCAACACCAGGACATCTTCGACTCCGGGCAACAGCCTGGCGGCAGTCTCGTGCAAATCCATCGAATCCGGTATCGTGATGGTGAACCACAGGTTGTAGTGGTGTTCGCGTGCGTAGTTATGGCTGACGCCCGGATGCGCAGAGACGCGGCTGGCCCACTGGCTGAGGTGGCCTTCTGGGACGTGAGCTGCCACCAGCGCGCTACGGTGGTTCAGTCGCGCGGCGTCGAAGAAGGCGCGGATGGAACGGATGATACGCCTTTCCAGCAGGTCTCGTGTGTGGGCCAGAACTGCCGTTTCAGTTTGGCCCAACTGTTGGGCCAGCGCCGCATAAGGCCGCGAGACCAGTGGGAAATCATATTGAAGAGACTTCAACAAAGTGCCTTCGTCCAAACCAGACTCCTCCCCTGCTCTGACAAGACGCTTTTATGTGCTGCGACGGCTGCGGGGCTGGTACGTACAGTAGGGCTCTTCGGCCATATAGTCGCCGCTCGATTCATACGCGCGAGCGCGACAGCCACCGCAGGCCCGCCGATATTCGCACAGCCCGCACTTTCCTCGAAGCGCGTCGAATTGACGGAGGTCGTTGAACAACCGCGAGCTGTGCCAGATCTCGCTCAAAGGTTGTTCCCTGACATTGCCAGCTTTCACCGTCAGATAGCCGCAACCCTGCACGTCCCCTACGTGTGAGATGAACATGAAGCCAATGCCGGCCAGGCAACCGCGGCTCAAAGTAGACAGTTCACCGTGTCCGGCGCGGACGCTGTGAGCCGCCAGGCTCTGGTGTAACATCCCATCGCCCTGGGCGGCCCGCTGGCGCAAAATACGAAAATAGTGCGGTGCGTCGGTCGGTTTGAAGAAAATGCGGTCGCCCAACTCCTTCTGACGCTCGTAAATCCAGACGAGAGATCGCTCGTACTCCTCGGCTGAGAGCTCCACGTGGGCCAGGTCCTTGCCGCGGCCGGTTGGCACCAAGAAAAACGGGTGGAATGCCGCCGCGCCCAGTTCCAGGGCCAGGTCCAACATCTGCGCGAGATATGCCACGTTCAGGCGGGTGATGGTGGTGTTGACTTGAAAGCTCAAACCCGCCTCCAGAGCATACTGCGCGCCGCGCACCGTGCCCTCGAACGCGCCGGGTTGCCCACGGAAGGCATCGTGAGCCTGAGCGGTCGGGAAATCCAGGCTGATGCTGATGCGCGGCACACCGACTGCCTTCAGCCGCCGGGCGATTTCCGGCGTGACCAGCGTGCCGTTGGTCGCCACCACGGTTCGCAATCCGTGCCCAACAGCGTAGGCGATGATCTCGAACAAGTCACCGCGCATGAGAGGTTCGCCCCCGGTCAATATCAGCATCGGCCGGCCCAACCTGGTCAATTCATCAATTTGGGCCAAACACTCGGCAGTCGTGAGCTCACCAGCGTATTCCAGAGGCTCTGACGAACCGCGACAATGAACGCAAGCCAGGTTACAGTTCTTGGTCAGTTCCCAGGCAACCACTCGAGGTAGATATTCAGGCTCGCTCATTGGCATCTCCGTTCAGGCCGATTTCTTCATCGGTCAGATAACAGGCCGGGTCAGGCGCCCAGACATCGCCATACACCGCCTCAGCCCTGACGCGGAAATTGCCGTTGCAGATGTCGAGATATTGACAGCGGGCACAGCGGCCCTTCAGCCATTTCCTGCGGTCCTTCAGCCCTGCCATCAGCGGATCGGACGTGTCCTGCCAGATGTCACCGAACGGACGTTCGCGCACGTTGCCAAAACTGTAGTGTTGCCAGAACTGGTCGGCGTGAACCTCGCCGCGGTGATCAATGGCGGCGATGCCTACACCGGACGAGTTGCCGCCATTCCAGCGCAGCAGCTCCAGCACTTCAGCGGCCCGTTCCGGCGCGTGCCTCTCCATCCAGCGATAGAGATACGGTGCGTCGGCGTGGTTGTCCACGGTTAGAATCTCCAGGTCAACCCCGCGCCGACAGAAATCCTGTGTTCTGGCGATGAGGAGGTCCAACGCCTGGCGCGTCTCTTCCAGACTCAGGTCATCGGGGCGTAGGCCGCGACCTCGGCCGGCGTAGACCAGGTGATAGAAGCACGCCCGCCGAATTTGTTCATGCTCGAGCAGGTCGAGGATGTCGGACAGGTCCCGGAAATTGTGACGGTTCAGAGTAAGGCGCAGTCCAACCTTCACACCAGCCGCCGTGCACGCGCGGATACCGCGCAAAGCGGCCTGGAACGCGCCCTGAACCCCGCGGAAGCGGTCGTTGGTCGCTTCGATGCCATCCAGCGAGATGCCTACATACGAGAAACCGGCTGCTTTGATGCGCTGCGCTGTCCTCTCGTCAATCAGCGTGCCGTTGGTCGAGATGACGGTGCGGATGCCTCGCGCGACGGCGTACTCGCCCAGCTCGAACAGGTCAGGCCGCAGCAGCGGCTCGCCGCCGGAGAAAAGCAGCACTGGTGTCTGAAAGTCGGCCAGGCCATCGATCATGGCTTTGGCCTCGGCGGTCGTCAAAGTTCCGTCACCGCCGTGCTCGATCTGCTCACTATAATAACAGTGGACGCAGCGCAGGTTGCAGGCCGGGGTCGAGTTCCACACCACAATAGGCTTTTTGTCCCGTTTGAAGCGCAAAAGATGGGCCGGCGTGCGTTCGGCCGATCCACCGTAACGCAGGACATCGGACTGTCTCACCACGCCGCAAAGAAGTTTTGTCAAATCAATCATGTCCTCACCTTGTATCAGTTTTTTAGGATTGTATATATTTTTATAGAATTTGTCAATTTTGATTCATCACGAGGCGCGGTGAGGATTGGTAATTTCGGATTGTGGATTTGGGATTTCGGATTTGAGTAAGTAGCCCGTTTGGGTGTATAATCTCCCCAATGGTGGGTTATCTTTCGTGAAGCAGTGAGGAGAGGTGCATGTACGACGAGTCCCTGTATGGCGCGTACGCGCCGATCACGACGCCTTTTGATGAGCGTGGTGAGGTGGCCTACGATAAGCTGGAAGCGAACATCGCCAAATGGGCCCAGACGCGGTTGACCGGCCTTGTTGTGCTTGGCTCGAACGGCGAAGGCGTGTTCCTGACAGAACAAGAGCGCGTGAAAGTGTGGGAAGTTGCGCGGGCCGCGTTGCCCCGCCACAAGAAGATGATCGCGGGCACCGGGTGTGAATCTACATACGCGACGGCGAAGTTGAACGAGGCGGCTGCGAAGTCCGGCGCCGACGCAGTGCTGGTTATCACCCCCAATTACTACCGCTCCAAAATGGACGGACCAGCCATGGTCCGACACTACACCGCATTGGCTGAGGAATCAGCGCGCCCCGTTTTCATCTATAACATGCCCGGCAACACCGGCATTGACCTGCCGCCGGACACCATTCTGGAAATCGCCCAACATCCCAACATTATCGGTGTGAAGGACAGCTCCGGCAATGTGGTCAAGATGGGGACTGTCATCGCGGCTGCGCCGCCCCATTTCCGGGTGTATGCCGGGTCGGCCAGCTTCCTCTACCCGGCCATGGCGCTGGGTGCCGTCGGCGGAGTGATGGCTCTGGCCAACATCGCCCCAGACTTATGCTGTGATTTGTACGAGCTTGCGGCGGCCGGCCGACATGAAGAGGCCCGTGATCTTCAACTCAAGCTGATTCCCTTAAATACGGCCGTCACTTCTGGCTTTGGTATACCGGCTTTGAAGCAGGGGTTAGACTGGCTGGGCTTCTACGGCGGGCCGGTTCGCTCGCCGCTCGCCCCCCTGAACGACGCACAAAAGCTGAAGCTGCGTGAGCTGATGGCCGCCGTCGGTTTGCTGGAAAGCTGATGGAACACCCAATGCCCGACCGTGCCATCTCGCCCAACCGCCAAATCAGCGAAGCCGAGGTGGAATCTTCGATTCGTCCTCGTCGGCTAAAAGACTTCATCGGCCAGAACGCGATTAAAGAGAATCTGTCCATTCTCATCGAGGCGGCGCGCGCCCGAAAGCAGTCGTTGGACCACGTGTTGCTGTATGGGCCGCCGGGCCTGGGCAAGACGACGCTGGCCCACATTCTGGCGAATGAGATGGGCACCAATCTCAAAATCACAGCGGGCCCCGTCATTGAAAAGGCGGGCGACCTGGCGGCTATCCTCACCAATCTTCAACACGGCGATATACTCTTCATTGACGAGATCCATCGCCTCAGGCGACCTATTGAAGAGATTCTCTATCCAGCCATGGAAGACCGGGCGCTCGACCTGGTCATCGGCGCAGGGCCGAGCGCGCGCAATGTCCGTCTGCCGCTGCCCTCGTTCACAATCGTGGGGGCGACCACCCGCCTGGCTCTGATGACCTCACCTTTGCGTTCACGCTTTGGGGTGATTTATCGCCTGGAGTTTTACGATTTGGCCGACATGGTCGCCGTGGTGAAACGGGCGGCTGCTCTGTTGAGCATTGAGATTACGGAAGAGGGCGCGCATGAGATAGGCAGCCGTTCGCGGGGCACGCCTCGCATTGCCAACCGGCTGCTGCGCCGTGTGAGGGACTACGCCCAGGTCAGAGCCGAAGGCCGCATTACCCTGGAGGTCGCGCGCGACGCCCTGGCCTTGCTCGGTGTGGATTCACTCGGTCTGGACAATGTAGACCACAAGGTATTGGATACCCTGATCAACAAATTCGGTGGGGGGCCGGTAGGCCTGGAAACCATCGCCGCTTCCATCTCCGAAGAACCAGATACCATTATGGACGTGATTGAGCCTTATCTGCTGCAACTTGGTTTCCTGGAAAGGACGCCCCGTGGCCGAGTCGCATCGCGGTTGGCTTACGAACATCTTGGCATACCCTATCCGGCTCAAAGGGAGTCCGTTGACCAACCGCCACTCTTTTGAAGGATAACTGTTTATGGAAATCACATTTTTGGGAGCGGCGCGTAGTGTTACCGGTTCGATGCACCTGTTGCGCATCAATGGACACGCGATATTGCTGGAGTGCGGGCTGTTTCAGGGCAAACGCCAGGAGAGTTACGAACGCAACCGCAATTTCCCCTTTGAACCCAGAGACGTGGGAGCGGTGATCCTGTCTCATGCACATATTGACCACTCGGGCAACATCCCTCTTCTGGTCAAGCGCGGCTTTGAAGGCCCCATCTATTGCACGTTTGCCACCCGCGACCTGTGCAGCGCGATGCTTCGCGATGCAGGACACATCCAAGAGAGCGACGTGGAGTATGTCAACAAGAAGCACGCAGAAAGAGGAGAGCCGCCCGTCGAGCCGTTGTATACGCAACGCGACGCGATATTGAGCCTGCAAAATTTCCAGAGCGTGGGGTATTATCGGCCCTTAAACGTCTCGCCTGGCGTCACATGCACGTTTTACGATGCGGGGCATATCTTGGGTTCGGCCATTCCAGCGCTGGATATCGAGGAAAACGGCCGTCGTTTCCGCCTGACTTTTACCGGCGACCTGGGCCGGCATCACCTGCCCATTTTGAGGGACCCGGACATCGTTCCCCATACCAAAGTACTCATCACAGAGAGCACGTATGGCAGTCGGCTGCATGAATCGCCAATGGATGCCAAGAAGAACCTGCGCCGTGTGATCAATGAGACCTACAAGCAAAACGGCAAGGTGATCATACCAGCCTTTGCCGTGGGCCGGACGCAGGAGTTGGTTTATGACCTGCATCAACTGGCGTTGGAGAGGAAAATCCCGGATATACCCATCTTTGTTGACAGTCCGCTGGCCATCAACGTTACGGAAATCTTCAGGTTGCACCCCGAATGTTATGACCAGGAGATCACCGATTTCATGTTGCAGAACGAAGCCGACCCTTTTGGCTTCAGCCGATTGCGTTACGTGCGCGGGGTCGAAGAGTCAAAGCAGTTGAACTTCCTCCGCGAACCGGCGGTCATTATCAGCGCGTCGGGCATGGCCGAAGCGGGACGCATTCTACACCACCTCAAGAACAACATTGAGGACCCGCGCAATACGATCTTGATTGTGGGCTTCCAGGCCGAGAACACCTTGGGACGTCGCCTCGTTGAACGTCAACCCGAAGTTAAGATCTTCGGGGAGCAATACCGGCTGCGGGCCCACGTCGAAGTCATCGAGGGCTACAGCGCTCATGCCGACCGCCAGGAGCTGCTGGATTTCATCCAGCAGATAAAGAACGATTCCCTTCGGCGGGTTTTTGTGGTGCATGGCGAGGAAGAATCCGCTCTGGCTTTGGCCGAGGGCCTCGGCAAGTTAGGCATCCCCGAAGTCGTGGTTCCGGAGCGATTGCAGACGGTCACAGTCTGAGGGCGAAAGGCTCGCGACGCTCATTCAGCCGTGACGCCCATTGTGAAGCATTTCGCGCAGCGAGATGATTTCGCGGCGAATCTGGTCGTCCTCCTCGATGTAACAGGCGATTTTCTCACAGCCGTGCATGATCGTTGTGTGGTCGCGTCCACCCAACAACGCGCCAATCTGCGGCAGGGAAGAGTCTGTTTCCTCGCGGATCAAATACATCGCGATTTGGCGCGGCTTGACCAGTCGCTTGCTGCGGTTCGACCCAATCAGGTCCTCCACACCCAGGCCATAGAAATCCGCCACAATGTTCAGGATTTGCTCCGGGTTCTTCGCGCACTTGGGGGTAACAATATCCTGCAATGCCTTCTCCGCCAGGCTGACCGTGAGAGATGTGGAGGTCAATCTGGCCAGCGCCAAGACCTTGTTCAGCGCGCCTTCCAGTTCCCGAATGTTACTCTGAACCCGCTGGGCTACAAATTCAAGGACATCGTAGGGAACCTGCGCGGCCTGCATTTCTGCTTTGTTTTGCAAAATGGCGATGCGCGTCTCCAAATCGGGCGGCTGTATGTCTACCAGCAGCCCCCATTCAAAGCGCGAACGCAATCGTTCCTCCAGGGTCAAAATGGCCTTGGGTGGCCGATCGCTGGAGATGACTATCTGCTTGTCCGCCGAGTGTAGCGTGTTAAAGGTGTGGAAGAATTCCTCTTGGGTACTTTCCTTCCCGGCAATGAACTGAATGTCATCAATGAGCAGCACATCAATCGTGCGATATTTCTCTCTGAACGCATCGGTCATGGATTTCCGAATGGAGTTAATCAAGTCGTTCGTGAACTCCTCTGAGGATACGTACAGCACCCGCGCACCCTTGGCCAATAGATGATGCCCTACCGCATGTAGGAGATGGGTCTTGCCCAGTCCCACTCCACCGTGTAAAAAGAAGGGGTTGTAGGCGTGCGCCGGGTTCTCGGCGACGGCCAGGGCGGCGGCATGGGCCAAACGATTGGAGCTTCCGACGATAAAGTTCTGGAATTTGTACTTTGGATTGAGGTGATGCTCATTCGATGATCTGGCCGCAGGTTGCCGGGGCGGTTCCGACCGTGGGGCGTCCAACAAGGCGGTCTGTTCGGTTTTTTCCCTGCCTCGACTTTGCACCACGAATTTGACCTCAACTGCGTGGCCGACTATGCCAGTCAGTGTCCGCTTGATGATGGTCAGCAGGCGGTTCTCCAACCACTCTTTGGCAAAACCATTTTGAACGGCGACCACAAATGTCCCATCTTCACAAGATATCAGCGATGTGTTCTTCACCCAGGTATCGAAAGTCGCTTTGGTCATCTGCAACTGCAGTTCGCCCAAAGCAGCCTGCCAAATTTGCTCTGCCCTCATAAACTCTTCTCCAGACGACGATGTGCGCAAGCCGCCCATCAACCCACATTCAGCCTGGTTTCATTGTCGAAACCGACGCGAGCCAGAGCTGCTCCCAAAGGATTCGACTCGATTAAAAACAGGCTAAGGAACACAGATTAACCACGATCAGCAAGGCAACGAAGGGCCGGCCGCGCTTTTGAGAAAGCGAAGAAACAAACTGCAACTGCCGCTACATAGATTGACAGATGAGCTGTAGTGTATGGAGAGCTAATCCGTCGTTATCGAAGAAACTACAGACGTCGGTTGGGGAGGCCGGACTCTATAGAACTCAAACGATAAAGAGAAGACACAACCACCTGTGACCCAGAGGCTGACAGATTTTGATTGTATCTTCAGGACAAAGTGATTTATTTACTTTTCCAAGAGACCGACTTGTGACATCTACGGTCAACCCTATTCTATCAAATCTGTGAAGACTTAGCAAGGGCTGCAACCTTAAAATCCCAGCAAATGCAGATTTTTTAAGAAGGGGTTATTTCTCGCAATCTATATCGGGGTCTTCTTTGTCTTTTCGGACAACAGGCACCAGTCTATCGGCCCCCTGCGGCAAGTCGGAATAGTTGCAATCACAGGGTCCTCCGCGGCTACAGCCCAGGCAGCAATATATGATGCCATCAATGACCGTAGGCTGCCACCGGATTTCTATTCCGCAGTTTGCACATTTCCCGACCATAGCGCGCCCCTTTCTACAGGATCACTGCCGCTTCAGGCAAGGCGTTCGACCTACCAGCCCGCATAGAGTAAGAGACTGCTACAAAACGCCTGGCACTGTGCTGTACCCGGTCTGGGCGGCCGTCCGTTGCGAGCGAGATGCTTGTGCGCTCAGCGAAACTGAACACGGCGGCCAGTCCAGTCAGTCTGCCAGAATTGTAGCGTGGAGACATTAGAAGAATGCTAGAGGAACGTTAGAAATGTGTTAGAAATCGGTCAAGGCCAAACTATGAGACGAAACGGGGACGCCACAAGCGACAAATTTCACTTGCAATATTTTCAAGATGTGCTATAATAGTAGCGGCCTTAGACTACGATGAACGAAAGGGTTTTGCATTGTTAGCAGACTATAATTTCGTCGGGCTGTTCTTGATCGTAGCATTTTTGTTCCCGGTTATTGCTCTTGGGTTGGCCTACTTCTTGCGGCCTAAAAAGCCTGATCCGGTGAAAACATCCATCTATGAATGCGGCCTTGAGACGGTGGGCGAGGCATGGGTTCAGTTCAAACCCCAGTACTACATATACGCCCTCGTCTTTGTCATTTTTGACGTAGAGGCCGTTTTCATTTACCCGTGGGCCGTGGCTTACAATCGTCTCGGCCTGTACGCGCTGGTGGAAATGGCGATCTTCCTGTCCATTTTGTTCCTGGGCCTGGCCTATGCCTGGCGCAAGCGCGCGCTCCGGTGGATGTAAAAGTTCCACATAGTCAACGACTGATGTGTCAGTCCAGGGCTGGCTGTCGCGTCATTTCATTGTGATTCACATCACAATTATTCGCGCGTTGGCAAAACCACTTGCAAACCCGTGAAAACCGGGCGGTTCGGGTGGACATCAGTTTGGAATATCAGAAAGAGGCGAACATGTCTTCTCAGGACGAGATGGTGGACAAAGAACTCCAGAGGAACATTTTTCTAGCCAGAGTGGAGCCATTGGCGAATTACGTGTACAACTGGGGCCGAAAATCCTCTATGTGGCCCGTGATGTTTGGTCTAGCTTGCTGCGCCCTCGAAATGATTGGCGCGGCGGCCTCGCGCTACGATGCGGCGCGTTTCGGAATGGAGCTGTTTCGTGCTTCGCCCCGCCAGGCGGATTTGATGATTGTCGCCGGGACGGTGACGCAAAAGATGGCCCCGCAAGTGCTGCGTATCTATCAGCAGATGGCCGAGCCCAAATATGTTCTGGCCATGGGAAGCTGCGCCATCTCGGGCGGCATTTTCACCTCTTATGCAGTGCTGCAGGGAGTTGATGAGATTGTGCCGGTCGACGTCTACGTGCCCGGTTGCCCGCCCAGGCCGGAAGCACTGGTCCAAGGTTTCATGATGCTCCACGAAAAGGTGATGAAACAATCGTTTCGTGCCATGCCCTGGTACCAAAAATCAGCTTCGTAGTCTCACTTGTATATGGGGGAGAGTCCACAGTGACGAACGAAGAAATCCTGGCCCAAATAAGAGAAGCGTTTCCCACAGCGGTATTGGATGTGCCATCCGACATGATAGACTACACCATTGTGCTGGCCGCGGATCAACTGCTGCCCGTATGCCGGTTTCTGCACGATGAAATCGGCATGGATTACATTACCGATGTGACTGCCGTGGACTACCCCGAGTATTTCGAGGTCGTATATCACCTCTATTCCATCAGCAAGAATCAGGGGATGCTGACCCTCAAGGTCCGTCTTGAGGACAAGGAAAACCCGGCCATAGATTCGGTGACTCCACTGTGGCCCGGCGCAAATTTGATGGAGTGCGAAGTGTACGACTTGATGGGGATTCGATTCGAAGGACATCCTGGCCTGCGTCGCATCATGCTGTGGGATGGATTTCCGGGTCATCCGCTGCGCAAGGATTTTGAGAACCGCACGTTTACCTTTAAGGAGTTGGAGCCGACCCGCCCTCAGCCTCCAAATTGGTGAGGCAAACGGGTCAGGGCGCGAATTTCTGGTTACCTGTAGGCTGATGACCATCACCCAAAGGTAAAGGTAAAGCTGACAAAGGACGACAAGATGCTGAAAACCCAGACAATTACCGTGAATATGGGGCCGCAACACCCGAGCACCCACGGCGTGTTTCGCATGATTCTGACGTTGGACGGCGAGACGATTGTGGACCTCAAGCCGATGTTTGGCTACCTCCATCGCGGCATAGAGAAAATGAGCGAGGGGCGCACTTACCTGCAAGCCGTGCCGCTGACCGACCGCCTGGATTACGTTTGCTCGATGACGAATAACTTCGCGTATGCCGTCGCCGTGGAAAAGCTGGCCGGCATCGAAGTCCCGGAGCGGGCCGAATACATCCGGGTGATCATGGCCGAACTGACGCGCTTGGTCAATCACATGATGGCGATTGGTTTCTTGTTCAACGACCTGGGCGCTTTCTATACGCCGGTGTTGTACGCCTACCGCGAACGGGAACGCCATTTAGACCTGTTTGAAATGGCATCCGGTTCGCGGATGATGTGCAATTACATCCGCCCCGGCGGGGTGTCAGGCGACCTGCCAGAGGGGTTCCTGCCAGCTTTACAGAAAGTCATTGACATCAACAAGAAGTTTGTGGATGAGGTTGACTACTTTCTGAGCAAGAACGAGATTTTCCTGATCCGTGCAGTGGGCGTCGGCGTTCTGCCCAGGCAAGAAGCAATCCGTTACAGTGTGAGTGGGCCGGTGCTGAGAGCGTCAGGTGTGCAATACGACATCCGCAAGGCCGACTCGTACTCCATCTATGATCGGTTCGACTTCGATGTGCCGGTGCAGCAAGAGGGCGATGTCTATGCCCGCTACCAGCAGCGATTGCAGGAAATGCGCCAGTCAATTCGGATTCTGGAACAGGCGCAGAAGCAACTGCCTGACGGGCCGGTTATGGCGAAGGTGGCGCCACGGCTGAAACCGCCCAAGGGCGAGAGCTATGCGCGTATCGAAGCGCCGAAGGGGGAACTGGGCTTCTATCTGGTGAGTGATGGCTCGAACAATCCCTACCGCTTCCATGTCCGTTCTACGTCCTTGATCAACTTGAGCGCGTTGCGTGAAATGTGCATCGGCTTCAAAGTCGCCGATGTGGTCACGATCCTCGGCAGCATTGACATCACGCTGGCCGATGTAGACCGATAGCCGGGTGACGGCGGTCAGTTCCCGGCGCGTTCGCCGACCTGCTGATAAGGGGGTACAGGTGTGGAATTCATAAATAATATTTTCACAAACTTGATGGATTGGCTGGGCAATTGGCTGTTGACTTTCCTGCCGTATTGGTTGATGCGCCTGATCATAGATTTCATCGTCATCGTAGCCATCCTGGGTTTTGCGGTAGTTGCTGTGCTCTTTCTGACCTGGATGGAACGAAAAGTGGTCGCGCGCATCGCTGATCGTATCGGGCCCAACCGCTGGGGGCCTTTCGGCCTGTTCCAACCGTTCGCCGATGCAATCAAGATGCTCATCAAGGAAGACATCGTTCCGGCCAAGGCGGACCGCTGGCTGTTCAACCTGGCGCCCGTAGTGATCATGATTCCGGCGTTGCTCATCTATGCGGTAATCCCCTTCGGCGACGGTATGTACGCGACCGATTTGAATATCGGCATCCTGTACATGGTGGCGCTGGGATCAATCACCATGCTGGCGATGTTGATGGCTGGCTGGAGCTCTGACAACAAATACGCGCTGCTGGGCGCCTTCCGCAGCGTCGCCCAGTTGGTCAGCTATGAGGTGCCGATGGTGCTGGTCATTGTGAGCGTGGTCATGCTCACGGGCTCGCTCTCCATGGTCAAGATTGTGGAGAATCAGAACATACCGTACATCTTGCTCATGCCGGTCGCTTTCGTCGTCTATCTATGTTGTGCCGCGGCAGAGGTCGGCCGTTCGCCCTTTGACTTGTTGGAAGCCGATTCCGAGATCGTGGCCGGGTACTTCATTGAGTACAGCGGCATGAAATTCGCCATGTTTTTCCTGGCCGAATACATCAACCTGTTTGCCGTATCTGCCATTTGCACCACGCTGTTCCTCGGCGGCTGGAAGGGCCCGATCTTGCCGCCCTACATCTGGTTCTTGATCAAGTGCTTCGCTGTGATTTTCGTCCTGATGTGGTTCCGCGGCACCTGGCCGCGTTTCCGGATCGACCAGATGCTCGATTTCGCCTGGAAAGTGCTTGTCCCATTGGCTTTGCTCAATATTTTCGTCGTAGGTGTGGTGACCAAAGTGGTCACGAATGAGTGGATTTGGTTGGCCGTTATGCTGCCGCTCAATGTGGTCATCGCCATTGCCGCGCTGTCTTTGCTGGGCCAGGCTCAGCAACGGCGCGTGGTTGAGGCGAGAGAAATTGCGGCACGTGGTTGGCCGCAGAGGACATGAGCTTATTGTGACACGGCTGTACTGATTGCCGGTCTTGCCACCATATCTATCACTTTCCTCCCTCCCTGGCTTGTTATGCGGAGGGGCTGAGAGGGGTCAATGTACGGTGTAGGGGTACTAAAAGGTCTCTGGGTCACGATCAAACACTATTGGGGGACATATCTGTGGGATGTACTCGCTTACCTGAGGCGAGAGAAGTTGCTCCCCCGCGGGATTGCGCCGGCGGGAACGGCGAAACGGCTGGAGCCCCGGCTGGAGGGCCTTTTCACTGTGCAGTATCCGGAAGAGCGATACCGGATGTTTGACCGGTTCCGCGGGCCTTTGGTTCAATTGCGAGACCCGGAGACAGGCGGCCCACGCTGTACGGCGTGCGGCATGTGTGAGCGGGCCTGCCCCCATGGGGTGATCTTTGGCATTGAAGGCGAGGGAAAAGGCAAAGAAAAGCGGGCGACCCAGTATCACTATGATGTCGGGCGCTGCATTTTCTGCCGGCTTTGCGTTGAGGCGTGTCCTTTCGACGCCATCGAGCTCAGCCGTGAATATGAGTTGGGTTCGTATGAGCGTAATTTTGTTTGGGACCTGGAAAAGCTGTTGAGCATGGGAGATAAGAGCGGCATCCAACATGCCGGCGACCACTGGTAGGGCATTGGCTTTTTCTCTCCGTGTAAAAGGGCTTCGGTGAAAGGGTTTCGGTGTTTGGGAATGTGCTACCTTCCTGGCTTCAGGTGGCGGAGGGGGTCTGAATGTTATACATAGTTTTCATTATTGCCAGCCTAGTCACGTTGGGCGCCGCTTTCGTGGTTGTGACTGGCAAGAACCTCTTTCATAACGCATTGTTCATGATCCTGTCTTTCATGGGTGTAGCTACCCTATACGTCCTCTTGGAGGCTGAGTTCCTGGCCGTTATGCAGGTGCTTATTTACGTGGGCGCCATTGCGATCCTGATTATTTTTGCCATCATGCTGTCCAGATACCTGATGGCGCCAGGCCAGATACAGCGCAACGCCCAGTGGTGGATTGCTGCAATCGTGGCGGGTGCGTTTTTTCTGGTTCTGGCCTTTATGTTGCTCCGCATCAGCTGGCCCACCGAAGTAAGCGAGCTGCCAGGCGATGTGATTGCTTTGTTGGGGCAGTCGTTCATGGGGACGTATGTCTTGCCTTTTGAAGTCGCGTCGGTCATTTTGCTCGTTGCCCTGGTCGGCTCGATCATCATCGCCCGGGAGCGATAGCGAAGGAGGATTGACCTTGATCTCTATACCCTTGTCCTGGTATCTGGTTGTTGCCGCCGGACTGTTCTGCATCGGCCTGTATGGCGTCTTGTCACGGCGGAACGCCATCAATGTCTTGATGAGCATCGAGCTGATGCTGAACGCAGTGAACATCAACCTGGTGGCTTTCTGGCGGTACGGTATGCTGGCCGGCCTTTCTGGTATGGTGTTTGCTATTTTTGTCATCACACTGGCTGCCGCCGAGGCGGCTATCGGCCTGGCGCTGATCATAGCCATCTATCGTTCGCGCGATACGGTGATCGTCGAAGAAGTGGACATGTTGAAGTGGTGAAGAGTATTGGGGATTTGTGAATTCGGATTGCCGATTTCCCAACTGCAAATTGGCAGTCCGAAATTCGAGATGCCTTATTGGGGAGAGGTCTTTTCATGTTTAATCTCATCTGGCTGATACCTGTTTTCCCGTTGCTCGCTTTTGCCCTGATTATTCTGGTCACTCGCGACGACAAGAGACTGAGCACCTATCTGGCCTGGGGCGGCATCGGCCTTTCATGGGTCATCTCCTGGGGGGTGGTTGTTCAGGCAGCGTTTGCCTCCGAACACCTGGGCGAGCATCCTTACCAATTGCCCCTGTTTACCATCCCCACCGGCAGCAGCGGCCTGACGATGGGGTTCATGGTAGACCCGCTGACGGCAGCCATGCTGTTCATGGTCCCTTTCGTCTGCCTGATGATCTTCATTTACTCGAAGGGATACATGGGGCTCGATACGCCTCAGGTTGATCCCCGCTACTCTCGCTTCTTCGCCTACATCTCGCTGTTTGCCTGCGGAATGCTGGGGCTGGTGCTCTCAGACAACCTTTTGACCCTGTTCATTTTTTGGGAGGTCATGGGTCTGTGCTCGTACTTGCTCATCGGGTTTTGGTTTGAGAAGAAGTATGCCGACCCGAACCGCATTACGCCCAAGCAGGCCGGGCTGAAAGCGTTTCTGACCACCCGCGTCGGCGATGTCATCATGTTGTTGGGCCTGCTTTACCTTTATGTACAAACAGGCTCGTTGACCTTTCCTGAAATATTCTCTGAACATTCGCTGGAGGGCCTGGCCCACGCGACGGTGACGCTACCGCTGTTGGGGACGATGCCTGTCGCCACCGCGATCGCGCTGCTTATCTTTGGCGGCGCAGTGGGCAAGTCGGCGCAGTTCCCCCTGCATGTGTGGTTGCCCGATGCGATGGAAGGCCCCACGCCGGTCAGCGCGCTCATCCACGCCGCGACGATGGTCTCGGCTGGCGTGTACCTGGTCGCTCGCTGTTTCCCGCTGTTCTCCGCTGTGGAACATGGCCCGCAGCTTGTTGTCGTGGCGATCATCGGCACGTTCACGGCATTCATGGCCTCGACCATCGCGATAGCTCAGGATGACATCAAGCGGGTGCTGGCGTATTCGACCATCAGCCAACTGGGGTACATGTTTGCCGCGCTGGGCATCGGCGGCTATGTGGCGGCTGTGTTCCACCTGTTGACCCACGCTTTCTTCAAGGCCCTGTTGTTCTTGGGGTCTGGTTCGGTCATTCATGGCGTGGAACACGGGCACCATGCCGTCGCGCATCACGGCCACGGGCATGATGCGCACGGAACGCATCACGATGATCACGCGGAGGAGATGCAGGCCGAATTTGACGCCAATGACATGAAGAACATGGGGGGTTTGCGCCACAAGATGCCACGCACCTTTGTGGCGTTCATGGCTGGAACTCTGGCATTGGCCGGGATTATCCCGTTCGCTGGATTCTGGAGCAAAGATGAGATTCTGGCCCATGCCTGGGAAGAGGCGACGCTTGTCTGGGTGTTCCTGACTCTGGGTGCGTTTCTCACCGCTTTCTACATGGGACGCCAGATTTTCCTGGTGTTCTTCGGGCGGGCGCGTACAGAAGCAGCCGAACATGCCCATGAAAGCCCGGGCTCGATGACCTGGCCGTTGCTTATCCTGGCTTTCTTCGCCGTCGTTCTCGGTTTTATCGGCACACCATGGGCGCATGTCCTGCACAAATTCATCGGCCATGCGTATCCAGAAGGTCACTTCCAGCCGATCGTGGCCGCTATCTCACTTTCGCTGGCGGCCTTGGGCCTGCTACTGGGGTATTTCGTCTACGGCCGCCGCCCGTTGGCGCAGGGCCAACCTGACCCATTGGAGGCGACGCTTGGCCCGGTTTGGACAGTGCTGCGCAACAAGTATTACGTTGATGAGCTGTATCAGGCCACCATTATTCGCTTCGCCGTCTGGCTGTCGCAAGTGTTCTACAAGTTCGACGACCTCTGGTTTGTTGACCCCATCGTGGATGGCGTCGGCAAATTGGGACGGGAATTGTCCCTGTTCCTGCGGCGCGCCATTGACGACCCGATTGTGGATGGCGCGGTCAACGGTGTGGGCCAACTGGCCGACTGGGGCGGACGTTATCTGCGCCTCATCCAGACCGGACGGATGCAGGAGTACCTGTTGTTTGGAATGACGGTCCTTTTAATGCTATTGGGGCTTTATCTTTACCTGTGACATCGTTGTTGTTGAGAATTTGCATGCCTTTAGGCCCGGTTCAGAGACAACGCACGTGTGAGGAGGAACCTTAGATGGAGTTTTCGTACTTGCTGACGATTACCACGTTCTTGCCGCTGGTGGGAGCGATTGTATTGCTTTTCATCCCCAGCGAAAAGGAAAAGGAAATCAAGTGGACGGCAACTCTGATCAGCTTGCTGCCTTTGATTTTGTCCATCATCCTGTGGCTAAGCTATGACCGGACTGTGGGAGGGCTTCAGTTCAAGGAGACGGTGCTGTGGATTCCCGCGCTGAACGTTTACTATCGGCTCGGCGTGGATGGTTTGAGCCTGCCTTTCGTCTTCTTGACCGCACTGCTGACTACCCTGTGTCTGTTCTATTCATCCTACACCATCCACACGCGAGTGAAGGAATATTTCGTCATGTTCCTGCTCCTGGAGATGGGCATGTTCGGTGTGTTTGTCTCGCTGGACTTCATTCTGTTCTATGTGTTCTGGGAAATTGGTCTGGTACCGATGTATTTGCTCATCGGCGTGTGGGGCAGCAGCAACCGCCTGTATGCGGCGATTAAGTTCTTCCTGTACACATTGGCTGGCAGCGTGGCAATGTTGCTGGCCATTCTGTATCTGTATTTCAATACGGGCACATTTGACATCACGGCTGTGGCCGCTAAGTTTGCGGAAGCGCGCCCATTCCTGCAGAATTTCGGAGCGGTCAGCCTGGCTTTTTGGGCTTTCTTTATCGCATTCGCCATCAAATTGCCCAGCTTCCCATTCCATACATGGTTGCCTGACGCCCATACCGAAGCGCCGACGGCGGGCAGCGTTATACTGGCTGGCATCCTGCTAAAACTGGGGGCCTACGGAATGCTGCGTATCGTGTTCCCCATCTTCCCCGAAGCATTCCGATACTACTGTGTGGACGTGCCCATCATTCCCATCCTGGCGGTGATCAGCATCGTCTACGGAGCATTTGTCTGCATGGCACAGACCGACCTCAAACGCCTGATTGCGTATTCTTCGGTCAGCCACATGGGCTATGTACTGCTGGGTTTTGCCGCCGGTGTGGTGGGCGTGGGCCTCAGCGGCGCTGCCATGCGCGACAGCGCGGCGATTGCACTGAACGGCGCGGTGCTGCAGATGTTCAATCACGGCATTATCACGGGTGGCCTGTTCTTCCTGGTGGGCATCATCTACGAACGTGCCCATACCCGCGACCTGGACGCTTTCGGTGGGCTGGGTGCCAAGGTGCCATATTACTATGGCATCATGATGGTGACCGGCCTGGCCTCTCTGGGCCTGCCAGGTCTGGCCGGCTTCTGGGCTGAATTCTTCGTCTTTCGAGGGGCGTTTGCCATTATGCCCACCTTCGCTGTGATTGGCGCCATTGGCATCGTCGTGACCGCAGCTTACATTTTGTGGCGAATCATTCAGACCGTTTTCTTGGGCAGTTTTGACCAGCATAAATGGGACGAGCGGACGCATCACGCGCCCCTGACCGATATGCTGACTTTTGAGAAAGTGACCATGTGGCCTCTGGTCTTCTTTATGGTGCTGATTGGCCTGTACCCGCCAGTGATTGTCAACCTGATCAACATGGCTACCACCGCGCTGGTGGGCCGGTAGTGATGTTTACGTGAAACAGGGCGGAGATTTCGGAATGGCCGCGCGGCGGTTTCCTGGATTCGCAGTCCGAATTCGCCAATCCCAAATTCAGGAGGAGTCATCTTGGACCTAGCGACAACGCTCAAGCTCATTTTGCCAGAGTTGGTGCTCTGTGTGGTAGGCCTCCTGCTGTTGCTGCTGGATTTGATCTGGCCTGATGAGAGCAAAAAGGGATGGTTGCCGTATGTTGGCCTGCTGGGGCTGGCTCTGGCACTGATCGCTGTGGTGAGCATCGCCGGCCAGCAGGCCTCGTTGCTTTCCGGCATGTTGGCCGTCGATAGCTTTGCTCTGTTCTTTAAGTTTATCGCTGTACTGTCGGTCGGGCTCGTCATCCTTATCTCTATTGACTTCATGAAGAACCGCACACCCTACCGTGGCGAGTTCTTCGGTTTCCTGGTTTTGGCCGGTCTGGGGATGTCGCTGGCGGCCGGCGCCAGCGACCTGCTTATGGTCTACCTGGCGATGGAATTGGTCAGCTTCACGTCGTATCTCCTGGTTGGGTTCCTGCGCGAGGATGCGAAAAGCAACGAGGCGTCCCTCAAATATTTCTTTTACGGGGCTACAGCGTCAGCCGTTATGCTCTATGGCATGTCGTTGCTATACGGCATCACCGGTACGACCCAACTGGCTGGAATTGCCGACTATTTTGCCGCCGGTGCGGCGGAGCCGACGAGATTGTGGCTTGTTGTTCCGGCTTTGCTCATGTTGTTGGCGGGCTTTGGCTTCAAAATCGCCCTGGTGCCGTTCCACCAATGGTCGCCCGATGCCTATGAAGGCGCACCGACGCCGGTGACCGCTTTCCTCTCCGTCGGCCCCAAAGCCATCGGCTTCGCCCTGCTCATGCGGGTTTTCATAACCGCCCTGCCGCAGTTCACCACCACCTGGACGGCGGTGTTGGCGGCCATCAGCATGGCCACCATGTCCCTGGCTAATCTGGTCGCGTTAAAGCAGACCAACATCAAGCGCATGTTGGCCTATTCGAGCATTGCCCAGGCAGGTTATATCTTGATCGGTTTCGTCTCGCTCAGCCTGAACAGTGAGAGCAGCTTCAGCGGCGTCAATGGCGTGCTGATTTACCTGTTTGCTTACCTGTTCACCAACCTGGGAGCATTCGTTGTGGCCGTGGCGTTTGAACACGCCACCGGCTCAGTGCAAATCGCCGACTACGCCGGCCTGATCAGGCGTTCGCCTGTCCTGGCCGTGGTCATGCTCATCTGTCTGCTTTCTTTGGCGGGGATTCCGGCGACTGGGGGATTCATTGGTAAACTTTTTGTGTTCGGCGCGGCCATTCAAGTCCAATTCTACGCGCTGGCCGTCGTCGGCATCGTCAACAGCGTCATCGCCGTCTTCTACTATTTCAATGTCATCCGCTATATGTTCTTCACCCCACCGGCAGAGGGCCAAGAGGGGACAGTGCCGGTGCCTGGACTGTTTGGTTTCGTTTTGACGCTGACGGCTGCCCTGACTATACTAATAGGTATCTACCCTCAGCCTTTCATTGAACTGGCAACGCAGTCGGTGCGGCTCATCAGCCCGGTTTAGGGTCGTCCGACTGTTATCGTTCACTTTAAACCAATACTCGTGCCGTTTGTTCACTGATCAGCGAAAGGTAAGGTAAATTATGAAGAACTTGTTCGGGCATTTGCTTGTGCCTGGCGCGTTGATTTTGGGCCTTTTCATCCTACTATTATTGGCCAGTTGTGGGCCCGCGCCAATGAACACGCCGCTGCCTACACCTACGCCTACGGCCACACCCCCGCCCCCTCCACCGACAAATACGCCGTCGCCCACGGCTACAGACACACCGTCTTTGCCGACGCCAGAGCCTGGACCAGAATCGGCGAGCGGTCAAGGCTCAGGTGTTTTCAAGCCTCTGGCATCTTCTGCTTGTGAGGCCCTGGCGGATGCTATGGCGAAGGCTCTGGGGGTGAAGCCAGTGACTTCGGAAGAAGCCTTCACGGACTATATCAGCGGGCAGAGTGGAACCGGGTGTCAGGCGATGGTCACCGGCACAGGCGCGGATTTTGGCGAGTTGCCAGCGGTCGCCTCCAAACTGCAGAAAATGCTCGAGGACCAAGGCTGGACGTACCAAATGGAATATCAGGCTGACGGACCAGCCGGGACTGGGATGGGATTCCGCAAAGAGACAGGTTTGTGCTTATTGTCCGTGAACTGGCAGCCTTCGGCCGACGCCAACTGTCCTGAAGATCAGCCTCTGGCATCGTGCAAGCTCAAACCAGAACAGAAACTGTTTACCATTGCGCTGAATTGCGCGCAGAGTGCCGCACAGTAACGGGTGCAGGACCTTCGACTGGAGGAATTACTGTAGGCGGATTGATGAAGTTACACCAACTTCTAACCGACTTGAAATATAGCTTAGTGAAGGGGGATGTCCTTGTGGATATCCCCGCTTTTACTTCTGACTCGCGTCAGGTGCAGGCGGGCGGGGCCTTTGTGGCTATCCGCGGAGTCAATGTGGACGGGCACCGCTTTGTTGGGGATGCTTTAGCCCGTGGGGCGCGCGCCGTAATCGTCGAGGCTGGCGCAGCCTGGGAGGTCCCGCCAGATGCCGATGTAACCATCGTCGAGGCGGCTGACACTCGCGAGGCGTTGGCCTGGATGGCTGCGGCCTGGAACGGCTACCCCGGCCGCAAGCTGAAGGTCGTCGGCGTGACCGGCACCGATGGCAAGACGACGACCGTTAACCTGATCTGGTCTATTCTCCGCGCTGGCGGACACCGCGCCGGCATGATCAGCACAGTCAACGCCCAGATTGGCGACGCGCTGCTGGACACGGGGCTGCATACGACCACGCCGGACGCGCCTGATTTGCAGGGCTATCTGGCCCAGATGGTGGAGGCCAACCTGGAATATGCCGTGCTTGAGGCTACTTCACATGGTCTGGCCCAACACCGCGTGACCGGCTGCGAACAGGACGTGGCCGTGGTGACCAACATCACCCACGAGCACCTGGACTATCACGGCGATTACGCCGGCTATCGTGAGGCTAAGGCCAAACTTTTCCGAGGATTGGCGTCGGCGTATCGTAAACCGGGCACGCCGAAAGTGTCTGTGCTCAATCGCGACGACGCTTCGTTCGAGCTGTTGCAGCCCATCCCTGCCGATGTCAAACTGATCTACGGACTGTCTGCTGGCGTAGATGTCCGCGCCGAAGATGTGGAATGTGGCACAGAGCACAGCGCGTTCCGTGTGGTCACGCCGAAGGGCGCGTTTGCGGTTAGAACCTCTCTGGTCGGACAATTCAATGTGTACAATATCCTCGCCGCTGCCGTAGTGGGCCTGTCACAACAGATCCCACTCGAGCAAATCCGTGAAGGCATTGAGGCGATGCATGGTGTGATTGGCCGCATGGAGCGAATCGACCTCGGCCAGGACTTCACCGTGCTCATTGACTTCGCCCATACGCCCAATTCGTTGGAGCGTGCGCTGCAAGCCGCCAGGCAGATGACCGAAGGGGAAATCATCGTCGTGTTTGGCTGCGCTGGCCTGCGGGACGTATACAAGCGGGAAATGATGGGCCGCCACGCCGGCCGTCTGGCTGATCGGGTGGTCATCACAGCGGAGGATCCCCGGACTGAGAGCCTCGATGACATCATGGCGGCCATCGCGCGGGGCTGTGAGGCCGAAGGGAAGAAGGAAGGTGAGAGCTATTGGCGCATCGGCGACCGCGCTGAAGCGATACAATTTGCCATTGACCTGGCCCGCCCTGGCGACCTGGTCATTACCGCTGGCAAGGCCCACGAGCAGTCCATGTGCTACGGGACGGTGGAGTACCCGTGGAGCGAACACGAGGCGGTCAGGCGTGCCCTGACCGCGCGCCTATCTCGCCAGGGAACGGCGCGAACTTAATGGCACTCGGTTATGTCGTCGCCGTCCAGGAACTTCTGTTTCTTGGTCGCAATACAACGCATCAATTGCTCGAAGGATTTGGCGAAAGCGTCCACTCCCTCCACCAATAACTGGTCGGTAATCGCATCCAGGTCTATGCCGAGGTCTCTCAGTGCTTTCAGATTGGCTCTGGCTTCCTCCACGGATTGTTCCAGAGTTGGCTTGACGACGCCATGGTCGCGAAAGGCCTCCAGCGTGTTGGGCGGCATGGTATTGACGGTCTGCGGGCCAATCAACTGCTCCACGTAGATCACATCCCGATAGGCCGGGTTTTTGGTGCTGGTGCTGGCCCACAGCACACGTTGCGGGCGCGCGCCTTTTTCCGCCAATGCTTGAAAGCGCGGGCTGCCGAATATCTCTTTGAACATCTGGTAGGCCATTTTGGAATTGGAGATGGCTGCCGTGCCCAACAGCGCTGCCAGCTCAGATTGTCTCTTGGGGTCTCTCTCAGTGGCAATGCGTTCTTCCAACAACCTATCCACAGCCGTATCCAGGCGGCTCACAAAGAAGCTGGCGACCGAGGCCACCGCATCCAGGCGGCCGCCGGCTTTCTCCAGCCTTTCCAGCCCGGAGATGTAGGCCTCGGCCACTTTTCTGTAGCTGTCCAGCGAGAATATTAGCGTGACATTGACGTTGACGCCGTCGCCGATGAGTGTTTCGATGGCGGGGATACCCTCAGAGGTAGCCGGCACCTTGATCATCAGGTTAGGTCGGCCAACCAACGCAAACAGGTGTTTAGCCTGCTTGATTGTGCCGGCGGTATTGTGAGCGAGCAGAGGGGAGACCTCCAGGCTCACGTAGCCATCGGCGCCGTGCGTGTTGTCAAAGACTGGCCTCAGGATGTCGCACGCGGTCCGAACGTCCTCCACAGTCAGCTTCTCATAAATCTGATCGGGAGATGCGCCCGAAGCTATGAGCTCTTTCAGCGCGTCCTGGTAATCGGTGCTGCCATCAATGGCTTTTTCGAAGATGGTCGGGTTGGAAGTGACACCGGTTACCCCATCCTCTTCGATCATCCGTTTCAATTCACCACTCTGCAGCAGACTGCGCCGAATGTTATCATACCAGATGCTTTGCCCGTGGCTTTTCAATTGAAGCAATGGGTTCGGTTTCACAGTTCTTCCTCCTTTGCCTGGGTACCGCGACTCAACTATTAAAGACGTTTGAAGACGATTACTTCTTACCCCTTCGTCTCTATGTACGACGCTTTTGACTCCAGATATCGCTTTCGACATTCCATGACCTGTTCCGTGACCTGTTCTGCCCATCGGCCAATATCCCCCTGGCCGGTGGCATTGATGACCTGAACGGGGCCAGGGCCGTATGGCCGCCAGCGATACATGAACCGGGGCGAAGGGTTGTGCGCGAATATATCAATCGTTGGTGTGCCCAACGCAGCAGCGATGTGCTGCCCGGCGGAATCATATCCGATGTACTCGTCCACACTGCCGATCAGGGCGCAATACGCGCCCACATTGCCCTGCCAGCCCAGCACGTCGCAGTTCGGGTCGAGGACAGCCAGGTCCTCGGGTCTGGCGGCGTCGAATTCCTGGACCGTTTTGCCGGTTTCCGCCATTTTGCGCAGCAACCGGTTTGAACGGTCGGTCTCCTCAACCCCAACTCCCTTGGCCAACAGCACACGCGCTCCACTTTCGATAAGTCTCAGGACGAGGATGTGCTCGAATGACTCAGCCAGGCGCTTGGCGTTGTTGCCGCCTACACCAAAATTGACGACAGTGACGGGCCTGGAAGTGCATTCGGTCATGTGGCGAACCAGCGCGCGGGCCAAATCCCAGTCTTCGGCGAGCAGGCGGACCTGCGGATAGCGGGTTTCGGGTGCGCCGAAAACTTGTTTTGTCCACCGCGCCGCCAACGCGCCAATGGGCTCATCTCCTTCGCCGCCAAACGACCGGCTGGGGAAGAAAACATAGCGCGTTTCGTCCTCGACGACCGGCAACAGCCCCAACTGGCTCAGTCGGGAGTCAGGGTCAATCACGACGAACTCTTCTGGGTGCAACCCCTCGGTCTCGGTCCGGATGGCCTGCACCACGTCGAGCCAGCTGTCGAACTGTTCGAGCAGGCCCTGATCGCGATTGTAGCGTACCTCGTGCACGGCGACATTTGCATCGCCAGCGAAGAGCCGGCGGACCGTCGGTGCGGCCAACAGGACGTACTGCGCGTCTGGCAGAATGGTCCGCAAAGTGGCGATAATGGTGGCAGTGATCGCCACCTCAGCCCCCAGCGTCACCCTGGACAACAAAAGCACTTTCTTGAGCCGGTCGGGCGAAATGGGTCGGCGGAGCGGTTGTTTGTTCAGCTTCTGCTTGCGCTTCAGCAACTGGTCCGCATTGCGCAGGCCAAAGCGATTGAGGGCGCGGTTCAGTGCCGTGCCCGCCGGCTGCCGTCGGCACCAATCAATCACCTGGGCGAACAGGCGGTCGTACACCGCACAGTACTCAGCGTCAAACGCATCGCTGAGCGGCTCAACCAGCGAGGAGAACAAGGCGCGTTTCCCTATCTGTGCAATTTCGGGGTCGGCCTGGACAGCCAGCTCGCACAATAAGGTGATGGCCTGCGCCAGAAAGGAGCCGTTGACGCGGTAATGAAGCCAAAACTGCGACGCTGCCCACCCGGCGAAGTGTGATGCCTCCGCTTGCGGCAGTCTACCAGCGCGCAAACGTTCGCGAGCCGCTGTCAGGATGCCGAGAAACTCGGCGCCGGACGCCAGCCTGTCGTCAGAAAGGAGGCTATCGAGAGATGGTTGGCCTGGCTGTACTGGCATGTAAACTGGCTCCGATTCAAGATGATGTGGTCAATTGATCCGATGGATGGCGTAGCTCTGAGTCGGCAAAAAGCCGATGTCGAACAGGTCATCGGTTAAGCCTGTGTTGTACTGCGCTTCTTGGACAGTTGCAGTATAGTCCATTGCCCCTTCTTCCTGGCAGCGAACCTTGAAAGGCAGGAGCGACCCGTCCTCCAGCCAGACCGTGCAATCCGGTGCGCCACGATTCCGGTCTGATTGCTGAACTCCTGGCCCCGCACGACCTGTCACTTTGAACGCCCATCTATTGCTCGCATAGTCTCTGGAAATGGCCGTAACCTCCTCAAAAGATTGGCCGAAAAACAGGTCGGCGAGCGACTGTACGACTTCATAGACGACTGCTGGCTTCACTGAGCCAGCCGGCCCAACGTCAACCTGCCGCGCTGCGTGACGGTACATCCAGGCCTGATCGCCGTTCTCGGCAAAGATGATGTCCCGAAAACCGACCTGACCGCTTTCCACAATTTCCAGGCGGATCTTGTCCGGTCTGCTGTACCAGAGTTCAAGCGTCTGTTTATCCGCCAGGACGGGTGTGTTCCACTCAACCTCTACCCTGAGGCAGGCATCCCGCACATTCTGAGCCGCCTGCCTGGCCTGCAGCATGAACGAAGGCGGAATGGCACCCACGGACGAGAGGAACGGCACACCGCAGGCTGTTAGCCCGACCAGTGCCAGAAAGGCCGGAACGAGAATTGCGCAATGCTGGCCCAACTCGGCTATCACATCTTGTCTCCATCTGAGGTCTGAGTCATCTTCAACCGCTGGTCTCCCACGTCCCTTTTTTGGTTTCAGCCGGCGTGTTGCCCTGTTCTCCCAGGCGCTTCAGCTATGACACAGGCAATGCCTGAGCAGCGTTTCTCAAGTTCACGAATCCTGGCCTTCGTCTCAGCGATTGACTTTTCCCCTCAACAAAACGTGGTCACATCATACCATCTGAGGCTGCGGAATGCAAACTGAACACAAGAAGCGCATGTCAGCGGTTGGCGCAGGGAACTGCCTTGATGTCCCTGCTCGCACGCCCTTTTCTCACGGACTGTTTGGTCAGGGCTGTAAGGACAGCTATAATGATTGAGAAATCTATCATCGAACCGAAGCACGGAGGCATACAGAATTTTAGGCGAGATGAGGGCAGTGTCGGCGCAATATCTGTTAAGGAGGTGTTCGCATGTATTCTCCGCTCGACATTTCCAGGCGGCGTTTCCTCGCCTGGGTTAGTGCGGCGAGCGTTGTTCTCTGTGGCTGTTTGGCTAAAGAAAAAGCGGTCGAATCCGGGCGGCCGCAGGAGGCGCCGGGCAAAGGGCCGGCTAACCTGCAAACACCTGTGCCTATCGCCGTGGGGGAGGAATTGCCGCTCCCTTCTCCCAGCCTGGACGGGGCGTTATCCCTGGAGGCTGCTTTGTCTAACCGGCGCTCTATCAGACAATATACCGACCAGCCGTTGGCTTGGGAGGCCATTGCGCAGTTGTTGTGGTCGGCGCAGGGGGTGAGCGACCCCAGCAACAAGAGGACTGCGCCTTCCGCGGGCGCACTGTACCCCTTAGAGCTGTATGTGGCAACCGCAGAAGGGCTGTTCCACTATCAACCTGTGCGGCATACAGTGCTGGTCGCAGGTGAAGAGGATCTGCGGCCGGCGTTGCACCGCGCGGCGTTGCAACAATCGGCTGTGTTGCAGGCCCCGGCCGTGTTTGTCATCGCGGCAGTTTACGCCCGAACGGCGGTGAAATATGGCCTCGAGCGTTCTCCGCGCTATGTTCACATGGAGGTTGGACACGCTGCGCAGAATCTGTTGTTGCAGGCGACAGCGTTGGGATTGGGAGCAGTGCCCATCGGCGCGTTCTACGATGACCAGGTGCGTCAGGCGTTGCGCCTGCCGGATGACCACGCGCCGCTGTATCTGATTCCGGTGGGGCATCGCCGGGGTTAGGTAGACCCGGTACTCGCATGGCGTTTAAGGGATTGTGAATCTCTCCGAGCTCGTCGGCAAAGGTATTTTCCAACGATAGGATGACTATCGGCAGTTTCAAAAAGCCCATAGGGAGGCGTCGCTTTTGCCCCTCGCAACGGCGGGCTGCCTCCCATGTGAAATGCACACCGTTCGTGGCTGGCCCCGACCCTGTCTGCCACAATTTTTGCCCGCCGGCCGCCTTCGGCGGCATTCAGGTGAGAGGACGGATAGCAGCGGACAGTGGACAGATAGCATTAAACTAAAGCCAAAGTGAAACCCGCAGAGTTAGCGTAATGGGTGCATCCGAATTTAAGGGAGCAGACGCATACGGCGTTTCCCATAGCCACCGAATCGGGCTGGCCGTCATGCTGAGCTCCCTCCCCCACGGCGCGTGGTCGCGCCGCTCATGGAGGAAGAAACACCGCCCGCTCCCGTCATG
>DAOTYC010000098.1:0-12130 GCA_034435095.1 Anaerolineae bacterium | reverse complement strand
TACCGGGTCGTTGCCCGCCGGTGACCGGCGTCGCCTTCTATGGTTGATTGAGGAGGTTCTGGGTGTATGCGTGAGGGCGAGCACGTTGCAGTCAGTGGGCGGGAATGGCGCTGGGCCGTAGTCGCGGCTCTGCTGGTTGTGGCGTTGGCCGCTTTGCCATATTGCATCGCCTGGTTATACTGTCCGCCAGATGCCGTCTACACAGGTTTGCTCTTCAATCCATTCGATGGGCATTCCTACCTGGCTAAGATGCGGCAGGGCGCAAACGGCGAGTGGCTGTTTCGGCTGCCGTTTACGCCGGAGGAACAGCGTCGCACGTTTCTGTTTGGGTACTATCTGTTGCTGGGCCATATTGCCAATTGGTTTGGCCTCCCGCTGATAGCCGTGTATCACGCGGCCCGGTCGGTAAACAGCTTCGGGCTGTTGCTGCTTGGCTATCGGTTCGCTGCCGAATTCATCGCTGATGTGTCTGGGCGTCGGCTGGCCTTCCTGTTTTTCGCGCTGTCGTCCGGCCTGAGCTGGGCTACGGTGGGCTTCGGGCTGGTCGGTCTGGGTATGCAGCTCATCGAGACGAACACTTTCTTCTCCATGCTGTCCAATCCGCATTTCCCTCTGGCTGGCGCGCTGGTGCTGCTCGTCTTCCTGAGTGTGGCCTCGCCGCTGGGTCAGCTTGAGGCGACCGACATGCAGGAGCGTGATGGCAGGGCCTCTGTATTTCCCATTCAGCGAGCCATACTGGCCTGTGGCGCGTCAGCGGCTCTGGCCATCGTCTTTCCCTTCATGTTTATTGTGGTGTATGCAGTCCTACTCGTCTTTCTGACGGCGCGTAGCGCAGTCAGCCGGCGGTGGCCGTCGGCAGACTGGGCCAGAGCGATCACAGGTGGGTTTCTGTCGGGTGCGTTCCTGCTCTACTACTGGCTGGTCACGCAGCATGACCCGATTATTGCGGCCTGGCGAGTTCAAGCCTATGATGCCCTGGTGACCGCCTCCCTGTGGCAGACCCTGCTGGGCTACGGCCTCCTGTTTCCACTGGCGATAATCGGCGCCGTTTGGGGGCTGCGACGGCGGCGGGGAGCGTTCCTGGTCATCTGGGTGGTCGTTGCTCTCGGCCTGGTATACGCGCCGCTGGGCCTGCAACTCCGCCTGCTGTTGGGCCTGCACGTTGCCGTGGCGGTATTGGCCGCCATGGGGGCTTTTTACGCCCTTCGGCTGACGGCCCGCCGGTGGCGGCGTTTCGTGCTGGCCGTGCTCGTGGCGACTCTTCTTCCGACCAATCTGCTGATGGTCCTCTTTCACCTGTTGGATGGCATACCAGGCGCCAGGTGGCCGCTTTTCATGACTGAGGGCGAGGCTGCGGCCTTCGCCTGGCTGCGGGATTCTGTCCCGCCCGGCGAACTGGTGCTGGCTTCCCCCCAGATGGGTCTGATGATCCCGGCCTGGGCCGGGCAACGGGTGGTGTACGGCCATGCCGTCGAGACGGTTGACGCTGGGCAAAGGAAGTCGGAGGTGGAGGGCTTCTTTGCCGGCACGACGGATTGGGCAGAATTCTTGCGCAAATACGACGTGAGGTATATATTTGTTGGGCGCAAAGAGAGGGAGTTAGGCGATGTCGGCATAATCCAGTCGCAGACGAGATTCCCCCTTGATGTGAGCTATACGAATGATGAAGTGACCATTTACCGGGTTTCTACTTTGGGTGGGGAGGCACGTTGATCAACCGGACGAGTTCATTTCCCATTTCGGGGTGGGGCAACATACTCATTCTCTTCGTTATCGCCGCTTTGTTCTTTCTGCCCGTGCTGATACAGCCTGACGGCCTCATCTATCCCAGCTATTCGCCCCATTCCGATCTGACGGTGATCCACTGGCCGAACGCCTATCAGCTCCAGACGGCCTACGAGCAGTTTCGGCAGATTCCGCTATGGAAGAACGTCAGCCTGAGCGGGATGCCGGCGATCGCCAATCCGCTGGCGATGATGTATTATCCGCTCAATTACCTGCTGTTGCGCCTGCCGATCAACGTGACGTTCAACCTGTTGTTCATAGTCCACATTTTTCTCGCCGGGGCGGGGATGTATTTTTTTCTGTGCCGCGGCCTGGGCCGTTCAGAGACAGCCGCTCTGGTCGCCGCGACGCTGTACATGCTATCGGGTAAGCTCATCGCCCATGTCGCCGCCGGACATGTCAGCCTGGTTGCGGCAGTGGCCTGGCTGCCCTGGGTCCTGCTGGGCATCAATCGGGCCATTGCCCACCGGTCGTGGATGGCCGCGGTCTTGACGGCGATGTGCCTCAGCTTGCAGATGGTCACGCACACGCAAATTGTCATTTACACGCTTTACCTCGCCGCGTTCTACGCCGGGTTTGAGCTGTGGATGGCAGCTCGCCAAAATGGAAGCGATAGCAGGGCCTGGCAACGTTCTGCTTTGGCGGTGGCGCCCATTCCGCTGCTGGCGGCGGCTTTGGGCGCGGCGCAGCTTATCCCTCTGCTGGAACTCGCACCTCACAGCAATCGGGCGTTCTCTCTGGCGCAGGCGGCCGAATACTCGCTGAACGTTCCTCAACTGCTGGTGGGGCTTTTCCTGCCATCGGCGCGGGCCGGCCATGAGCACACCATCTACCCTGGCCTGGTGATGCTGGGGCTGGCTGTTTTGTCGTTGTTCGGATCGCGCGACCGGCGGCTGATGTTTTTCGCCGTTGTGGCTGTTCTGGGGGGGCTGCTTTCGCTGGGCCCCGGCGGCGGCCTGTTTGCCCTGGCGTACTACATCGCCCCGGGCTGGCAGTGGCTGCGGGCGGCGGCCAGGGTCTGGCTGTTTGTGAACCTGGCGCTGGCCGTCCTGGCGGCATACGGCCTGGACGCGCTGCTCACCGAGCCGGCGATGCATCGCCTGTCGCGCTGGCGTGTGTCCGCCGGGCTGGCCGTAGGCGCGACTTGCCTGCTGCTCGGCGCGGGGTTAGCCATCGGCTATGGGCAGTGGTCGCGGGCGGCCATCGCGCTGGCTGCCGTGCCCACCGTCGGGCTGGCCGTCATCTGGCTGCATCGGGCGGGGCGGCTTGGCCCGATGGCGCTGGTGACGGCGGCTTTGATCCTCGGCGTGTTGGACGCCGGTTCATTCGGTCGCTCATTGATGGTTTTCCGCTCCCCCGAAGCGGTTTTCTCCGAGCGGGCTGACCTGGCCCGCAGCATCCGCGACAGGGGCCAGCCGGAGACCTGCCGTATCTATTCACCCAGCTACAGCCTGCCCCAGCACATCGCGGCAATGTATGACCTGCAAAGCGCGGATGGGGTGGAGCCGGTACATCTGGCCCGTTATGACCGATTTATGGCTGTGGCGGGCGGCTATGGTGACGACCGTTTCAGCGTGACCATCCCCCATTTTCCACCAGACCGGCCTCTGGCCGAAGCCCTGCGGGACGTTACGCCGAACGCCCGCTGGCTCGGCCTGCTCAACGTGCGATATGTAGTTGCCGATTTCCCGCTGAACGCGGCGGGCCTGACCTTTGAGACCCAGATCGGGCGTGCATACGTGTATCGCAACGAATCGGCTCTGCCAAGGGCCTTCGCCGTACCTGCGGTGCGGCCTGTGGCTGACGGAGAGATGGCCTGGGCCACGCTGCCTGACCTGGACTTCAACCGTGAGGCGGTGGTCGAGGGCGATTCTGGGCTCGTGCCGATGCCTGTGCAGGGTGATGAGCGTCTCCCGCAGGGCCTGGTCGAGGCGCAGGTCGTCCTGTTCTCGCCCAACAAGATTGTGGTCGAGGTGGATTTGCCGACGCCGGCCCTGCTTGTCTTGAGCGAAATGTGGTATCCCGGCTGGGTGGCGTATGACAATGGACAACCCAGGCCGGTGTTGCGCGCCAACTACTTGTTGCGCGGGGTGTGGCTCGACGCAGGCCATCATTCGGTGGCCTGGGTCTATCGTCCGCAGTCGCTGAGTTGGGGGCTGCGCATCACCAGCGCGGCGGCGTTCCTGTCGGCACTGGCGCTGGTGGTATTGGCCCGTCGGCGCGCGGCGCGACTGGGAGCCAGGATATGAGCGCGGTCAGGCCGCAACGTGATGCCGTGCGCCCTGGCATTCCCGCGGGGTGGCTGTTCGTGTTCTTCGCGGCGTGCTATGTGCTGACCTCTTCGGGACGCATCGAGGGCGGAGACGCCGGCACGATGTACCAGGTCACGCGCAACATGATCGAATATGGTACGGTGGCCCTCAGAGCGCAATTGATTCCGGTCCCTGTCCAGAACTACCCGGGGTTCTTGCCCACGCGGGCGTATGTTGTCGAAACCGCCAGTCTCGTGTACAATGGCCGTCTGGGCTACGACTATAGCCCTTACGGGTGGGGCATGTCTTTGGCCGCGGCGCCTCTGTATTGGGTCGGGCGCGCCCTGGACGCCGTATGGCCGGGCCTTGGGCCGCAGTTTCTGGCCAGGATGTTGGTGCAACTGCTGGGCGCTCTGTTGCTTGCCGGCGCCGCCGTTGCGTTGGCGGACCTGGCCCATTGGCTGCATCTGTCGCTGCGCCTCAGTGTCGGGCTGGCCTTTGCCTTCGGTTTTGCGACCTGCGTCTGGCCTTATGTGAAGACGTTCTACAGCGAGCCTGCCGTGACCTGGCTCGTGCTCCTGGCCGCTCTGGGCCTGCGCCGGTATGAGTTATCGGGCCGGGCGGCCTGCCTCTTCCGGGCCGGCCTGTGCCTGGGGCTGTCGCTCGTCTTTCGCCCTACGGCGTTGCTCGCCGCTCCTGCGCTGGGTGTCTATTTGCTGGCCGTGCTGCGTGGACAGGCGCCGAGCCGCGCGGGGGGAGCGCGGCAGGTGACTCGCGCCATCTTGGCCGGGGTGGCTGGCTGCCTGCCTGGTTTGACCGTGGTCGGGGTTTACACCTGGCTGCGATTTGGCTCGCTGCTCTCAATGAAATATACTCGTATGGGCTGGGACACTCCGCCGCTGAATGGCTTGTATGGCCTGCTGTTCAGTCCGGGCAAGGGGCTGTTTGTCTACTGTCCGATTCTGTTGCTGGGACTGGGGGGCATGTTGTTGCTCTGGCGGTCCCATCGGGGAGTTGCCCTGATGGTCGCTGTTCTGTGTGCGACGTATGTGCTGTTCCATGCCCCGTACTCGTTTTGGACCGGCGGCTGGAACTGGGGGCCTCGCTTTCTGATGCCGGTAATCCCGTTCCTGATGTTGCCCGTCGGCTTCCTGCTCCAGGAGGCCAGGAGCAAAATGGCCGTGGCGCTTTTTGCGCTGTTGTTTGCGGTGGGCGTGGGCATTCAATTGCCGGCCGTGCTGGTCAATCACTCGCGGGATATGATTGCTCTATCGGAGCAGTACGACCGTTTCTACGACAAGACCATCTACGAGGTGTCATTATCGCCGGTGATCAGACAGTGGCCTGTGGCGATTGAGGTGCTGGGGCGGTTTGCTCACAGCGAGGCGTGGGCTGAGGCGCGCCGGGCCATTGCCGATGCCCGGTCTGACTGGGTGCGCGCCGATGCGTCGGATGACGTGGTCGCCGCCGGGCTGACCAAAGAGAGCGAGTTCATACGCAACAATGTGCCGGATTTCTGGTGGGTCTACCTGTACCTGGCCGGGGCGTCGCCCTGGGCCATTGCCGTGCCCGTCGTCGTTCTGTTGCTGATCGCCGGCGTGTCTGCCTTTCGGGTGTTCCGGCAGCTCAGCATTGCGCGAACGTTGAGCAGCCAGCCGTAGGTCGAGCTCCCATACCCGACCTATGGTGGCAGGTATGGAAACCTACCCTGCCCGGTCTGAACGCAGCGAAGTAATCTCCGGTTGGGTGGCTGTAGCATAGGGCCTCGTGCCCGTTACGCTCCGGTTGGGTGGCTGTAGCATAGGGCCTCGTGCCCGTTACGCCCACAAGGGGCTATTCGATTTGACTTAAGGAGGAATATGTTGTGATAAGGACGTTGGCTGTGGCTGTTTTTTGCATCCTGCTATTGGTTGCCGGACAGACCATGTTGAAAGTCGGCCTGCTCAAAATTGGCGGGACGAGCTTTCTGGGGGGCGGCCTGTGGGAAAACATTCTCAAGATGTTTTCGACGCCTTACATCCTCTTGGGCTTTTCCTTCTATGGCGTCAGTGCGATTCTGTGGCTGGACGTACTTTCCAAGCTGGATTTCAGCCTGGCCTTCCCGTTGGTCAGCCTGACCTACGTGTTTTCGCTGCTTATCGGTGCTTTTATCTTCCGTGAGCAGGTGAATCCGACCCGCATCTTGGGCGTCGCGTTCATCCTGAGCGGGCTTTTCTTCATTATCCGCAGCAGTGAGTAGTGTCTCGAATAAGTGGCCGCGCGATGTTCATCACTGGTTGTCGGTGGTTCTGCAATCAACTACGCGCCTGGTCAATTGCCATCGTACTGGTTGGCTCGCCTCTCGCCCTGTTCTGGCCGCTGATCGTCGGCGGGAAAGTGCTCTACTGGGGCGTCTCAATATTGCAGTTCTACGAGTGGCGGCAGCTTATGGTGGATGCCTATCGGGCCGGCCAGTTCCCGCTGTGGAATTCGGCCCTGGGCTGTGGCGCCCCGTTGTTGGCTAACCTGCAATCGGCTGCTCTGTATCCCCTGAACCTGATCTATCTCATTTTCCCTGTCGAACAGGCGATGGGCTACTCGGTCGTGCTGCACGTGATTTTGGCCGGCGGCTCTACTTACGGTTTCACCCGCTACCTGGGGCTGACCCGGCCAGCAGCGTTGGTCAGCAGCCTGTGCTATATGTTGAGCGGGTTCATCATTGGGCGGGCCCAGTTCCTGAGCATGGTCAACGCGGCTGCCTGGTTGCCGCTGCTCCTGTGGTTGACCCATCGCACGGTCCGGCGGGCGCGTCTGGCTGATGCCATCGCGCTGGGGCTGGTTAGCGCCGTGCAGTTGCTGGCCGGGCACGCGCAACTGTGGTATTACAGCCTGTGGCTGGTGGCGCTGTACGCGCTGTTCCTGCATCTCGGCCCGACTTTGCGTGCGGGACGGGAGCTCTTTTCTCGCCTTCGGACGGGCGGAGGTGGCGTGGACAATGTGAGGCAGCCCGTGGTCAGCCGCGCATGGGTCGGGTGGGCGCTGCTGTTGCTGGCCGTGGCCGTCGGTGTACTGGCTGCGGCTGCTCAGGCGTGGCCTGCGGCCGAGCTGGCGCAGCTCTCGCAGCGGGCAGCGGGCCTGGATGACAAGTTTGCGATGAACTATTCGTTCTGGCCGTGGCGGTTCATCACCTTATTTGCGCCCGATTTCTTCGGCCACCCGGCGCGGGGAAATTTCTGGGGGCGGGGCAACTATTGGGAGGACTGTGGCTATATTGGCGTGCTGCCGTTCGTGCTGGCCTGCGTCGCTGTGGCGCTTTGGTTGTGGCGACGGATCAGGTCCAGAGGGCAGTGGCAGGAGGCCACCGGCGCGTTCAGCCATGTGCCTTTTCTTGCCCTGGTGTGTGTCGCGGCGCTGGTGCTGGCTTTGGGCGATAACCTGCCCATCTACCCGTGGGTCTGGCGCCACGTGCCGGGCTTTGGGCTGTTCCAGGCGCCGGCGCGTTTGCTCTATTGGTATACGTTCGGCATGGCCGTGCTGGCTGGCATTGGCTTCGACCAACTGGGCACGTCGGAGCGCTGGGCGCGCTTCAGCCGTTACCTGATCGCCATATCAGCCTCGGGGCTGGCGACGACAGCCGTCGGCTGGGTGCTTCTCTCCCGCTCAACAGAGGTGACCTTCCTGGAGGCGTTGACCGGCGCATCGTTGTTGTCCGTCCTCTCCGGCGTTTTGATTCTGATCCACACGCGGTGGCGCGTCGGCTGGCGTCGGCAGGCGTGGACTGCGGCGGCGGTGGGTTTCGTTGCCCTTGACCTGCTCATTTTTGGCTGGCCGCTCAATGTCTATGCCGACGCCAGCGTGTATCATCATCCGACTGACAGTGGGACGTTCCTGCGACAGACGGCAGGCGCTGAGAGGCAGATGTGGCGCATCTTTTCTTCTGAACGGTTCAATCGTGAGGTGATGTTTGAGACTTTTTTCAAGTTCAAGGATTTCGGGCCGACCGATGGGGGCCATCTGCAAGCGTTGCGTGAGACGCTGCTGCCCAACCTGGCCGTGGTCGAGGGGCTGATGAGCGCGAACAATTATGACCCGTTGGTCGTCCGCGCGCAACATGATCTGCTTGACCGGGCGGAGGCGGCTGCCGGCGCGGATGCGCTTGAGCTGCTGGGCCTGATGGGCGTCCGTTATGTGGTTGGTTCTCAGCCGGGCGCGGATGCTCGCCTGGTCTACTCTGGGACGGTGGATATTTTCGAGAACCCCCATTTCTTGCCCAGAGCCTACGTCGTCACTGTGGCAGGCCAGGTCAGGCCACAGGCGGTGGCTTTGCGCGATGAATGGAATCGGACTACAATTGATGTAGAACTGGATGAACCGGGGCAACTGATATTAGCCGATACGTATTATCCCGGCTGGCATGTTACAGTGGACGACGAAGAAGGGGACATACTTCGCGTCCATCACGCCTTTCGGGCAGTCGAACTGTCCGCCGGCAGACATCGCGTGGTCTTCGCTTACACACCGCGGAGCTTCTGGTGGGGGCTATATATTTCCGCGGCGACCTGGCTTGTCGCTGTTTCGCTCTGGGTTTTCCAGAAGTTTGCTCTTGAAAGCAAGTTGCATGTTTCTGAGCCTGAATCCTGAACAGACGAGCGAGGTGTCAGCCGACCATCCATGAAAGCTGCCGTAGTGATTCCAACCTACAATGAACGAGAAAACATCGGCCTGCTCATTGACGAGATCCTGGCGTTGGGCATAGACATCCAGATTATCGTGGTGGATGACAATTCACCCGATGGCACAGGCGAACTGTTGGATGACATCGCCGCCCGTGAGCCGACCGTGCACGTTATCCACCGGCCCGGCAAGCTGGGGCTGGGCACGGCCCACATCGCCGGGTTCCGCCGCGCCCTGCAAATGGATGTGGACGTCATCCTCAGTATGGACGCCGATTTTTCCCATCACCCCCGTTACATTCCTGCTCTGATAGCCGCCGCTCAGGAGAAAGACATCGTGATCGGTTCGCGTTATGTGCCTGGTGGGGGATCGGTGAATTGTGGCTTCAATCGCACGCTGTTGAGCCAAGGCGCCAACGCCTTTGCCCGGGCGGTGCTTGGGCTACACGCGCACGATTGTACGGCTGGTTTCCGCTGTTATCGCCGCTATGTGCTGGAGAACGCGCCACTGGACCAAATCTTCTCCAATGGCTATTCCTTCCTCATCGAGATGCTATATCGGTGTCAGCGGTTAGGTTACTCCGTCGGCGAGACGCCGATCATTTTCGAGAACCGGCAGCGCGGCAGCTCCAAAATATCGAAGACTGAGATCATCCGTGCGACGTACACCGTGCTGCGCCTCGCGCCTGGCCGGCTGCTGGGCAGAGTTTGACACTCAAGAATACACGACATTATAATTGGTATCATGATGTGTAACTGAGTCCGACGGATGGTCTGGGGCGAGAGATGCGCAGTCGGTTCTTTGACCTGGCGACGATATTGTTCATAGGCGATGCGGTGCTCACCCAGCTCGCGCTGCTGTTGGGCGCGGTGATGCGTTATGTGGTCCCTTTGGGGAAACCGCTCGGCCCGACGGAACCTGAATTGATCGTTTATACCCCGTTGTTGCATCTCTTCGTCTTGTTTATCTGGCCTGCCGTGTTCGTCTCGCTCAACCTGTATGACGAACGGCAGGCCAACCGATTGTTTCGTCAGCCTTGGGCCCTGCTTGTGGCGACCACCGCGGCGACTTTCGCCTTCGCCGGCGTGTTGTACTTTTCCTTTCGTGATGTGCCGCGCATTATGGTCATCTATTTCTATGTTTTGGACCTGGTCCTGCTGTTTGCGTTTCGGCTTGTGTTGGAACGAGTGTGGAGACGTGAGCAAATTGAAGGTCAGGGCGCGTTGAAGTTGCTGGTGGTTGGCGCGAACGAGATGGGGCGGACTGTGGCCGAGGCGATACGGGCCGAGCTGGGTGCGGCGTGCGTCCGCATCGGCTTTTTGGATGACGAGCCGACAGCAGCCGAATGCGCCCCCTTACTGGGATCAATACAGGAAGCGCGGACCGTGGTTACACAACACGCCATTGACGAGGTCATCATCGCTCTGCCGTTGGCCCAACACGACCGGGTTGAGCCTCTGCTGCTCGACCTGCAGACGCTGCCCGTCCACATCAGCATCGTGCCGGACCAGTTTCGGCTGGCGATGGTCCGTGCCTCGGTCGATCAGGTGGCCGGCATCCCGCTGATCGGCGTCCGTGAGCCACTGATTCATGGCGCCAATCGGCTTCTGAAACGCGCCTTCGACCTGTTGGTCAGCAGCCTGACGCTGGCCCTCGCCTGGCCCTGTTTGCTTATTATCGCCGTTGCGATTAAACTGGATTCCGCTGGCCCGGTCATCTTCAAGCAGGAGCGAGTGGGCGAGAACGGGCGGTTGTTCTGGATGTACAAGTTCCGGACGATGACGACGGATGCCGAGAAAAATGTGCCCTGTACGTATGTGGCCGACGAGAATGGCTGTTTGCAGCCGGTGTATAAGACGCCGTGCGACCCACGGGTGACCCGTGTCGGGCGCGTCCTGCGCCGTTTCAGCCTGGACGAGCTGCCGCAGTTGATCAACGTCATCAGGGGTGAGATGAGCCTGGTAGGGCCTCGGCCAGAGCAGACGTTCATTGTGGAGCAGTACCAGCCCTGGCAGCGGCAGCGGCTGGTCGTCCCGCCGGGCATCACCGGCTGGTGGCAGGTCAGCGGGCGCAGCGATTTGCCCATGCACCTGAACACCGAGTACGACCTGTTCTATATTCGCAACTACTCGCTGTGGTTGGACATCGTGATTTTGCTCAGGACGCTGGGCGCGGTGATTGTGGGGCGTGGCGCGTATTGAGAGATTGAAGACCGGGCGCAGGTTTGGGAGATTGTGAATGCTGCCAGAGCAAGATTGGTTTCAATGGCTGAGCGAGCGGCGCAAGGCGCATCGGCAGGCATTGCAGCAGGAACTGGTACGACTGACACAAGCCGCGGCCAGCATAGGGCTGCAACGTATGGTGCTGTTTGGGTCGGCGTCACGGGGTACGGCCGGACTGATGAGCGACCTGGACCTGCTCATCGTCTGGGATACGCCGCTGGATTTTCTGGCGCGTACCGTCGAACTGTATCGCCGCCTCCAGCCGCGTGTGGCGGTGGATTTGTTGGTCTATACTCCGGCCGAGATGGAGCGGATGGCAGACACGCCGCTGGTGCGGCGAGCATTGGCCGAAGGGAAGGTGCTATATGAAGCGCGAGCCGCTGAGTGAGGGTTTACGCTGGTTGGAGCAAGCCAAAGCCGACCGCGAGGGCGCGCAGTTGCTGTTGGACGGCGGCAGCTATCACCTGGCCTGTTTCATCGGCCAGCAGGTCGCTGAGAAAGCGTTGAAGGCGTTCCTGTATGCTCAGGGCGAGGAGCTGGTGATCGGCCACTCCGTCGAAGCGTTGTGTCGCTGGGCCGCCCACTTCGACGCCGATTTCGAACGGCTGCGGGGTGAGGTCTCCCCATTGGATGCTTACTACATCCCGACACGGTATCCGAATGGTCTGCCTGATAGCATTCCGGCGCGGGTATACACCAGGCCGGTCGCGGTGGAGGTGTTGCGTCTGACGGATTCAGTCCTACAATTGGTGCAGCAGAAGTTGACGTGAGGTGAGCCAGAGTGGACATCCAATTGACCAAAGAGGAGAGACAGGCTTCCTTGCCCAAATTTGTGATCCGGCCCTCAAAGGGGTGGGTTTCGATTGACTTCAAGGAGCTGTGGGAGTACCGCGAGCTGCTGTATTTCCTGACCTGGCGCGACATCAAGGTGCGCTACAAGCAGACTGCGTTGGGGGCAGCCTGGGCCATCATCCAGCCGTTCTTCACCATGGTCGTGTTTAGCCTGTTCTTCGGGCGGCTGGCGAAAGTGCCGTCGGAAGGCATCCCCTACCCGATTTTTGCGTATTGCGCGCTCGTGCCGTGGAACTTTTTCGGCGGCGCGTTGGACCGGGCCGGCAACAGCCTGGTTCTCAGCGCCAACCTGTTGAGCAAGGTGTACTTCCCGCGCCTGGTTATCCCGATTTCGGCGGTGTTGGCCGGGCTCATTGATTTCGCCAT
>DAOTYC010000097.1:0-2605 GCA_034435095.1 Anaerolineae bacterium | reverse complement strand
GTCCCGTCATTCTGAGGCGCGCCAGCGCCGAAGAATCTCAGCTTCACAGGCGGCGCGAGATGCTTCGCTTCGCTCAGCATGACGGGAGGCGGCGGTGTTTCTTGCCCAATGAGCGGCGCGCCACGCGCCGTGGGCGAGCTCAGAACATCATGTGCGGTTGAGAATTTGATCGCGTTGACAGGGAACTTTTCCTCTTCCAGATCCGTCTGCGATTTAGGCAGCAACAGAGTGAATTGGTGCCAGAGATAGGCCAGGCCTGGACTGGCATGGAAGTCTACGGCTGTTTGAAAGGAGGGTTCGATTATGGTGAACTGGCGTATGTTTGCGGCTGCGTTGACGGTGATTGGCATCTTTGTTGTTCAAACTGGGGCAGCTCTGGCCGACGGGATCATCATTCCCATACCGCCACCGGACCGCCCGATCCAACCGATACCCATGCTGAGTATCAAGTATCACCGTGTGACGGTATCAATTGATAACCAGGTGGCGTCGACCTCAATTGACCAGGTGTTTGTCAATGACTCCAACTATGAACTGGAAGGCACTTACATCTTTCCCTTGCCTGAAGAGGCGGCGATTTCTGAATTTGCCATGTACGTCGACGGCGAACGTTTGGAAGGCGAGATCCTGGACCGAGACGAGGCCCGACGCATCTATGAGGACATTGTTCGGCGACAACGGGACCCGGCCCTGCTAGAATACATGGGGCGCAATGCGTTTAGGGCGCGCATCTATCCCATCGCGCCGCACAGCGAGAAGCGGGTTCAGCTCGAGTACACCGAGATACTGCCGATGGACAACGGCCTGGTGCGCTACGTCTACCCCCTGGATACGGAGCGATTTTCGGCCAAGCCTATCGAAGATGTGAGCATTCATATTGACATTCGCTCCAGAGAGGCCATCAAGTCGGTCTATTCGCCGAGCCACGACATAGCTGTCGAGCGAGACGGCGACTATCGGGCCAGCGTCGGCTATGAGGACCACAATGTGAAGCCGGATACCGATTTCAGCCTGTACTACAGTGTTTCTTCCGAAGACATCGGCCTAAACCTCTTGAGTTACAAGCCTCAACGAAACGAAGATGGCTTCTTCCTCATGTTGGTCTCCCCAGCGGTCGAAGTCGCTAAGCAAGAGGTGGTCGCCAAAGACGTTGTAATCGTGCTGGATGTGTCCGGCAGTATGCGCGGTGAGAAGCTGAGTCAGGCCAAAGAGGCGCTGAAGTTCATCCTGGACAACTTGAACGATGAGGACCGTTTCAACATCATCGCCTTCAGCACCGGGCTCCGTCGGTATGCCACTGAGCTGAGGCCGGCAGAAGAGAAAGAAGATGCCTGGACATTCGTTGAAGGGCTGCGGGCCGCCGGAGGAACCAACATCGAACGCGCTCTGGTCGAAGCGATGGCGATGGGTAAAAGAGGTCGCCCCCAGGTGGTGATTTTCCTTACCGACGGACTGGCTACAGAAGGGGTGACAGATACCCAGAAGATTATCGAAAATGTAAATGAAGCTGCCCGCGGAGATGTCCGGCTCTTTGCCTTTGGCATCGGCGATGAAGTGAACACCATCCTGCTTGACACTCTCGCACAAGCTCATCGCGGCACAACCAACTATGTCCGGCCAGGTCAAGACATCCAGGCGGAAGTGTCAAATTTCTACGCCAAGATCAGCACGCCGGTCTTAGCCGACCTCCGTTTGGACTTCGGAGATGTGCTGGCGGAAGATGTGTATCCTGACCCGTTGCCGGACCTGTTTGTTGGAAGTCAACTGGTAGTGGTTGGGCGGTACCGTGATGGTGGCAACACCACGATCACGCTTTCGGGTGAAGTCAATGACCGTCCCCAGAAATTCACCTATGAGGACATCACGTTTCGCGACAGGGGCGGCGAGCCCTTCATCGCCCGCCTGTGGGCCATCCGTCGTGTCGGCTACTTGCTGGGACAGATTCGGCTTCATGGCGAAGACAAAGAACTGGTGGACGAGATTGTCGAGCTGGCTGTTGCCTATGGCATTGTGACTCCTTACACGTCTTTCTTGATTCGAGAAGACGTGGACATCCTCAGCCCGGCAGGGCGAGCTGGCGTCGCCCGGGAGGAGTTTGAGACCATGAACGTCTCGCCGCTAATCGAAGCGGGCGCCGAGGCTGTGGCCCGCTCGGTCGAAGAGAACCGGTTGCGCAAGACAGACACGGGCGTCATCGGTGGCTATGGCGACAACGCGGTTAAGATTGTAGCCGACAAGACTTTTGTCAACCGCGGGGGGAAATGGACCGATACTGCCTATGACGAGAGCAAAATGTCGCCCATCAGAATCAAGTTTGGAAGCGAAGAGTACTTCAGCCTGTTGGCTGCGAACCCACAGTGGGGGCGATACCTCGCGCTGGACAAATTCATGATTGTCGTGCTCGACGGCCAGGCCTATGAAATAGAAGAGTAAAGTTACCCCTTGAGACCTGCCGGGCCTTCCACGTGTCCTCTGAAGGCCCGGCAGCTTCTCAGCTTTCGATTAGACATCAGTTGACCTTGCCCTTATAATAGAAGCAAACGTTCCGCCTGCTCTGCTGCGGTGTGGGCAAACCTGTGTGCAATTTGACGGCGACAGGAGACAT
>DAOTYC010000096.1:0-21356 GCA_034435095.1 Anaerolineae bacterium | reverse complement strand
GGGCGACGAAGCAATGTAGCATAGCCCCTTGTGGGCGTAACGGGCACGAGGCCCTAGGCTACGGCCGCCAACCCGGAGATTGCTTCGCTGCGTTCGCAATGACCGGCGGGGGCGTCCTCCGTCATGCTGAGCCGAAGGCGAAGCATCTCGCGCTGGCAGGCGTTGAGATTCTTCGCTTCGCTCAGAATGACGGGACAGGGTAGTTTCTTAGTAGCCAAAGCCCTGAGCGCAGCGAAGGGGCAGCGAAGAATCTCGTTGTACGTCGTGAAATGAGATGCTTCGCTACGCTCAGCATGACGCGGTTGAGACTTCTGCTAATTCGCCTGAAATCTCGGATACGCCCGCGCGAGACATGACCGACAGAGAACGGAGGTTGCATGAGCGAGACCAGGAGTTCAATTTCGCGAGCCAGGTGTTATCGGGAAATCGGGGAGTTTTGGGATACTCACGATCTGGCTGAGTACTGGGATCAAACCCAACTCGTAGATTTTGAGGTTGAAATCGAAGATGAAACCACATACTACTTAACATCATAGATCATGTAAGGAGAGCACGATGCCATATCAACATTTGTTCAGTCCGATCAAACTGGGAACGCTGGAGATCAAGAACCGTGTGGTCATGGCGCCGATGGGCACCGACCTGGCCCACCCCGTGCGGGTGTGGGGCGATGAGGAAATCGCCTACTTCGCCGAGCGGGCCAAAGGCGGCGTCGGGCTGATCATCTCGCCGTTCACGGCGGCGACGAAGGTGCTGTCGGACATCCTGCGGGGGCGGCCGTTGATGGCGATCAACGACGACGCGCAGATACCGAGCCACAAGCGCATGACCGACGCCGTGCACGCCGCCGGGGCGAAGATGTTCCTCCAGACGGCCATCTTCGGCGGCAAGTTCGGCGAGGCCGCGCCGACTTCGATGTACAGCCCCAACTACGCCGGCCTGCCGCGCGAGCTGACGCTGGACGAAATCTGGCGAATCATTGACGATTTCGGGCAGGCGGCACGGCGGGCACGCGAGGCGGGCTACGACGGCGTCGAGATACACGGCTGCCATGGCTACCTCATCGGCCAGTTTATCTCGCCGGCCATGAACAAGCGCACCGATGAGTTCGGTGGCTCGTTTGAGGGGCGGATGAAATTCCCGGTGGAGATTTTCCGTGCCATGAAGAAGTACGCCGGCGACGACTTCCCGCTGGGCTTCAAGATGAGTGCGTGGGAGGACCTGGAGGGCGGCGTCAAAGGCGGCGAGGAGGCGATTCGCATCGCCAGGCGCATGATTGATGAGGGAGTGGTCTACGTGCATGTCGGCACGCTGAACACCACCGTTGAACGGCTGTCGCCTTATCCGTCCGTGCCGTGCATGTATCTTCCGCGCAACACCCTGCTGCCGTTGGCGCACGAGATCAAGCGCGCGCTGGGCGATGCGACCGTCATCGGCACCGGTTCGGTCATCCTGCCGGACGAGGCCGAGCAGTTCATCGCCGAGGGCCAGTGCGACATGGTCGCTCTGGGGCGCACGTTGCTGGCCGAGCCGCATTGGGCGCGCAAGGCGGAGCAGGGCCAGCGGATTCGGCCATGCATCCGCTGCAACGTCTGCCACCATCAGCTTTGGAAGGCCGAGCCGCTGATCTGCCAGGTCAATCCCTATCTGCTGAAGGAAGTGCAGGAGCCGGTGCAGCCGGCGAGCCGCAAGAAACGGGTGATGGTCGTCGGCGGTGGGCCCGGCGGCATCCATGCCGCGCTGGCGGCGGCCGCTCGCGGCCACGATGTGACGCTCTACGAGAAGCAGCCCGAGCTGGGCGGAATGCTCTATCCTGGCTCGCGGCCGGCGTGCAAGGAGGAAGTCGGCCTGTATCTGGAATACCTGAAGGGCGAGCTGGCCGATTCGACGGTCAAGGTGAAAACCGGCGTCGAAGTGACGCTCGACATGGTGCGCCAGGAAAAGCCCGATGCGCTGATTCTGGCCGTGGGCAGCAATGTGGCGGTCCCAGACATCCCCGGCATTGACCGGCCGCATGTGGTCACGGCCATCGCTGCGCTGCGCGACCGCAGTTTGGTGAAGGGCAAGCATGTGGTCATCATCGGCGGCGGCGATGTCGGCTGTGAGACCGCCTGTCACCTGGCCGACGCCGGCCATGAAGTGACCATCATCGAGATCCTGGGCGAACTGATGACCGACCAGGAAATCAACAACGTCAAGATGGTCATGTACGCGCTGTTGAAGCAGAAAGGTGTGACCTATTACACCTCGAACCAGGTCACCCAGATTGACGAGCGGACCGTCGAGGTCAAGGGGCCGGAGGGTGGTCGGACGCTGCCGGCCGATACGGTGGTCATCGCCACCGGTGTGCGGCCCAATGAGGTAGGCCGTGAGACGCTGCGCCTGGGCTGCGCCGAGGTGCACATCGTCGGCGATTGCGGCTCGCTGGGGCGCATCCGCGAGGCGGTGGCCTCCGGCGACCTGGCCGGCCGGCTGGTGTGAGGAGGAATTAACTATATGGCATTGCGATTGATGATCCCCGGCCCGGCCGAGGTGAGCAAGGAAGTGCTGGCGGTGATGGGCGAGCCGGTGCGGGCGCACTATGGCGCGGAATGGACCGCTATCCATAACGAGACGCTGGACCTGCTGCGCCAGGTGATGCGCACCCAGGGCAAGATGTTCCTGATGGGTGGTTCCGGCTCTCTGGCGAACGATGCGGCGGCCTCCAGTTTCCTGCGCGATGGGGACAAGGTCATCGCCGGGACGAATGGCATGTTCGGCAACCGGCTGATTGAGATCCTGCGCGGCGCGGGAGCTCAGGTCATCGAAGTGCGGAGCGAGCCGGGGACGCCGCTGGCGCCGTGTGAGTTCCAGGAGGCGTTGGCGCAACACCCCGACGCTGCATTGGTCGCCGTTGTCCACCTGGAGACTTCGACCGGTGTGCTCAATCCGGTGCGGCCCATCGCCCAGGCGGCGCGGTCAGCGGGCGTGCCGGTGATGGTGGATGCTGTGTCGTCGCTGGCCGGCACCGAACTGCCGGTAGATGAATGGGGCATTGACATCTGCACCAGCGCATCGCAAAAGTGCCTGGGCGCGCCGCCGGGGCTGGCGATTGTGTCGGTCTCGCCCAAAGGTTGGGAGCAGATGACGCGGCCCGGCGGGCGGGGCTGGTATCTCAATCTGCCACTGTGGGACCGCTACGCCATCGAATGGGCGGATTGGCATCCCTTCCCGGTCACCATGCCCACCAGCGTGGTGCTGGCCCTGCGTGAGGGCCTGCGGGCCATCGTCGCTGAGGGGCTGGAGAATCGCCTGGCCAGGTACGTGCGCCTGGCGACGCGGCTACGTGCTGGCCTGCGTGAATTGGGCCTGCCGCCGGTGATGAGCGACGCTGATTCCGCGCCGGTGCTGACCGCCGCCTGGGTGCCGGACGGGATGACCTCGACCGAAATCGTGGAGTTCCTCATACGGGAACATGGCATCCAGATCACGCGCGGCTTTGGTGAGCTGCGCGAGCGGGTCATCCGCATCGGACACATGGGCCCGGTGGTGGACGAGGAGCTGATTGACGCGCTGTTGGCCGGTTTGCGCGACTTTCTCACGCGGCGATAAATAAAGAGACGGCTGCCTTACAAGTACCCGTCGGAGGAGACGGCAGTAGGGCGGGTTTCCATGTTAATGCTCGTATGGTAACACCCCTTTATGCTCATTAACAACTTACCCTTCTGTTAAGGTTGGACTTGCCTGGAGGTGCGGATGGCGCCATACTTGTCGGCCAGAGATTCGGATTCTGCGAAGGAGGCAGGCAGATGGCCATCCCCACGCATCCGCTGTTCTCATACCGTCCCTCACGGGGCGGCGGGGTTGCTCTCGGCGGTTTGGGCCCTTTCGATGATGGCCGTCTCGCGCGGGGCGACGGCGGTCAGCGTGGCTTCGACGAAGGCCTGCTGGATGGCGAAGTTGACGTCGGCGGCGAAGGCTTCCTGCCACACGCGCGTCTGCGTCGGGGCAGGCTGGTTGGCGACGGCCGTGGCGGTCACCTGGTGGATGATGGCCTGCGCCGTTTGGGCAGCCAACAACATGTCGGCCGTGGCTACGGCCAGGGCGCGCTGCGCGTTGAGCGTCGCCCGCTCGGCCTGCGCCGTCGTCCAGGCTGAGGTGGCGGTGGCCTGCCAGGCGTGGAGTCGGCTGTAGCTGTCCCATACCAGGCCGACCAGCGAGAAGAGGATGAGCACAACGGCTGCGGCCAGCGCGTACAGCCAGGGGGCCTGCTCGAACAGCGGCCGCACGCCGGCGGCCAGCGCGCCGTCGCGGGCCAGGCGCAGCGGCTGGTCGGGCCGCACGAAGACGAAGTCCCCCTGCCCGCTGCCGCGCAGATAGTTGAAGAACGGCGACTGGCGGCCCTGCGTCGCGGCGGTCACCTCCGGGCGGACGTAGCCGGCCAGCTCGCTGGCGGTGATGATGCCATCGTCGTTCTGGTCGGCGGCGCCGTTCAGGCCGACGATCAGCGCGCTGGTGAAGGCCGAGTGGCCGGGCATGAAACCGCTGTCGGCGGCCAGGTCATCGGTGTCGCCCGCGGTCAGCACCTGCCAGGCCGGACGCGCGGTGATGCGCCGCAGGTAGTATTCGCTGATGTCGCGCGGTGGCGCGGCCGGCTCCGCGCGCGAGGCCACCGCGGCGATGCCGCTGAAACAGCAGTCCAGAATGATGAGGATGTGCTTGGCACGTATCCAGCCGCAGGCATCCTGCAGCTCGACCATGTCCACGTAGTCGGCGTAGCGGCCGCGCCGCGCGCCATAGGGGATGAGGTAGCCGCGCTGCAGGCCCTGCCCGCTTTCGCGGGTGATGCCGTGCCCGGCGAAGAAGATGACCACGCGGTCGTTGGGCCCGGCGCGTTCCGGCAGCCTGTCGCGCAGCCACTCCATGATGGCGTCGCGCGTGGCCTGTCCGCCCAACAGCAGGCAGACGTGGTCCTCGGCAAAGCCGTAGACGCTTTTCAGCAGCGTCGCCACGCCGCGCGCGTCGTTCTCGGCGTTGCGCAGGCGGGTGAACTGGCCGCCGTAGTCGTCTATGCCGATGATCAGTGCCCAGCTCTGCTCGTAGAGCAGCGGCAGCGGCGTATCGGGATCCGGTGGGGGCGCGCCCTGCGCCTGAGCGCCCATGTTCGCTCCTTTCGCGGCGAATGATCGCCCCCGATTGTACCGCAACTTGCGCCCAAAGCGAAATGCGCTGCCTTCGGAGCTCCCCCACGGCGCGTGGACGCGCTACTCATTGGGGAAGAAACATCAGAGGCCGCCATCGCCGATCTGCCGGGCCACTTTGGCCGCCAGAGCCTCAACTTCATTGGCCTGAAGCAGATGATCGTACCAGGGAATCGGATCGCCTTTGTCCAAGTGGCATGACTTGCCCGCCCCTCGAGTCCGATAGCGCCGTAACGATGCTGTTCTGTGAGGTCCCCTTTCCCTCAGGTGTAGCCGTAGATCGGGTTTCCATACCCGACTACCGAATTGCCCCATTAAAAATCTTACTAAAGTGAAACACGCACGGTTTGATTATGTGGCAGCGGTTCTGCACTCTCTGCAATTCGACCATCCCGCAAGCGAAAACTGCCCGCATATCGTCCCAAATGGGCTCGCAAAACTGTATTTCACTGTCCGGTCTGCTTAAACTGCAAGAGCCTTGGCAAACTGCCGATGTAGATTTCACCTTGGCGCTGGTTTAGGTTACGTCCGGCACAGCGACCCACGCGCCGTCGCTCTTCAGACTTTTGCCGACTGCCTCCAGCACGGCAGTCGGGACCAAGGACTCACGGAAGGTGGCCCTTTTCCCTTCAAGGTCTGTGGGTCGGATTTGTCCTTGCTGTACCTGCCAGGCATCGTCCAAGAATGTCCTGATGCTGTCGATGCCGTAGCCGCGATACACGGTCCGGCCGCCGATCTGGTATGGGCTGGTAAAATATGGGTTAATGTGCTCAATCCCGCGCCCATCGGTGACCGTCAGGAAGCCGCGGTCTTTCTGGTCTGACTCCACGCGCCCTTTCGTGCCGATGATTTTAATGTTCTGTTCTGACATAGCCGAGCTGGACTCGGGGTCAATCCAATTCGTCAGGATATGCTGCGCAAAGCGGCCGCCGGACGGCATCTGCCACTCGATCACCCCTTGCACCGAATCGTATGTGTCGAGACCTTGGGCATAGAGCCAGTTTTTCTGGCCGAGAGCCATGACCCGCAGCGGTTTTGCCCGCGTAGCAAAGTACATGATGTCAATATAATGTATGCCCAGGTATTGGAAGATCGTCGTCCGCTCTACCCACTTTCTGAACTGTTGAGCCGGCACACTCTTCTTCTGGCTATACATCACAACGCAGTACAGCGGGTCGCCGATTGCGCCACTGGCAATCACATCGCGCAGTTTGAGATTGGCGTAGTCATAGCGTTTGTGAAAATCAACGGCACAGTAGACGCCAAACTGCCGCTGTAGTTCAACCAGCTCGCGCACTTCCTGCAAAGTGGGCGCCAACGGTTTGACCACCAGCGTATGCAGACCGGCCTTGATCGTCGCTTCGGCCATTTCGCGATGCAAGTCATCGGGTGTCGCAATGATCGCGCAACCTGGCTTGGGCATGTCGCGGATGGCATCCAGGTAGGCCCGTGGGTCGTTCTCTTTGTTTTCCGGAAAATAGCGCACGGCCGCGCTGAGGCCCATCAGCCTCTGCAGCCCCTCGATTTTCGATTGGGCAATGGTGATGCTCTGCGCACTGGTGCCAGCCACGTAGACCTGACCTGTTGGATTATCACGCTTCCACTCGAAAATACCCGGCAGGATAGTCCCATACGTGTCGGTCCCGCGGCCGATAGCGTACATCCCCGTCCCAATGACCAGGACATTGAATTCTCCCATGTTCGATTCATCCCTTCCCCGAATTTATAAGAAACGCTCCTGTGCCTGGATAAGCGTTTTCGTCATGATGTCAAACAGGCGGTCTATGTCTTCGCGCGGCGTGGTCAGCGGCGGCTTGATGGCCGTAGCGTCGCCATCCTCGCCATTTGCGCCGCTGCTGATTGGGCAGGTGACCAGACCATTGGCAAAGGCCATGTCCGAAATTGTCTCGCAGACCCGTTTACTGCGTGGGAATGGCTGTCGCGTGGTCTTGTCCTGGACGTATTCCACGCCCAACAGGAAGCCACAGCCGCGCACGTCGCCGACAATCGGCAGCTCCAGCAGAGAACTGGCTCGTTCCTGGAAATACGCGCCTTCCTCAGCGGCGCGTTCCACCAGGCGGTTGTCCCGTATGTAGGACAGCACAGCGTAGCCCGTGGCGCACGACAGCGGGTTCCCGCCGTATGTATACCCCTCGACCGATTCGCCTCTCTCCTCCAAGACACTGACCACTTTTTCGTGCACGATGGTTGCCGCCAGAGGCGCATAGCCGCTGGCGATTCCCTTGCCCGTGCAGATGAAATCCGGCGTTACATCCCACTGGTTGATGGCGAACTTTGTGCCCGTGCGCCCCCAGCCGGTGATGACCTCGTCAATGATCATCAGCACGTCATATTTGTCGCAGATGTCCCGGATGATGCGATAATACTCTGGCGGCGCGCCCAGAGCGCCCACCGTGTTGATATAGGGCTCGCCGATAAAAGCGGAGACAACGCCTGCTCCCTCGCGGCGGATGATGTCCTCCAATTCCCAGGCGCAGCGGACATCGCACTCCGGATAGGTGCGGTCGTAAGGGCAGCGATAGCAGTATGGCGCCGACATAAACGCGCTGGGGAAATAGTATGGATGAAAATTGTGTCGCCGACATGAGCGGCCCGAATAGGACAATGCCGCCAACGAACTGCCATGATAGCCGTTCCAGCGACACACGATTTTGAACCGTGTGGCGCGTCCTTTCTGCAAATGATAAACCCTCGACAGTTTGACCGCCAGCTCACAGGCCTCCGTGCCTGTCGAGACGAAATATACATGAGACATGCCGGGCGGCGCAAACTCATCAATAATCAAATTGGCAAGCCTGATCTGTGGTTCGTTAACAAACTGCGAGATATGGGCGTGGCACAGCCTGCCCGCCTGCTCGGCCATCGCCTGCACCACTTCGGGGACGGCGTGGCCAATCAAAACCGCGCCCACGCCGCCTGAAGCGCCATCAATGTACTGTTTGCCTTCCGCGTCCCACAGGAAGTGCCCCTTCCCACGGACGATCACCGGATAGTCCCGCTTCAGGTTCTGTCGCAAAAAATGGTCGCTGCCATGTCTGCTCATCTCTCACCTCACTCCAGGTTCGCGTGACGGGCGCGCAGGTCTGCCAACGTTTGGCCTGTCTCGGCCATCAGGCGCGGCACCAGCGCGTCGAACAGCAGCCACAGCGCTTGTTCAAAAGCAGAGCCCATGGCCTGTTTGGATGCGCTACCCTCGGTCTTGGCCATGGTCTGCGCCGGAATGACCACCAATTGATCGGCTTTCCTGGCGGTCTGGCCCTGCGGTTCTGCGGTGACCATAACCACCTTGGCGCCGGCCTTGTGAGCGATGTTGATAAGGCCCTCGGTGGTGGCCAGATAGCCGGGGCCCAAGGCGCACAAGAAAATGTCGCCTGGCCCTATCGGGGGCGCAGTGACATCGAACACAGCGTGTACGTCGAAGCCCAGATGCATCAGGCGCATCGTAAAGCCACGAATGGCCAGACCCTCGCGACCCAGCGCGAAGGTCAGAATTCGCCGCGCTTTGAGGATAGCCTCGACCAAAGCATCAACCTGCTGCTCATCAAGCTGCTTCAGGATGCTGTCGAGTTCGTCAAGAATACTTCTGAGGGTTTCATACGTTTTGCCCATTTTCAATCTCCTCTCACCCTAATCAAACGATGTCCACAGTGGACCAGACCAACCGGCGCGCTTCAACACCCCCAAGTGGCTACGCCATCAGCCGGTTTCGGCACCCAAGCTCCTCATGATACTTTGAGCGCGTCCAGCGCGTTCCAGTCGAATTCGACGCCATGTCCCGGTCGCTCGGGGGCCATGACCACCCCCTCCACAATTTCCAGCGGATGTGCGATGAACTTTTCCAAGCCAAAGCCGTGCGCTTCCAGGTAGGAGGCGTTGGGAACGGCCGCCAGCAGATGGACATGCAGGTCATGCACGCCGTGCGTCGTCACTTCCAGGTTGTAAGCCTCGGCCAGGTGCGCCACTTTCATCCAGGCCGTCACTCCGCCAATATTGGACACGTCGGGCTCGGGGAACGAGACACCGCCGGCAGCGATAAGGTGGCGAAACTCGTGCAGAGAATGGAGATTCTCGCCGGCCGCGACGGGGATGCCGCCCTCGCGCATCACGCGGACATGGCCCTCCAAGTCGTCTGGGATAATCGGTTCTTCCAGCCAATACACGTCATACTTTGCCATTTCCCTGGCAGCTTGAATGGCCTGGCGCACAGTCCAGCGCATGTTGGCGTCAACCATGAGTGGCACCTGTGGTCCTAACAGTTCGCGCATGGTCGCCACTCGCTCAATATCTTCGCTGAGACACCCGCGGCCAACCTTCATCTTTATCGCGCGGAACCCCCGCTCTAGATTGCGATTGGTCTGCTCGACCAACGCACCGATCGGCAGTTGCAGGTCAATGCCGCCAGCATACACCTTGACCTCAGGCGAATGGCCGCCCAGCGTCCGCCACAGTGGCTGACCGGCCAGCCGCGCCTTCAGGTCCCACAGAGCGATATCCACCGCTGATATGGCAAAAACGGCGATTCCGCCACGCCCTACATAATGGAGCCGCCACCACATCCTCTCCCACAGATGCTCGATTCGCGTCGGGTCGGCGCCGGTCAGCCAATCGGCCAGCTCGCGGTCGATAAGAGAGCGGATGGCCGCGCCGCCGCGCCCGATCGTATAGGTGTAGCCTACTCCCTGTGCGCCATCGCAGCGCAGGCGGACGGTGATCAGCTCAAAATAAGGCATCTCACCATGAGTGGAATCGGTCAACACAACATCAAGGGGGATGCGATAGTGCCCCGTCTCAATGGCATCTATTTTCATTGAGTGGTCGTTTCTCCTGTCTTGTCTGCGATGATTGTGTGGTGTATTCGGTTTAGCGTCTGCGTTCCTGAGCGGTCAGGTAGGTCTGCGCAGTGACGACAATCAACAAGAACAGGCCACTGACCACCTGCTGCCAGTATGACGACAGGGTACCCACCTGGTTGATCAGATTGCGCAGCATACCCAGCAGCAACACCCCAATCAGCGAGCCGCTCATCGAGCCTGCGCCGCCGGAGAGCAACGTGCCGCCCACCACCACGGAGGCGATGGCGTCGAGTTCCCAGCCCGGACCGGCGACCGGTTGTCCGGCCGACAGCCGGGCAGCCAGCAGCGCACCGGCGAAACCGGCAAGCATACCGCTGACCGTGTAGGCGATCAGCTTGGTGCGGTCAACGTCAATGCCCATGAGTCGGGCTGCGTCCTCATCGCCGCCGATGGCAAAGATAGCCTTGCCATACGTGGTGCGAGTCAGAACGATGCCGCCGATAAGAAAAGCCAGCAGGCAAATGAGGATCGGGATGCGCACTCCGAACAGGTCGCCACGGCCAAACCAGGTAAACGCCGGCACATCAGAAATGCCAACCGTCTTTTCATTGGTGATGGCAAAAGCCAAGCCGCGCACGCTGAGCAGCGAAGCCAGCGTCACGATGAAGGGCTCGAGTTTCCACTTCGTGATGATCAGCCCGTTCAGCAGGCCGATGGCACCGGTGACCAGTGGAGGAACGATGAGGCCCAGCGGCCAGAACCACTGCACACAGAAACCGGCGATCACGCCGCCCAGGGCAAGCTGCGAACCTACCGACAGGTCGATGCCGTGACTGATGATCACAAACGTCACACCAACCACGATCAATCCCAGGAAGGAGATTTGCACCAGGATGTTCTCGATGTTGCGTGTGGTCAGGAAGGTGCTGAACGATACGGCCGAGAGCACGACCAGGGCGATCAACACCACCAGGGCGCCCTGCCGTTGCAGAAAACTGAACAGCCGTTCGCGACGTGCCAGACGCATCCTTTCTGCCGCAATATCGAATGTCGCCTTTTTCCCGCGAGGGCTGATTGACCGCGAGTTGTTCACCTGTCAGGCCCTCCTTCCCCTGCGTTGAATGTAGACGGCCAGCACGATAATAATCCCTTTGAGCACCTGCGCCCATATCGGCGAGAGGTTGTTCATGATAAATGTAGCGGTGATCACCTGCACGAACAGCGCCCCGGCCAGGGTCTTTGGCACACTCACGCGACCGCCCGACAGTGGCATCCCGCCCACGACCACTGCGGCGATGGCATCCAGCTCCATCAGTAATCCAATTTTGGCCGGGTCGCTCGCTGCCAACCTGGCCGTCGCCAGGACGCCGGCCAGCCCGGCCAGGAAGCCGCTGATCATGTACACGCTCATCAAGGTCAGGCGGACCGGGTGGCCGGACAGATAGGCAGCACGACGGTTCGCTCCAGCCGATTGCACATATCGTCCCAACGTAGTGCGGTTGACCACAAAAGCCATGATGATAGCCATGACTGCGGCGACAATCACAGGAAACGGGATCTCCAACACGCGGGCCCGGCCAAGCGCCAGAAAAGGCTTGTCGTAGATGATTTGCAAATATGCGCCGACCATCACTTGAGCCAACCCACGTCCGCCGACCAACAGCGCCAGCGTTGCCACAATGGGCTGCATACCAACTACGGCCACAAAGAAACCGTTGAACGCACCAACCAGAACCCCGCCCAACAGGCCGCAGATGACGGCTACAGGCCAGCCCCAACCAAGCGTGAGGGGCACAATTGCCGAAGCGATGGCCATAACTGAGCCCACCGAGATGTCGATGCCGCCCGTGCCAATCACCATGGCCATGCCCAGCGCGACCAAGATGATAGGCGCGACCTGGACCAGCAGGTTCCAGAAGGTCACCGTGGTCGCAAAATTGTTGGTGAATATCGCATTGAAGATCACCAGTCCCAACAACGTGAGATAAATGCCGTTGTCGCCCGTCCAAGACGATAGCCGACTCAGGTCGAACGGTCGCCGCTTCACAAGCGCATCACTCGTGTCCATCGCCCGGTTCTCCCTCTGCGCCGCTCTGCCCGGCCATCAAACGCATCAGATTGCCTTCTGTCAGTTCATCGCCCGAGACAACGCCTGCTACCTGACCGTCTTTCAAGACGACCACCTGATCTGAACCTTCGATGACTTCTTCCAGCTCTGAAGAAATCATGACAATACCCAGGCCCTGACCGGCCAGCTCGCCGATCAGTTTCTGCACCTCGGCTTTGGCGCCCACGTCAATGCCTCTGGTCGGTTCGTCAAGTATCAGGGCCTTCAGGTTGTTCAGGCACAGCCAGCGCGCCAATAGCACCTTTTGTTGGTTGCCGCCCGACAACTGTTCGATCGGCTGATCTGGATCGGCGACTTTGATGTCCAACGCGGCAACGAAGCGTTTGACGATTTCATCCGCCGCTCGACGCGACACCAAACCACCTTTTGAAATGTAGGGCAAAGCTGCGCTGACAATGTTGTCGCGCACCGACAAGCCGGGAATGATGCCTTCAGCGCGTCGGTCTTCAGGCACAAAAGCCAGCCCATTCCTGATCGCCACCGACGGTGAGCGAACATTGACCTCTTTGCCGCTGATTTTGACTGTACCAGAATCCAAAGCCATCGCCCCAAACACCGCCTTGGCTGTCTCTGTGCGACCTGAGCCCAGCAGGCCGGCGAAGCCGACCACTTCGCCTGGTCGCACGCTGAAAGACACGTCCTCGATGACCCCAGTGCGAGTCAGCCCTTCGGCCACCAGGACTGGCTCTGCGGCTGTGGTCTCGTGGGCGGCGAACTGGGTGATTTCGCCCTGCCCTTCGGGAAGTTCCCGACCCAGCATGGTGGCAATCAGCGACAGTTTGGGCAACTGGTTCAGCGGGCCGCTGTGAACCACGTTACCGTCGCGCAGCACTGTAATCTGGTCGCAGATTTCGTAGAATTCTTCGAGCCGATGGGTGACAAAGACCACACCAATTCCCTTGTCACGCAGTTGTCGGATGACCCGGAACAGGGTTTCTACTTCACTGGCCTCCAATGACGAGGTGGGCTCGTCCATGATGACCACCTCAGCCTGAATGGACACCGCGCGGGCGATGGCCACCATTTGCTGGACGCCAAGTCCCAAGGAACGCAGCGGCGCCCGGACGTCCACCTCGATGTCGAAATCAGCCAGCAATTCCTTCGCTTCGCGGTTCATGCGTTGGCTATCAACCGTGCCCATCTTGGTCTTGGGTTCACGTCCCAGAAAGATGTTTTCGGCGACGGACATCAAGGGGATGAGGTTGACTTCCTGGTAGATGGTGCTGATACCCGCTGCCTGCGCTTCGCGTGGGCTGCCAAAGCTAACCGGCTGACCCTTAAAGATCACGGTGCCACGGTCGGGCTGGTAGACACCCGTCAAGACCTTGATCAAAGTGGATTTGCCAGAGCCGTTCTGGCCGGCCAAAGCGTGAACTTGCCCCGGACATAGCTGGAACGACACGTTGTTGAGCGCGACTACACCGGGGAACTGTTTGTAGATCCCGCGCGCTTCCAATATTGGGGTTGATGTACAAGCGCCATCCTGACTCGCCGGTTGCTCCATAGACCTTCCCCTTTCCAAATGACAGCGGCTTCTCCTGACGGCGCGGACAAACCACTTCCCTTCGCTGTGAGTTGTCACCCGGCGGGGCCGAACTGCCCGCGCGGAAAGGAGCATAGCCATCTGTCATTGCCAGGAATGGTAGCAACGAAGCAACCTCAACACCACAGGAGACTGCTTCGCTGCGCTCGCAATGAGAATGAGATGGTAGTTTCTGGCTATTCCACCGCCGTCTCAGCTCATGACGATACCGCCCTCGACGTTGTACGTCTGGCCGGTGATGTAATCTGAACCAGGGCCGGCCAGGAAAATCGCCAGGCCGACAACATCCTCTGGTACTGAGGGACGGCCCAACGGCACATTGCCGCCATACTCTTTGAAGACCTCGCCCGGTTTCTTACCCAGGATCTTGCCAAACTGCAAATCAACTTCCTTCCAATACGGTGTGTCGACAATGCCCGGCGCCATCGCGTTTACGTTGACGCCATACGGCGCCATAGCCATAGCAACCGACTGCGTGATCGAAATCACCGCCGCTTTGGAAGCGCAATAGCAGGCCACCAGCGCCTCGCCGCGTCGCCCGGCAATGGAAGCCTGATTGATGATCTTGCCCCGCCGCTGTTCGCGCATCGGATCGCACGCGGCCTGGGTCAAGAAAAACAGACCAAACACGTTGACGTTGAAAACGCGCAGCCATTCTTCAGGCGTATAGTCCCATACCGCTTTGATCAGGCCAATGCCGGCGTTGTTCACCAGAATATCCAAAGAACCGAAGTCTTTCACCGTCTGTGCGACCAGCGGTTTGGCGGAAGAGAAATCGGTCACATCGTAATAGACCGCACGTGCCTTGCCGCCATTGTTCACGATCTCAGTCTCGACGGCTTTCGCACCGGCTTCATTGATGTCAGCCAGCACGACGGTCGCACCTTCAGCGGCGTACCCGCGGGCAATCGCGCGCCCCATGCCAGAAGCCGCCCCGGTGATAATCGCTACTTTATCTTTCAGAATCATTGATGTCTCCTTTGATGGTCAAATACGACCCAAACTCCCTCTTCGGAGGCTGCGGGCTGGCCAGGCGCCCCTCGCCCTGCATACAGGAGGCACCCAGGCCGCCCGCAGTGGTCTTATTTCATGGCGACGCCTGTCAATAGCCTGGCGTCGCCCGGCGCATCATTTTCCTGCCATCTCACAGGAAGGCTCAGTTGCGCCGCCTGAAGGACTGCACAACGACTCACGTCACTAGTACGCGAACTCGATGAAGTCCTTGGCATTCTCTTTGGTGAAGAACATGTCCTCAACCGTAATCTTGGTCGGGATGGGCTCGCCGGCCAGGAATTTCTCAATGGTGTCGAACGCCAACGGACCGAAGCGCGGGTTGCACTCGCAGGTCGCGCCCAGCTCGCCATCTATAATGGCTTGCAGCGCGTCCCGCGTGCCGTCAATGGAGACGACCAGCACGTCCTGACCCGGCTTGCGGCCAGCGTCTTTCAACGCCTGGATCGCGCCCAGCGCCATCTCGTCGTTGTGGGCATAGACAGCGTTCACATCCGGATACGCCTGCAGCAACTGCTCCATGACCTGCTGTCCCAACGCGCGAGTGAAGTCGCCGCTCTGCGAAGCCACGATTTCGATGCCCGGGTATTTGCTGATCACATTGCGGAAACCGGTCGCGCGGTCCATGGCTGGCGACGAACCGATGGTGCCATACAGCTCGATGACCTTGCCTTTTTCGCCCATATTCTCAACCAGCCACTGCGCCACCCGTTCGCCTTCCTCGATGAAGTTCGAGCCCATGAAGGTGATGAAGTCTTCACAAGGCGTGCCCTTGGCTTCGCGGTCAACGAGGAACACCGGCACACCGGCTGCCTTCGCCGCTTCCAGCGCCGGGGTCAGACCTTCGTACTCGCGCGGGGCAATGACCAACACATCAATGCCCTGGGCGATCATGTCTTCGACATCTGACACCTGCTTGGCAGTCTGAGCCTGTGCATCGGTCGCGATGTATTTCCCGGCGCGTTTCTCACCTTCGGCTTTCATCGATTCGGTTTCGGCAATGCGCCACGGGTTGTTGTTTTCCATCTGGCTGAACCCGACGGTGATGTCCTTTAATGTCAACCCGGTCGGCTGCGCCTGACAGAACGCTGAGGTCGTGATCTTGGTTCTCTGCTTGGCATAATCTACTGCTGGCGTGGCAGTAGGGTCCTGAGCGAACAGTTGCATCGGAACCAACGCGACCAACAGGGCCACTATGGCGGTCAGAGCCAACCAACGACTCAATTTTTCGAGACTCATTTTTGTCCTCCTTGCGGTAGAAGAATAGACACACTACACAACCATCAAACAGCCGAATTTGACATCCTTACCAGTAAGTTACGAGCAGCGCACCTCCTTTCTAGCTAAGGGGCCAGGTACAGTTCGCCATCATGGCTATGCTGCGCCCGGCAACGTCTGAGCAGATCCAACCTCCAAACGGAAGCCTATTTGGAGCAATCGCAAAAAACAATTCAGTAGCGGAGGTTTAACTCCAGCGCCGCAACCGCGGCATCCAAGTCGTGACAGACTACGGCCTTAAAGATGGCAAGATGTTCCTCATAGCTTTCCATAAGGTCTCTGAGCCGGTCGTAGTGCAACATCATTCGGCTGACAAATGGCTGCCATAGGGCAAGCAGTTCTTTATCTCCACTTGCTTCAATGATGGCACGGTGAAACTCGAGGTCGTATCGCCGAAGCATCTCCACCGAGCCCTTTTCACACGCGGTGCGCAAATTGTCCAGCGCGTTTTCCAGGCGCGCCAGGTGCTCTTCGTCGGCGTGGTCAATCATGCGGGCTATGGCAAACTTTTCAATGCTGAGGCGAGTCTGGATGATCAGCGAACGCATTGCACTGTCCGGCGTGCTCGCTACCTTCACGCCCACGTTGGGTTCTGAGACCAGTAGACCTTCGTGGCACAGGCGAACCAGAGCTTCCCGGACAGGGCCGCGACTGACGGAGTATTGCTTGGCTACCTTCTCCTCCCGAAGCGGCTCGCCGGGCCGGACCTTACCCGACAGAATGTCCATCCGCAACAATTCGACCAGTTGCTGGCTGATCGTCCGATGAATCTGAGTTGACGCCATCGTAATACGCGGTCCTCGCTTAACTGCCATAGCCGCTGTAAAGACAGCTTGAGGTCAAATTTCAAGAGAAGTTCATTGTTGATTACATGTATCATTATAACACAGTTTTGGGGTTTTGTCAATAGTAGATTGTAGATTGTCTACAATTTTAATGTAACCGGGTGCTCTCTCCGACAGAAGGGTTTGCGAACGTCTTCATCTGTGTGTCCTCTTTTTGGCCGGACCACGCCCTACGGGCGTCGTCCGGCAGGTTTCAATCTTCCGCTGGCCTTAACAAAACGTTAACTTTCCCAAAAACCGCTGTTAAAGGCAGAAGAGTATAATGATACGTGCTATGAAACAGAAATGAGTTATTGAGGAAGCCAATGGTCGAAAAATTAAGTTCCAGCAGCGGCGGTTCACGGCTGAATCGTCGTGTCTTCCTGGGTTTGGGATGGTTGGCCGCCCTGGTTATCCTGGCAGCGCGCTTCGCAGATGTCGGCGGGCGGTTCTTGATTCCCCGGCGCAAAGCAGGGGAATATGGCGGCATTTTCAACCTTGGCCTGGTACGCGATCTGCCGGCGGCCGGCTCATCGCCGGGCTGGTATGCCGAGGGACGATTCTGGCTGGTGCGCACCGAAGCCGGCCTGCTCGCACTCAGCGGGACCTGCACCCATCTCGATTGCTTGATGGGCTGGGACGAGGCTACCAGCAGCTTCGTCTGCCCCTGCCATGGTTCGCTGTTCGCCGCCGATGGCCTCTACGTCAAAGGCCCGGCGCCTCGTTCTCTGGACCGGTTCGTCATTCAGTTGCTCGATGAACAGGGCAACATCATAGCCGAAACTGATCCCCAAACCGCTGCACCGTTGGCGTTGGCAGGCTCCGATGTTCCCAAAACAAGTGGGGACGCAGAAGAAACGGAGGATGACAGTCCATACGCCCGCTTCAGCGTCGTGGTCGACACGGGGCGTAAGTTGGCCGGTCGGCCTGCCGGCGATATGTCGGGCTGAGGCAGTGAAGCTGATGAGTAACGCGCCCGACCACTCGGCAAAATACACAGGCTGGCTGGCGGTGGCCGACCGCGTGGCGCGCGCCCTCTTCGCCGGGCTGGGAGTAGCCGAATTGGCCGCGATCTGGCGTGGCGACCCGCCTGCGGAACGGCCCAATCCGCGCTATCGTGTCCATGTGCAGAGCCTGTTGTTTCACATCCGCCCACGCACCTATCCGGCTGCCAGCCTGAGGTTCACCCATACTTTTCGATTGGGTTTCCTCACCGTCCTGTTTTTCATTATCGAAGTCGTTACCGGCATGATGTTGATGGTCTATTATGTGCCCAGCCCAGACGCCGCCTATGAATCAATCTGGCGCATTATGAGTGCAGTCCCATTTGGCGAATATGTGCGTGATATTCACCGCCTGGCGGCAGAAGCCATGGTCGTCACGTGCGCCCTGCACATGGTTCGCGTATTCTGGACAGGGTCGTACAAGCAGCAACGTGTCTTCACCTGGATAACTGGTGTGCTCTTACTGATTCTCACGCTGGGCCTTGCCTTCAGCGGTTACCTGTTGCCGTGGGACCAGCTCGCCTATTGGGCCGTGACCATCGGCACCAGCATAGCCGGCGCCGTTCCGGCCATCGGGCCTCAGCTCACCATCCTGTTGCGTGGTGCGCCCGACATCGGCCTGGACGGGTTGCTCCGCTTCTATTTGTTGCATATCCTGTTGTTGCCCACATTGGTCCTGATCCTGCTCAGTGTCCACTATTATCGTGTCGCCCGTATTCACGGCATCTCCCTGCCAGCCTGGGTGGAGGAACGACGCGGACTCCCCCGGCAGGTCTACGAGCAGGCGATGCGCAAGATAGACTTCTTGCCCGGCCTGCTGGCCCACGAAGTGATATGGACGCTCGTCGTATTGCTCATACTGCTGGTCGCGGCTGTTTTTTGGTACGACGCCCCGTTGGAGCACCATGCCAATCCCCTGCGGACGCCTTTGGAGAGCCAGGCGCCCTGGTTCTTCCTCTGGGTTCAGGGTCTGCTCAAGCTCGGCGATAAAGTGGTGTGGGGCGTTTTGGTGACATCGAGCATTTTGGCCTTTCTTTTCGGCGTGCCCTATCTGGACCCTGGCCCTCGCCGCATGATACGGTCGCGGCTGGCCATTGTGGCGGTGGGCGCGTTGCTCATCGTGGCGATTTTCGTGCTGACCTATATCGGCACGCCACGATATGGCTTGCCCTGGCAGCCTGCCGTTCACATTGGGCAGGAGCTTTTGCCCGAAGAGGGAAAGGGCCTGTTGCGGGCGATGCCTTTCGAACAATTGCAAGTCGGCTACTACGAAGTGGGAGTGACCGAAGCGGCTGCTTTGCCGCCCGAACTGGGCCGCGCATTCGCGGAATATGCTCGCCTCGTTCGAGAAGCAGAGGCGCAGGGACAACTCCCCGCCGTCCGGGCGTCTATGACCATTCAAGACCATCAAGTCAACCTGAGGCGAGTCACCTTGCGCATCCAATGGCTGGGTGAGGACGGTCAACGCAACACATACGAGCAGGTGGCATACATACATCGAGATCGTTCAGCTCAAGCGGAGTCGCCTTTTGAAACGCGGTAATCTATATCTCATTTTGGCAATTGGCGTCACGCTGGCAATTGGTGGGCTCTTAAGCTGGGCTGCCGCCCAGCAGGAAGCGCGGCTCGCTTACTGGGAACGCATCTATCAGGCGCAGGCCATTGAAAACGGCGCAAAGCTGTTCGAGGCGAATTGTCGCGCCTGCCATGGCGTCCGGGGCGAAGGAGTCGGCGAGTTAGGCCCGGCGCTAAATGATGCATCGTTCTTCACCACGCGACTGAAAGAAATCGCCTGGCCCGCCACCCTGGCAGACTATGTCGAGTCTACCATTGCGCAGGGACGTGTGACTGCCACCCGCCCGCTTTACGCTGGCGATGGCCGCGTGGTTATGGCCGCCTGGGCGCAGGAGTATGGCGGCCCCCTGCGCCCAGATGAAATCAGCGACCTGGCTGCCTTTGTGCTGAACTGGGAAGCGACCGCGCTGGGTGAGGCGCAATTGCAGGAACTTGCTTTGCCCGACCTGGACCGGGAGGGGACCGTGTCAGCAGGCAAGGACCTCTTCCTGTCTGCCGGCTGTGCCAAATGCCACACTGTGGCAGGACTGAGCGAAGGTGCGACCGCTCCTGAACTGACCCACATCGCCACGGTGGCCGGCACGCGCCGGCCTGGCTACACCGCCGAAGACTACCTCCGTGAGTCGTTTTTGATTCCAAACGCCTATGTCGTCGAAGGATATGCCCCCAACCAGGGCTGTGGCGGGGTATTGAGCGAATCGCAGTTAGATGACTTGATCGCTTTCCTGATGAGCCTGAAATGAAGCCATGAAAAGAGTGCCTCTTCCGGAATCGTTGCACCATCTGCTCCTGTTCGCCGCCCTTTCGCTCGTTGTGATCGTCCCGTTGGTGACATTAGCCCAAGAAGCGGGCGAAGACATTTTGGCTGATGCGGTGACATACGGCGCGTGGCTCTGGCGCGGTCAGTGTGTGCGGTGTCATGGCCCTTACGGCGAGCAGCGCGTTGGTGAGGCTCTGAGCAAGGCAGAGCTCAAAGCCGCTATAGAGGGCACGGGACGGCCGGCCTGTCAGGTTGCCTGGGCCAGAAGTCGCGGCGGCCCTTTGGGCAGCAAGGAGATTGCTGCGCTCACCTCCTACATTTTGAAGTGGCTGGAGAATGGCGAAGAGCCTGCCCTGCCCCCGTTGCCCGCATACCCTACCGCCACGCCGTACCCAGGCGCCACCCCTGACCGAAAGAAGTTATCGGCGACGCCCACGCCTGGCCCCACGGCGACACCCGCACCGCCGCCTGAGGTCCGTATCGTTATCGAGGGCAGTGAGGTAGCCAAAGGCGCGTATCTCTACACCATGAATTGCCATCGCTGTCACCTGAACTATGATTACGCCCGTATTGGACAGGGGCTCGACCCCAAGACAATCAAGCGTACCATTGAAAACGGCAAGGTAGGCACTACGATGCCGCCCATGAGCTGGCGTCAAGGCGGCCCGCTCAGATCGTCAGACATTTCCGCCATCGTTGCTTACATCATTGCTTTCGAGCGATTGGGAGAACCGCCGGCCTTGCCCGCCGTACTGTTCACTCCGCCTACTCCCGACCCGGCCAGATTATTGCCTGTGCTGCCGCCGGTCATCCCGCCCGTTCGTGGAAATTCACAAGAGGGCCTGTTGGCCTACATGCGACACTGTGCCCATTGCCACGGGACAGACGGAAAGGGCGACTTCGGACCAAACCTGGTGAAAGATTGGTTCTCTGTGCGCCCTGACCTGACCATTCGTTCGACCATCGCTCGCGGCGTGCCCGGTTCGCCCATGCCTGCCTGGCGCACTGCCGAAGACGCCCCCCTATCCGACGGGCAAATCGCCGATTTGGTGACCCTGCTTTTAGAGCAATCATTCGCACAGCGGTAAGGCACGGTTCAAGTACAAGCGAGATGCTTCGCTGCGCTACTAAGAAACTAGCCGGTCATTAGTATATTTAATGGGTGAGGGTGTAAAATGGGCAGGACACGGCAGATCGATTGTCATTCGGTCAGGAGACCGTCTCGCAGCTTTGATCGCC
>DAOTYC010000095.1:0-8001 GCA_034435095.1 Anaerolineae bacterium | reverse complement strand
TACACGACGAGGTGGTGCTCATCGGCCGGCAGGGCGACGACGAAATCACCGTCGAGGAACTGGGCGCGCTGTTGGGCACATCGCCGTTCGAGTTCGTGACCTGCATCACGCCGCGTATCCCGCGCGTGTACATGCGAGGCGGCCAGGTGGTTCACGTGGAGGATTTGTTCCACGACGGCGCAGAGGGGTGACAACCTCGTAGCCCAGTTGTCGCACGAGCCGACACCTACAGTTTTGACGTGGCTCTTGCCTCTGTGGTACAATAGGTCTTATCACACCGTCCGGCGTGAAGTCGCCCACACATGCCGGGCCGCGCAGGTGCAGGCCAGATTTACCGGCACCTTTCGGCGCGAGCGGGGGCTTGAGAGAGACGGAGTGCTGGAGGCTGCCATGTTTGACACGTTGCAAGTCTACGAACGACTGAAAAAGGTCATGGAGGTGCAGGCGGCGCGCGAGCTTGCCGAGATAATTGGCTCGGTGGCGGAAGACAGACGCCAGTGGGTCACGAAGGCGGATTTCACTGAACTGAGAGACATCGTGGCCGAACTGGCCCAGTCGCAGCAAGAACTGGCCCAGGCGCAGAAGCGCACCGAGGAACGGGTCGAGGAGCTGGCCCAGGCGCAGAAGCGCACCGATCAGGCGGTGGAAAACCTGGCCCGTCAGGTGAGCCGACTGAGCGAGAGTGTGCAGAACCTGGCCCGTCAGGTCGGCGGATTGAGCGAGACCGTCGGCGGCGACATCGAGGACATCGCTTACATCGTGCTGCACGACGTGCTCAAGCGCGAGTTCGGCTGGAAGGTTGGCGTCTTGCAGCGCACCTGGCAGATGTGGGACAAAGAGCCAGAGGAAGTGAACATCTTCGGCCAGGCCTTCGACCCGGCGCGGCCTGAGGCGACCATCTGGATTGTGGGCGAGGCCAAGCACAATCTCAGCGTCAGGGAAGTGAACCGTTTTGTCAAACAGCTCGAACGGGCGCGCCGCAACCTCGGCGGCGAAATCTTCCCGGTGTGCTTCTGCTATCGCGCCCGGCCGGAGGTGCAGGAGCTGATCAGGGCCAACCACATCAACCTGGTGTTTTCCTACGGACGCCTGGACCGCGCCAGCGACTGACCGCGCCGCCGTTCGTTGCAGGCCAGAACGCGCGCCTCAATCCCACTCAATCTGGATGTTGTAGGTTTTGACCTGGGGAAAATAGCTAAAGACGCAATCGAAGGCGCCGGTCGCGCCGGCAGCGATGGTGTACGGCTCGGTGTAGGTCAGCCCGGCGTTGATGGGCTTGCCGGCACGGTTGTAGAGGGTCACGACCACCTGCGCCAGATGGGCCTTCCGCGCGCTCTTGTTCAAGACCTTGCCGGCGACATGATAGAAGCCGGCTTCATCCTCATAGCCCCGGCTTTCGGTGACCACCAGGCCGAGCGACGGATATTGGGCGGTCGGACGGGCCGTGGCGCGCACACTCCAATCCCAAAAATTGGGCGGCTTTGGCACGGAGAGGACGAACGGCGATTTGTGTTGCGCCGGCAACAGGCTCAGCAGCGGCGGCGTCTGCTCCTGCAGGATGATGGCGCCCCGCGCATCGTAGAATGTGACCACCACCTGGCCGGCCGCAGCGTTGTACGGCGAGTCGTTGCGCACCTCCCCCACGATGACCACATTGCCCAGTTCGTCCACGTATTCAGTCGTATCCATCAGGCTCAGCAACAAGATGTCGGACTGTGAGGCGAGAGGCGGCGGCGCGCCTGACGGCGTCTGCACGGCGAAGGTCTGCCCCGCCGACGGAGAGGGCGTATGGGCCAGCGGAGCAGACCGGGCCACCGTTTGCCCGGATGGCGCAGAGGCCGTCCGCAGTGCCACCTCCGGCCTGGCCGCCGCGCCTGGCGTCATCACGCTCAGCCAGGCGCGGCGCACACCGGCGTTGCGCCTGCCCGACGGGGCGCGTTCGACGATGAGGTACTCGCAGGCCGTGCCGGGCTGCAGGCCGCGGCTGTGGTAGGCGTACTCCATTGCGCCCTCCTCCAGCGAGGGTGGCTCGCCTGCGCCTGGCTCCGCCCGCGATGCATCCTGCGCCAGGACGCGATGTCTGAAGACGAGCAGGCCAAAGCCCGTGCCCATGTCGCTGAAGATGTCGAACGTAGCCGTGGTCGCTGCGGTCCAGCGCAGGGTCACACTCGTCTCGCCCACGTCCCTCACGTCAACGGCGAGTGGCGCGGGCCCGTCCTCGTCACCCGGCGACGCGGTCGGCGAGCGACGGGGCGCGCGCGTGGCTGATGGTGTGGCCGACGGCGTTGGTGTAAGCGTAGAAGTCGGCGTCGCCGTGCGGGTTGGCGTCAGCGTGGACGCGGGCGTCGGCGTGGGTGTTGGCGTGGACGTAGGCGTCGGCGTGTCAGTCGGCGTTAAGGTGGAAGTCGGCGTCGGCGTGTCAGTTGGCGTAGGCGACAGGGTAAACGTCGCCGTAGCGTAAATGATGTAAGGAGTAAAGGTTGGCGTCGGCGTAGGCGTCAGTGTGTCGGTCGGCGTGGGTGTAAGCGTCGGCGAGCGGGTCGGCGTGGGCGTCGGCGAATGGGTCGGCGTGGGCGTCGGCGTGAGCGAGCGGGTCGGCGCAGGCGAGGGCAGGACACCCGGCTGCGCTACCTGCTCACCGTCGGACAGCAAATCGCCAAAGATCAGCCAAGCCAGGACGCCTGCCACCACACAATTGAGGGCCAGCAGGACGTAGACGATGGCTATCCACTGTCTAGAGGAAATTCTCCTCATCGTTCGCCTCGAAGCGTTGGGGGAGATACGTTCTTTCGGGATTCCCGTCCAGACCTTTGGGGCCGGTCTCCATGCCTGCCTCGCTTCTGGCAGATCCGGAAAGCCGCCTGCCTACGTCTTGTTGACCAGGTCCGAAAACTGGCGGATGGTGGTCAGGAGCGAGATGCCCAGTTTCATGAGTTCGGATGGTTTGACCGGCTGTCTGGGGCCGCCGCGTCCGGACGAGAGACGGCCGCGTTCTTCGCTGACCGCCCACACGTAGCCCAGGGCCAGACCCACAATCGCCCCAACTATCGCGCCAATCACGAGCTTCTCGGTGAGCCGTTCGCCTCTTTCGCTTTCCATGCCTTTTGTGAATTCCCTCTCAATCCGGTGATTGCGCCCCGCAGCAGACCCCTGCCGAAAGCCACAGCCTGCCCGATGGCAATGAGCGGTGAAATGACCGTCCGCGCCAGGCCAAGCGTGGAACACTGGAACCGTTCCGCGCCGCGCCGCATCTGGCGCAGGGTGTTTTGCAGCCAGCGCAGGCCGCGCGGCACATACCTCACGCCGAAGTAGCACACGACCAGCAGCGGCGCCAGGCCCACCATGACCTCCAGGGCCAGCAAAACAATGGCCACATCTCGCCACAACGGCAGATCGGGCAAGGACGGTCTCCTCAAACTAAATCATTTCGATATGATAATCAACCACAGCGATGTTGTAGCTGCCGTTCTCCAGCCACTCGACGGTTTTGGTCAACAGGCCGTGGGCGTAGTCGGCGCCGTTGGACACGCAGACAATGCCGAGCACCGCCGACTGCCACACGTCGTTATCGTCCACTTCGGCCACGGCCACGTTAAATTGCTGTCTCATCCGCGCCATCAACGACTTGAGGATGCTCCGTTTTCCCTTGAGCGAAGACACCCCCGGCAACGACAGCTCTACCGTGCACACCCCGACTCTCATTATGACTTTGCCCAAGAGGCCCGGCCAGCCAGGCCGACAGCGCGGCTGGCCGGCGCGCATCCGCCATGAGATTCAAACTTCGGCCTGGATTATAGCATTCAACCCGCCAGGACGCAAGCAATGAAGGGGCAGGGGTGCATCCAGGATTTTAGGCGAATTAACAGAAGCCCCAGCTGCGTCATGCTGAGCCGCAGCCCTGAGCGTAGCGAAGGGGCAGCGAAGCATCTGCCGCAGGCGAAGCATCTCGCGCGGCGTGGCCGCCGTAGAGCAGGTTTCCATACCTGCCGCCCGACCCGTCGCCTCCCGCGCAGCCGCTGTTCTCGGCGCCAGGCCTCTCTCAGTAATTTGCGGAGGCGGCGGGCGTCGTGGTGTTTTCCCGCAGCTCGAAGCCGTTCGATTCCAGGTACAACTCGTCGGTGTCATCGTCGAAGGCATACAGCTCGGCGTAACGGCCCCAGTCAATGGCCGTGTCCAATTGCTCGCCGGCGTAGTCGCCAAAGTCAAGGCGCAGCTTGTCCAGGAAGTACTCCTCGGCGATGCGGTGATCGTCGTCCTGCTGCAGCGTCTCGTAAATCCAGCGGATCATGGGCAGGCGCAGCGCGCGCCCGGCCACGATTTCCTTGCGGGCCAGGATGCTGGCCTCGGCGAAGCTCTGGCCCAGCGGCGTCAGCACGATGTCGCCCTGCTCCACCAGGGCGAAGCTCATCAGCTCCGCCGCCTCGACCGCGGGCAGGATGTCGTCCAGCTCCAGGGTCAGCTCTTCGGTCAGCCGATAGAGGTCGTGGCGCCCGCCTTCTTCGTTGACCTTCTCCAGCAGGCCGGCCACGCGGCCGATCGGCACATCCGGCAGGCTGACTTTGCGGCCCGGTGCGCCGGGCGCCGAACCGAGCGCATCGGGCGCCGTTTCGGTCTTGCCGGCGGCCAGCGCGTACACGCGGTCAACCAACGCCTGGAAGGCCGTATCCTTGCGACGGCGGGGATGGCGCAACGTCACGCGCACCTCGCCGACGATGCGGCCCGGGTCCTTGTCCATGACGATGATGCGGTCGGCCATGAACACCGCTTCCTCGATGTTGTGGGTGACCATCAACACGGCCTGCGTGGGGATGGCCTTGCTCAACCACAGCTCCATCAGCTCGCCGCGCAGCGATTCCGCGCTCAGCACGTCCAGCGCGCTGAACGGCTCGTCCAGACAGAGCAGCTCCGGCTGGACAGCCATCGCCCGGGCGAAGCCGCATTTCTGGCGCATCCCGCCCGACAGCTCGCGCGGATACGCGCTCTCGAAGCCGTCCAGCCCGACGCGGTCGATCTGCTTCAGGGCGATGGCCCGTCGCTGATCGGCGGGCAGCCCCCGCGCCTTCAGCGGCACCTCCACGTTCTCCAGCACGGTCAGCCACGGATAGAGGGCGAAGGTCTGGAAAACGATGGTCGCGTGGGGGTTGACCCCCTGCAGCGGCTCGCCGCGATACAGCACCTGGCCCTCCGAAGTGGGTGACAGGCCGGTGATCATGCGCAGCAGCGTTGACTTGCCGCAGCCCGACGGCCCCAGCAGGCAGACAAACTCTCCCGGCGAAATCTGCATATTGATGTCTTGCACGGCGACAAAGCGCCGGCCATTCTTGCCGTAGTAACGGGCCACCTGGCGCAGCTCCAGCAGCGGCGCCTCTTGGGTGTTGTTCATCACTGATTACCTCGCAATCCAATCAATCTGTCCGTCGGGTTTCCATACCCGACCATCAGGAGCGGCAGGTATGGAAACCTGCCCTACGGCGACCCCCCTCTCCTTGTAGGAGAAGGGCCGGGGGTGAGGTCCCCCATACCTGGCCAGGCGGCGACCCCACAGCCCGGTCATTCGATGCGATATTTCTCCTCCGCCAGCCGATACAGCCTGTGCCAGAACAGGCGGTTGATGGCGATCACGGTCACGATCATGGCCAGCGTCGCCCCCAGCAACAGCGCGTAGTCACCGCGGCCGGTCGCCTCGCTGATCAGCGCGCCAATGCCGATGGTGCTGAAGGTCTGGCCGCCAAAATGGGTGTGCTCGGCCACGATGCTGGCGTTCCACGCCCCGCCGCCGGCGGTGATCAGGCCGGTGATCAGGTACGGGAACAGCGCAGGCAGGATCAACGTCCGCCATCGTTCCCAACCCCGCAGGTGCAGCAGGTCGGTCATGTAGACCAGGTCGCGCGGGATGGCCGATACGCCGGCGATGACGTTGAACAGCAGGTACCACTGCGTGCCCATCAGCATCAGCAGCACGGCGGCGACGTCCAGGCCGGCCGGCAGGCGCAGCAACACGAGCAGGACGACCGGAAACAGGGCGGTGGCCGGCACCGAAGCGACAATCTGCACCACCGGCCGCAGCACGACGGACAACCGTGGGTTGCTGCCAATCGCCACGCCGGCCGGCAGCGTCCAGGCCAGGGCGATGAGCAGGGCCAGGATGACGCGCCCCAGGGTGACCAGTGTGCCCAGCCCGATGCGTCCCCATTCGGCCAGCGGCACGGCCAGCAACAGACGGGCCGCGCCGACCAGGTTGTAGGCCAGGAACGCCACCACCGCCAGGCCGCCCAGCCCCAGCAGGACGGTTGACAGGGCGGAGCGATTCGCGCCCGACTGCCGATTGGCCGCCGGCGGGCTTAACAGGCGGCCCATGCTGCGGTCCACCCACTCCGACAGCGGCGTCCAGACATGCCGCCCGAACTGCTCCAACAGCACGGAACGGCTCAGCAGGTCGTAGAACCACGATTCGGGCGCGTCGTCGCCCCCTTCGGTGGCCTCCACTTTGAACTTGTTGGCCCAGACCAGCACCGGCTGCCAGACCAGCCGGTCAATGAGCACAATGACGATGACCAATGCGCCCAGGCCCATGAGAATGGCGGGGATGTCCTCGTTGTTGGCCGCCATCTGCAGGTAGCTGCCCAGCCCCGGCAGGCGGAAATCCCGCTCGCCGACGGTGAACGTCTCAGCGGCCATCAGGAAGAACCAGCCGCCGGCCCACGACATCATCGAGTTCCACACCAGCGGCAGGGCGGCGAAGGGCAATTCCATCGTCTTCAGCCGCAGCCAGCGGTTGAGGCGAAACACGCTCGTCGCCTCGTGCAGCTCGCGCGGGATGGTGGTCAGCGACTGATAGAAGCTGAAGGTCATGTTCCAGACCTGGCTGGTCACAATCAGCACGATGGCCGACAGCTCCACGGCGATGCCCTGCGGCAGGATGGCCGTCAGGCTGAGCAGCACCACCGGCAGGAACGACAGGATGGGCACGCTCTGCAGCACGTCCAGCAGCGGCATGAGGATTTTCTCGGCGAGCCGGTTGTGGGCGGCCACATAGCCGTAGACCAGGGTGAAGCCCAGCGACAGCGCGTAGGCGGCGCTCATCCGCCCGACCGACAGCAGGGCGTACCAGGCCAGCGCGGCCGGCGAGAGCGACACCGACGGATAGGCGACCTCGGCCGGCGCCCTGACCGCCAGACGCACGCCGGCGTACAGAACGGCGGCCAGCAGCAGCACGATCAGCATGTCGCCGGCCGTAAACGCCGGCCGGGCGACGTTCAGAGTAATCCCAAAACGACGTGTCATATCCAGACCTCCAGACCAGGCCGCCCTGCGAGAGAATGCCCATAATTGTCTGGAAAAGGCTCGGCCTGCAATTCGGTCAAAAGCCGAACCACACGCTGGCGGATGTTCCCGGGCAGACGCCGAATCTCCTTACGCGCTTCGTCCGAGACCTCAACGCGGTAACAGGCCATCAGCGGCAAGCTCCTGTTCCAACTCTTCCAATGAAATGGTGGTTGCTTCACCTCTGGCCCGTTTTTCCAACCACGCCTTGAGGATCGCCCTGTCTTCCTGATCCTCGAGCAGTTCAATAAGCTGCTGCCAGGAAGCCAGGAGAGCCTTCCAGGTTGCCAACGGGATCAGAACTTCGGTTTTCTCGCCCTTGGCATCGGTCACATAGCGCACCTGATTGAATACGTCTTGTATAGCCATCATCTTCCTCCCTTTTGGGTATGAAAATAACCCGCTACGTCATTCTGATCTCCCCCCACGGCGCGTGGGCGCGCCGCTCATAGGAGAAGAAACACCGCCTATCCCGTCATGCTGAGCGAAGCGAAGCATCTCGCGCTGGCAGGCGTTGAGATTCCCTTCGCTGCGCTCAGGGCATGGCTTCGGCGCTATCGCGCCTACTAAGAAACTAGCCGGTCATTAGTATATTTAATGGGTGAGGGTGTAAAATGGGCAGGACACGGCAGATCGATTGTCATTCGGTCAGGAGACCGTCTCGCAGCTTTGATCGCC
>DAOTYC010000094.1:0-27821 GCA_034435095.1 Anaerolineae bacterium | reverse complement strand
GATATACCGGCCGATCCATCGGGGCTGGGGTCTTCGGCGCCGTTCTCATGCTGACCTCAGACGCTATGCTATCAGTTCACTCCAGGGCCATTTCAGAACCTGTCTACATTCTCTCGGTGCTCGTGGCCTTGCTTCTTTTGTCGAGTTACCTCGACTGTCCAAAACAATCCTATCTACTGATGTCAGCAGGTGCTGCCGCTTTTGCCTTACTGTCCAGGTACGTAGGAGTCGTGCTGGTTCTAACCACGCTCAGCGGTATATGCCTGTTAGGGAAGATGCGGTCTCGTAAAAAACTTGTTGATGGTGTAACGCTGCTCGTTGTGAGCGGTTTCCCACTGTTGCTGTGGATCATTAGAAATGCTTATTTGACGGGAGAGACGACCGGGAGACAATGGGTGCTTCACCCGATTACATGGGCTCAACTCAGGATCGGGCTCAACACAGTATCGGACTGGCTTCTACCTTCTCAGATATTTCAAGAGACCGTGCGATTTACGGTTTTGGGGATATGTGTGACGGCCTTATTGACGCTCACGCTTTTGTCTTACAGGGAAAAAACACGCCTCGACAACCGTGAACGACCAAGTGAGGGATATGTAAATGGACTTAAACTGTTTATGATCTTTCTGATAACTTATGTAGGGTTTCTGCTGGTTTACATTTCTCTTGGAAGTGTGGATACTCCTTTGGATAGCCGCATTTTGTCACCTGCGTTTGTGGCGGTGCTTATTCTGACCGTTTGGTATGTGCACAAATTGAAAGCCGCTTTCCCCGGCAGAAAACGTATTGTGATAGCAATAACCGTTTTGTCTGCTCTGTTCGTACTTTCGTATTTAGGTCGAGGCGCCACCAGAGTGATTCTTAATCATACGAACGGCATAGGATACGCCAGCAAGGTATGGAAACAGTCAGTCCTGGTACAACGGGTAAGAGATTTGCCTGCGGAGGTTCCTGTCTACTCAAATGGCAGCGATGTGCTCTATTTGCTAACAGAAAGGCCAATTCATGGCCTACCTATCAAAGTAAATCCTGTCACAGGAGAGTTGAACACCACTTACATCGGGCAAGTCGCAGCCATGGGCGAACGCTTAAGAACAGAGAACGGGGTCCTTGCTTACTTTGACAGAATCACTTGGCGATGGTATTTACCTTCCGAGGAAGAACTGATCGAATTGCTTCCTTTGAAAAAGGTTGTGGAAGCCCAAGACGGTAGTATTTACAGAATCAAAGACTGACGGACACTTTGATCTCACCACCAGAAAGGGAGAGTAGCCATAACAGCCCATGTCATGTCAAATTGATTTTGAGCCCATCGGACGGCGCGCGTATTGCGAGCCGGGCCTGACCATACTTGAGATTGCCCATCGGGCCGGCGTGCAGTTGGCCGCAGTCTGTGGTGGGAAGGGAACTTGCGGCAAGTGCAAGGTGCAAATCCGCGAAGGCACGGTCTCACCCTTGAACGATGCAGAGAAGCGTGCGCTGACCCGCGCCGAGATAGAAGAGGGGTTTCGTCTGGCCTGTCAGACAGTTGCCTTGTCGCCGCTGAAGGTCCACGTGCCAGCGCACTCCCTGACTTCGACGCAACGGACGCAGGTCGAGAGCCTGGAGGTCGAGGTGACGCCCGACCCGCTGATCACCACCTGCGAGCTTGACCTGGCTCCGCCAACCAAGGATGACTTGCGCAGCGACGCAAGCAGGGTGACTGCGGCGCTGAAGCAGAGGCTTGGACCAAGAGATGTAGAAATAGACATCGCGGTATCTCGCCGCTTGCCTGTTCAGCTCCGCGAGACCCGTTGGTCCGGCGCGGCGGTGCTGCGTGATCGGGAGCTCATCCACTGGACAGCGCGAGGGCGGCCACGTTTGGGTTTTGCCGCCGATTTGGGCACGACCAAAGTGGCCGGCTATCTGGTCAACCTCAGCGACGGCAAGGTCCTGGCGGCTCGCGGCGTGATGAACCCGCAGATTTCTTACGGCGAGGATGTCATGGCCCGCATCAGCTATGCCATGGAGAGCGCGGAGCACGAGGCAATCCTCAATCGCCAGATTCGTCTTGCTTTCAACGAAATGATAGCCGAAATGTGCGCCGAAATTGGCGCCAGCACTGAGGACGTGGCCGATGCTGTTGTCGTCGGCAACACAGCGATGCACCATCTGTTTGTGGGCCTGCCGGTGCGACAGTTGGGGCTGGCGCCCTACGTCGCCGCAGCGAGCGAGGCCATGGACATCAAAGCCCGCGACCTGGAACTGGAACTGGCGCCTGGCGCGTATGTGCACCTGCTGCCTAACATCGCTGGCTTCGTCGGAGCAGATCACGTGGCGATGCTGCTGGCAACGGGCATTTACAAAGCCGATAAGGTCATCGCCGGACTCGACATCGGCACAAACACCGAGGTCGCCCTGCGCGCCCATGGCCGCCTGTTGACCTGCTCGACCGCTTCAGGGCCGGCCTTTGAGGGAGCGCACATCCGCGATGGCATGAGGGCCTCTGAGGGCGCCATCGAACGGGTGCTGATGCAGAATGGTGAGGTCGAATATCAAACGATTGGCGACGTCCGGCCGATTGGCCTGTGTGGTTCGGGCATCCTCGACGCGGTGGCGCAACTGTACAAACAGGGGATCGTCAATCGGCGCGGGGCCATCCAGCCAGTCCATCCCCGCGTGCGCGAGACGGAAAACGGCCGCGAGTTCGTCCTGGTAGAGAAAGCGGAGTCTGGCAGCGGCCGCGATATTGTCGTCACGAGAGAAGACATCGGCGAGATTCAGTTGGCGAAAGGCGCCATGCGGGCCGGCCTGAACATCTTACTGGAAAAAGCTGGCTTAAGCGAATCAGACCTGGATCAGGTGATCATTGCTGGCGCATTTGGCAGCTACATTGATGTAGACAGTGCAGTCTCTATCGGTATGTTCCCCCAGTTGCCATTGGAGCGGTTCGTGCAGGTAGGCAACGCCGCCGGCATGGGCGCACGGATGGCTCTGGTCTCGCGAGAACAACGGCGCGAAGCGGCTCGCATCGCCGCCCAGGCCGAATACGTGGAACTGACCAACACCCCGGAGTTTACCGAGGCATTTGCCATGGCGATGTTCCTGGCGTGAACAGGTTGGCAGCAGTTGACACATGATTGACGCTGTTACATCTGACCATCGGGGAGTGACTGTAAACGCATCAGGTAGACGTGATAAGACTTAGGATAGGGAAGCTGGCAGAATATTACACCATTTTGACCCTGCTGGCAATTTCTCTGGCCGGAGCGGGTGCAATAACCTACAGCACTACGGCAGGGGTGGGCCTTTCAATAGACTCGGCCAGTTACATTGAGACTGCTCGCAACCTGGCCGCAGGTCGAGGGTACGTGGTTATTTTGCCAGGCGGTGCATATGCGCCTATGACCCATTTCCCGCCCTTTTTCCCCGTCGTTCTAGCGTTGCCCGGCTTGTTGGGTATTGATCCTGTCGCAAGCGTGCGCTGGTTACACATCTTTTTGTTGGCAGCGAATACTCTCACACTCAGTCTGGTTGCCTTTTTCTGTACCGGCAGGTCTTTCTGGTTTTCGTTTGCCGCTGCTCTGTTGTTTGTCACGTCTGAGTCCATACTGACCATCCACGCCATGGCCTGGTCCGAACCATTGTTCATATTTTTGACCATGTGGGGGTTGGTGTGCTTGAACATATATCTCGCACGACCTCAGCGCAGGCTTTTGTTCGCATCTGCTGGCCTAATCGGGTTCGCCTTTTTGACCAGATACTTAGGTGTAGCGATCGTTGCAACCGGCGTGCTGGCCATCTTTTTGTTCGGTCCTTTTTCATCCCGACGAAAAATCGTTGATGGTTTTGTTTTCGCCAGTTTGTGCTGTGTTCCCATAGGAGCATGGTTGATACCAAACGCCTGGGTTGAGGGCCCTCCAACAATTCGTAATTTTGAGGTGCACCCCATCACCACTACACAACTTATGCGTGGATGGGATACTCTAAGAGGTTGGCTGTTGCCAGGTAGCGTACCCGACCTCGTTAGAGACGTAGCTTTACCAGGGCTGATCGGCCTCATGCTTCTGATAGCCTGGAGATATAGGTTGAATTCCAGGCCTCACTCGTGTTCCAGGTTTGTCTCGCTGTCCGCCCTATTCATGGCAGCCTATTTAGGCACCCTTATCGTCGCCATGTCTTTCTTTGATCCCCGTACACGTCTGGATTCGCGGATTCTGTCACCAATCTATGCGTTTGGTTTACTCCTCGGCGCTTGTTTGTTTGCCACCGCGTTCGCACGCGCAGGCAAAGTTCGGACTTTGTGGGCATTAGGGGTAGGGCTAGGGGTAGTTTTGATAGGCATCAATGTATGGCGGGGAACAATGTGGACTGTGACTCTCCATCGTGAAGGACTGGATTATACCAGCTTAGAATGGAAACAGTCCGAAGTTATTAACCGGATTAAAAAACTGGAAGACCGCGCTGAACTGTACTCAAACGAATGTGAGGCGGTCTACCTGCTGGCTGGCAGGCATTGTTCTCCTGCCCCTGTTCGCTCTGGCAACAATCAATATTTTGTCTGGTTTTTGCGGAGCTATCGTGGCGATTTGCCAGGCATGGCCTCCAGATTTGCCCTCAGAAAAATTGCGACCATGTCAGATGGCACGATATATGCCATTTCGCCTCGCACCGTGCTTTCATCACTCCCCCCACAGGCCAGTACAATCAATGCTCGATACGAGAACGGCCTCAGTCTGGTCGGCTATGAGCTCTCGCCCTTAACTTATGATGAGGCGAAGCACAGGCAGACGTTTGATGTCACTCTCTATTGGCAGATTCAGCGGGTCTGCACGGAGAACACTCAGGTAGCTGTTAAGATGGTAAACGCGGCTAAAACAGTATGGGCCAACAGTCAAGTCTACACTCCTTGCAGGCACTGGCATGATGGCGACATTCTGGCCGATACTGTGCCTCTGGAGATATACCCCGCCACACCACCTGGGTCGTATGATGTGGAAGTCATCCTACTCCGTCTGCGGGATGGACAGCAAATGCCGCCGGTGGATGGCCCTGATGTCGTCATTGGGCCAATAGAGGTTCCTTTTGACCCCAAAATCTCTCCAGAATCGCTGGACATACAACATCGAACCGATGCTCTGTTGGCACAATCGGTCCGTCTGATTGGATATAACGTGGCCGGCGGCACCAATCGGGGCGAGATGCTCTCTTTCACAGCATTTTGGGAGTGCCTTTCTCCGATGGATGAGAATTACAAAGTTTTCTTTCACGTCGTGGACAGTGAGGGGAAGCTATTGGCACAAAAAGACGGCGAGCCAGTGACAGGCTTCTACCCTACAACCACCTGGCGTGTTGGGCAGATCATTCGAGACCAGTACGACTTGTTCTTTGCCGACGAATCGGCGAGAAACGCGACTGGCTTGCGAATTGGCATGTACTCGTCGGTCACAGGGGAACGACTGCCGGTCACCTTATCAAACGGTGAACAGCCGGCCGATAGAGCAATAAAGATTCCCTGAAAATTTCAGCCACGTCAGCTTATTCCGACGGGAATCAGACGCTAAGCGTAGCCCAAAAGAGCGACGCAAACGATCCTTCAAAGTTCATGATAGTACCACGGCGTCAAATCGCCGTGCCTTCAGGTCGAATGCGCCGATGCGGTGATTGTTCGTGTCCGCCACGTAAATCCGACCATTGGCTATGCTCAGCCCGCCCGGCTCATTGAGGCCAATATCCGCGCCTGCTCCGCCACCTTCGGCAGCAGGTTCAAGGCTTTTTGCCACTCTGCTGGTAGGGTCAATCACTTTGATCTTGTTGTTGTACGTATCGGCCACGTAGATTTTGCCCGCGTGCCAGGCGACGCCAAGCGGGTGCTGCAACCGCACCTCATCTCCGACGCCGTCTTTATCACCGAAGTCGAACAGGCCCGTGCCCACTATGGTGCCAACGAATCCATCGCTTTGAAAATCGGCCCACCGCACCGCGCTGGCCTCACTGTCGGCAAAATACAGCCGCTGCCCATCCGTCGTCAGTCCGCTGGGTTGAGCCAGCAACGCCCTGGATAACGGGCCATCCAGCAGGGCCTCGCCGCCTGTGCCGGCATGAGGAACTACCTGCCCGCTGGTGAGGTCGAGCCGCCAAATCTGATGAGAGCCTGCCATGGCAATATACAGCCAGCCGTCATGATACAGCACGTCCCACGGCGAATTGAGCGCGGCCCGGCGGCCCGCCCCTCCCGCTTCAGCGAAGCCCGCCTGTTGTCCTACGCCGGCCACAGTCGTCACGGCGCCCTCGCTCCAATCAACGCACCGTATCGCATGGTTGCCCGTGTCGGCCACGTAAAGCATCCCGTTGACGTAAGCCATGCCCTGTGGATTGCAAAAGGTCGCCATCTCCAACGAACCATCGCCGAAGCCGGCCTGACCTGAACCGGCAATAGCTTTCACCGTGCCCCTCGTTCCACTCTCGTCTGGCTGCACGGCCAAAATGCGATGATGGTTGGAATCGGCGACAAACAGCCGCCCATCGTCCAAAGCCAGAACTTTGCCCGGAAAGGCCAGCGGCCGTTCCGGCTCTTTCTCGCGCTCCAGGCGCAGAGGTATGGGCCTGCGGTCAATCTTGCCCTGGCTATCAAAGTCCTGGATGATGCTCTGTACAACATGGGCTATAGCTTCGGCAGGCAGCTCGCCGGCCTGCGCGCCGACGAAGCGTCCGGCCGCGTCAATGAAAGCCAGCGTCGGCCAGGCCCTGACCGCGTAGGACCGCCAGACGCGGAACTGGCGGTCATTGACCACCGGGTGGGCGATGCCGAGGCGCAGCACGGCCTGGCGGATGTTCTCGGTCTCCCGTTCAGCGTGAAACTTGCCGGCGTGGACGCCGATGACGACCAACTCGTGCCCAAACTGTCTTTCCACTTCCCGCAACTGCGGGATAAGATGCATGCAATTGATTCAGCCGAAGGTCCAGAAATCCAGCAGGACGACCTTGCCGCGCAGGTCGTTGAGCGATAGAGCCTGGGGCACGTTAAGCCAATCCAGGCCGATGGGGAAATCGGGCGATCTGGTTGCCCCGGGGAAGAGGATGTGTTCCAAGTCAGGCTCCTGAACGTTTGCGCTCACCCTTGCGACTCTCGAATTGTCGCACCCAATACTCGACCTCAGCCGCAGAAACAGCCGGCTCGAATACAGGCTTGCGCCGCCGTCGCTTATTTCTGGGCGCATGAGTCTCTTTCATTTCGCGTGCGAACTCCTGCGCGGTCATCACCTGTGCGCCACGGCTTCGGGCGGCAGCCTGCACCTCTCTATCGGTAGAGACAACCAGGAGCGCGTTAGGCTCACGGCTTCGGGCGATCCTCTGGACAATCAGCTCATCAGCCGACGAATCGAGGGCAGCGAAAAGGACTTTCACCCCGCCTCCCGACAGGTCCTGTGGCGGCGTGTAACGCTCGCCATGATCAAACACCACCGTAATCGGGCGGTTAATGGCGCTGCGGTATACTTTCAGCCGCTGTACCAGCCTGGCTTCATCGTCTGGATCGGAGAGCGACAGGTCTTCGATCTGTCCGATCAGATTATGGCCGTCAATTAAAATGGACATTCCGAAGTGATCACACTTCTGACGAGATGTCCCTTGCCTGTTCCTTCAGGGTCTCGATCCTCTTGCTGGCTATTTCCTTGCCCTCCTGGATGACCTTTTCAGCCTTTTGCTTGCTTTGCGCAATGTATTCATCCAGCTTGCGGCTCCATTCTTCCGTCGCCCTGCTGATCTCCCTGGAGAGTTCTTCTGCCTGTTTCTGAGCTTCTTCAGAAAGCCCCTCCGCCTTCTTTCGGAATTCCTCGGACAACCCGGCCGCACGGTCCTGAAGCTCTATCCCGGTCTCTTTGATCTGCGCCCGCGTCTCTTCGCCGGACTGAGGCGCAAAGATCAAGGCCAGAATCGCGCCGATCAGACCTCCAAAAATGAACCCGAGCAGAAACTCTCCGCCTTCACTTCGACCACCCATGTGAACCTCCTTAAAAATCAGTTGATTTACTATTGCTTCCGGCGGCCACGCCATCGAAACATGGCCGCAGCCGCCTGCTTCAAGGCCGCACCATAGCTCAGAGCCTGGATGGTGGGCGACACTATAGATTCACTCACGAAGTGAGTTGTGCCGCGCACCGTCCCCATCGTCTCGTTCAACGAGATCAAAAGCGGTTTGATCTCTTCCTCCAAAATGGTGATGAGTTTTTTGATCTGGAAAACCAAAACAAGGATCATTGCACCGATCAGGATTGACTCCAGTGCCAGAAGGACAATGGCGACGTCACGGACTGTCTGTATCCAAACAGGGCTCATCCCTTTTGCCTCCTTGACGGACAGGGGATGCGAATAAACGGGTTAAGATACGCGCCATTATATCACACCTTCAGCCATCTGGCAATGAACAGGCAAACGATGCTGATGATACTGCCCTCAACAACGTGCAATTCACCGATGCGAAACCAATTCAGATGCAAGAACCGGGCGGCTGCCTCGCCGATAGCGAATCCGACCAGGCTTGCTGCCCAGAAGATGGGCAGTTCCATCAACGTTTTGCCTTTGATGACATGAAATGCGCTGGCGTAAACAGACGCCAGAATCACGGCCAGCAGGATTGTTGGTTCGGACATCATAGCATCTGGTTCAGCGACCACGCCGCATCTGCTCGAACTCTTGTTCCAACTCTCGCCGTCTGGCTTCCCCGGCGCGTCTGCCCTCCTCGATGATGTAATTCACGTAATCCATTATTGCCTGTCTCAACTTCTGGCCTGATTTTGGCGTCCACAAAAGGGCCAGAATTGCCCCGATAGCCAGACCCCAGATCATCCCGTGAAGAAATCTAAAGAAGCCCTTCATTGCCTGTTTCCTCCTGCACGTCGTTTGTTAAGACTGTATTCTCTCCACCCATACCACAGGTTCTCTTGGTCCCACATGAGTTGGGAGCGGATGAGTCGCCCTTCTCTGATTGATTCGCGACAAGACAAGAACGGCCGGTTTCTTGCTCACGCGGCGCTGCGCCCTGCCACTCCGGAACCAGCCGATACACTGCCGCCAACAGTCCGCTCAAGTCTGGCCGGTCGAGGACGATTTGAGCAGAGCGGCGAACCCGCTCCGAGACCGGCTGCACGGCGACTCCAAGCCGACACACCGCGAACATCCCCACATCGGCCTCTCCGTCACCTACGGCCAGACACTCGTCCCTGGAAATCCGTTTCTTTGCCAGCAGGTCGGCCACGATGCTCGCCTTATCGGCCTCATGGACGTTGATGATCACCTCACCCGTGGCGACACCAGCCTCAAACACGACTTCGTTGGCTATGGCGCAATCCAGGTCGAGTTCCGCCTTAACGAGGTCAGCGTGAAACTGCGGCCCAGTGCTGACCACCACAACCAACGCTCCGACCTGCTTCAGTTCAGCCACCACCTGCCTGGCCCCAGGGGTGTACGGGATTTGTCCAACCAATGCGGCCAAGAAATCGCGCCTCAGCCCCCGCCACAATCTCGCATCGCGACGAATCCATTCGTCCGAATCAATTTCACCGCGCCTATACATCTCTGCAAATTGCTGAGTCTTTTCACCCCAACCCAGGCTGCGGTGGATAAACTGATAAGGGTCGCGGTCCAGCTTTAGGGTTCCATCCAGGTCGAAGAAGGCCGCTCTCAATTTCGACATCAATGGCTCTTCTGTTTCAGTTCGCTGAAACGAGGGTCGAGCGCGAGCATGCGCTCCAGTCCCGACCGTAAGTCGAAACGTGGAATGACGCCCAATCGCCGTCGCATCGTTTCAGTGCTGCTCACCAGGCGAGACACTCCGCCGCCGCCATCCATCAGGATCACCTGTTCAACTTCCTGGCCCGTGACTCTGGCGACAAGGGCGGCCAGGTCGCGGATGCTGGTCTCTTGCCCACTGCCGACATTGATGATGCTGCCATCCAGCCCATCTACCAGACTGGCCTGCACCATAGCTTCTACCACGTCATCAATGAAAACGAAGTCGCGGCTCTGCAAGCCGTCGCCGTGTATGACCAGAGAGCCGTGTCGAATGGCCTGCTGCAAAAACAGTGGCACCACCGGTGCATTGGACGGCGGGATAACCTGGCCGGGGCCATACGCATTAAAGATACGCAGAATGACGGTTTCGACCCCATTTAACTTACCCAGAGTTCTGACATAGTATTCTGCGGCCAGTTTGCTGACCGCATAAGGCGACTCAGGCTGAGGAATGGCAGTCTCATCGATCAGCGGCGAATTTTGTTCCCCGTAAACCGCACCGGAGGACGCCAGGACAACCCGCTTGACCTGTCCGGCGACTTTCATGGCCTCCATGAGCGCGACAGTGCCGCCCACGTTGACGTTATTGTACTCGCTGGGGAAGTTGATTGACTCCTGCACCGACACTTTGGCCGCCAGATGTAGCACACAATCAACATCTTGCAACAATGTCCACAATTTGGGGACATCCCTCACATCGCCGCGGTGAAAGACGATGCCAGGATGCAACCGCTCGGGGATGCCGGCGCTCAAATCATCCAGCACCCGGACGAAATGTCCCAGTGCCGCCAGCCGGTTACTCACCGCTGCGCCGATGAATCCCGCACCTCCCGTGACTAAAAATCGCTTCATAGACCTGCTGTCAGTTCTCCCTTGTCCCTAAGAATCTGTCAGGTTTCCCATGCTCTACAATTATATCATAAATCGCCGTGCGCGGCGAAGTGTTGTGCGGATGGGGGGTGTCCGTTACGCTTTGCACAAATTTCTATCGTGCAGTATAATGGATGTATGGGGCTAGGAGGTGAGAGGTGTCAGTCTCGTGGCTCATTTGACTCAGCACAGCAGTTAGGAGGAAAAGTATGGACAAGGCTAAAGGCATAAAGATCGGCGGCATCATGCAGAGCACTGACCTGAGCATGGTGGGAGTGATGTCTACGCCAGACCGTCCCGGTATTGCCAGCGCGATTATGGATAGCCTGGGGCAGCATGGTGTCAACGTGGAGTTCATCGTACAGTGCATCGATCTTAACAACCTGTCCAATATTGTGTTTTGTGTGAAAGAAGCTGTCGTTGACCAGGCTTTGTCCTTGCTCGAGGAGGTCCGTAAGGAAGTCGGCGCGCAACGGGTCGTTGTGACTCGCGACGTGGCAATCGTCTCCATTTTCGGCCCCGACTTCCGGCAGCGTCCTGGCATAGCCGGGGCGATGTTCAAGGCGTTGGCCGGGCAGAACATCAATATCTTGGCAATCAGCACGTCGATTTCCACCGTCTCATGTGTGATCGAGGCCGACCGCCTGGCCAAAGCGGTTCAGGCGATTCGAGATACCTTTGAGCTGCCTTGATGTCGTCTCATCTGGTAAGGTAAGAGACGTAATAGAAGACAATCGGGACGCTGAACAACAGGCTGTCGACGCGGTCCAACGCGCCACCATGGCCAGGGATGAGATGGCCGGAGTCTTTGGCCCCAACCTGCCGCTTGAACATGGATTCGGCGAGGTCGCCCAGCGGGGTGATGACCGATAACAGCGCGCCCAGGACCAGACCTTGGGCCAAAGGCAGCCCGAAAAACTGCCAGATAACCACAGTTGACAAGAGGCCGGTCAGCCAACCGGCGATGGTGCCTTCCCAGCTCTTCTTGGGACTCAGACGGGGGCAGCATTTATGCTGTCCCCATTTGATTCCAACCAGGTATGCGCCTGTATCGCCGACCCAAATCGGAACGCAGGCGAGAAGTATCCAGCCCAAGCCGTTGGGCATGTCGCGGAGTCGGAGAAACAGGTGGCCCATCCAGCCGAGATACAGGCCGCCAGCTACAGTGAGCGCCCAATCGCCGGCCGGTCTGTCGGCCAGTCTCTTCTCATAGGCTACCAGATGCCAGATGAGAGAGATGACCAACACGGCGGTTAGCAGCGGCTCCGCGACCTGCAGCTGGGGGAACCGGGCAGAGAGAAGCAAGCCCATCGCCAGCAGTATGCCCAAAGGAACGGCCGGGCGATAGCCGCCAACGATGGTCAACTGATAGAATTCGTATGTCGCCATCAGGATTATGGCGGCAATGGCGGCGAAAAACGGCCAGCCGCCCAGATACGCGAACAAGGCGGCCAGTGGAATCAAGATGGCTGCGCTCAAGACACGTTGACCGAGCATCCGATCATGCCTGTTCAGCGTTTGGCACAAGCCCGAAACGTCGCTCTCGTTTGCTGTAGGCCAGCAACGCCTTGTACAGCTCTTCTTTATCGAAGTCAGGCCAAAAGGTTGGGGTGGTATAATACTCGGCGTAAGCAGCCTGCCAGATCAAGAAATTGCTGAGCCGCCACTCTCCGCCCGTGCGGATAATCAGGTCGGGGTCTGGTTGACCAGCGGTATAGAGATACTGGCTGAATAGACTCTCAGTGATCATATCGGGGGCAACCTGGTCTTGCACAATCCGTTTGACCGCCTGGATGATTTCATCCCGCCCGCCGTAGTTGAACGCCACGTTCAGAATCAAGCGGTCGTTGTCCTTGGTCAGTTCGATAGCTTCACGAACCTTCTTTTGCAGCGATTCAGGAATGCCCTCCAGGCGACCGATGTGGCGGAGCTGCACGCCGTTGCGGTGCAATTCGTGCGTCTCCCGACCGATCACTTCGCCTAGAATTCGGATCAGGCCCATGACTTCAGCCTTGGGACGTCCCCAATTCTCGGTGGAGAAGGCATAGATGGTCAGAATCTTGACGCCAAATTCCACACAGCCTTGCAGTACACGCCGGATGTTCTCCGTGCCCGCCCGATGCCCGGCCAGGCGCGGCAAGCCGCGCGCCTGCGCCCAACGACCATTGCCGTCCATAATAATGGCGACGTGATGGGGTATTCTGCTCAAAGGCTCTCGCTGATCCGTTGTTGTGTTCATTCTTGTTGCCCAATCCGGTCCCTGGTTGGTCAGCTCATACCTCCATTATTTCTTTTTCTTTGGCCTTGCCGATTTCGTCCATTTGTTTCACGAACTCGTCGGTCATTTTCTGAAGTTCATCGCGCCCGATGAACATTTCGTCCTCGGAGATCAATTTTTCTTTTTCCATATCGCGCAAATCATCGATCCCTTCACGCCGGATGTTGCGCAAGGCGACCTTGCCCTCTTCCAACCTCTTGTTGACCAACCGGACCAGCTCCGCGCGCCGTTCTTCGGTCAGGCGGGGGATGCTGAGTCGGATGATATGCCCATCGTTCGAGGGAGTCAGGCCGAGGTCCGACTTCATGATCGCTTTTTCGATGCTGGAGATGATCGAAGCGTCCCAGGGTTTGATAGTCAGCAGCCGAGGCTCCGGCACAGAAATAGTGGCAAGTTGGTTGAGCGGGGTTGGCGCGCCATAATAATCCACCCGAATCCGTTCAACCAACGCGGGCGAAGCCCGTCCGGTACGCATGGTCATCAGGTCGCTTTGCAGCGCGTCGACCGCTTTTTCCATCCGCTCGCGGGTTTCTTTTAACAGATCTTTGATCATCAGCTTCACCTCCATGGACGTATGTTGCAGAAAGGTGCGTCAGTTTGAAATCATGGTGCCGATGGGATGTCCCATCACGACTTTTTCCAGGCTATCGGGCACCCAGAGATTCAGAACAATGATGGGCATCTGATTATCCATGCACAATGAAAGTGCGGTGCTGTCCAACACGCCCACACGCAAATTCAATGCTTCGATGTAGCTAATCCTCTCAAACCGCTCTGCTTCTGGATTGATCATCGGGTCTTCGTTGTAAACTGCGTCTACTTTCGTGGCTTTGATGATTACATCTGCGTTGATTTCCATCGCTCTGAGCGCCGCGGCTGTATCTGTGGTGAAGTACGGGTTGCCAGTGCCAGCGCCGAAGATGACCACACGTCCTTTTTCCATGTGCCGGATAGCGCGCAAGCGGATGTATGGTTCGGCAACGGCGCGCATTTCAATGGCGGTTTGCACGCGAGTGGTCACGCCTACCCGTTCCAGAGCGTCTTGGAGGGCGAGGCTGTTCATCACCGTCGCCAACATGCCCATGTGGTCGGCTGTGGCGCGCTCCATGCCATGGGCGATCCCATCACGGCCTCGCCAGATGTTTCCTGCCCCTAATACGATAGCCATCTCGATATCCATGTCGTGGACACGCTTGATCTTGAGAGCCAGTTCTTCTGCCCGGTCGGGATCAATGCCAAACCCCTGGGGGCCGGATAGAGATTCTCCACCCAACTTGATCAAAATCCGTTTGTATTTGACCTCTGGCATGACAAATACCTCCTGCCTGGTCCGCCTTGCTCTTTATAAGCGGACAGCTCTCATTTGCTGCGCGATGACTCACCTGGGCCGATGTTGCTGCCAAATGTCGCCAAAAGAGAGCCCGCCCAGGCTCTCTTTCAGCAACATCCGTATATCGCTCAGACTATCGCTGGGGCCTCTGTGACAGAGCAAATACGCTGCCTGGAACCAGATCGTGAAACTACGCATGGTCTGACTCTGTTCATTCACCGCCCAGTTCGAAGCGGGCGAATCGTCTGACGACGATATTCTCGCCCAGCTTCGCGATCATCTCCAGCAAGAGTTTCTCGACCGTTTTCTGGTCATCCTTGATGTACGGCTGCTTGAGCAGACACATCTCCTCATAGAATTTGTTAAGTTTGCCTTCGACGATCTTTTCGACAACCTGAGGCGGTTTACCCTCACCGGCCAACTGCGCCCGATAAATGGACTTCTCCCGCTCCTTAACCTCATCTGGTACGTCGTCCGGGGAGACATATTGAGGGCGAGCGGCCACCACTTGCATAGCCAGATTATGGGCCAGTTCCTTGAATTCGCTCGTGCGGGCCACAAAGTCCGATTCGCAGTTCAATTCAACCAACGCTGCGACGCGACTACCGGTATGCACATAGGCCTCGATGAGCCCCTCTTTGGCTGCGCGGCCGGTTTTTGTGGCCGCTTTGGCCAAACCCTTTTCACGCAGGTATTCCACTGCTTTATCAAAATCGCCGTTGGCATGTTCCAAGGCCTTCCGGCAATCCAAGACGCCGGAGCCTGTGGCCTGGCGAAGTTCCTTGACCATTTCTGCTGATATTTCCACTTGAAATAAACCTCCTGAACTATTCTTGTAAGAACAAAGCGTCTCTAAACGTGAATCCATCGTGGCGAAAAGGAAGGGGGAGTGGTATCGCTTGCCTGTAATCCCCCTTCTCAACAGATTCTGTCTGATCCCTTTGAATGACTCCCTGGACGAATCGTGTCTCCAGGCCTTACTCTTCGTACTCGTCTTCGTACTCGTCTTCTGTTTCTTCGTACTCCTCGTCGAAGTCTTCGCCATACTCATCTTCCCCGAGCCGCAGTTTAGCCAGAGTGGAAGGGCCCAGGTATTGTTCATCTTCTCGTAGCCTGTCTTGTTCCTCTTCTATCTCTTGGTCTGCCATGGTGGCGGCTCGAATGTTCTTTCCCTCGATGACTGCATCTGCTATTTTGCCGGTAATCAATTTGATGGCGCGAATTGCGTCATCGTTGGCCGGAATGACGTAGTCGACCGGGTCCGGATCACAGTTCGTATCTACCAGAGCAATGACCGGAATCTCCAGGATGTTGGCTTCTTTGATCGCCAACGCTTCTCGGCGGACGTCGGTGACAAACAGAATGTCAGGCAACCGACGCATGTCGCGCATTCCACCGAATCGTCTGTTCAGCTTGGCGATGAGGTTCTGCGCGTCCAGAGCCTCTTTCTTGGTGAACTTGGCAAACTCGCCTCGTTCCCGTTGCGCCTCCATCTCCTTCATCTTCTCGATGCGCTTGAGCATCGTCCGGAAATTAGTGAGAGTGCCGCCCAGCCACCGTTGATTAACGTAAGGCATTTCGCATCGTTCTGCCTCGGTCTGGATTGTCTCTTGCGCCTGTTTCTTTGTGCCGGTAAACAGAACGCTTCCCCCTTGACTGACCGTGTCGCGAACCAGGTTATAGGCTCTTTCGATGCTGGCCATGGTTTGCTGCAGGTCAATGATGTGAATGCCGTTGCGTTCCGTGAAGATGTAGGGCTTCATCTTCGGGTTCCACCGGCGGGTCCGATGCCCGAAGTGGACCCCAGCTTCCAATAATGCCTTCATTTGAACAACAGCCACGTTTCTTTCCTTCCTTCCCTCGTTAGATTCGTCCGCCCATCGCATCCTGAATAAGGACTTCCGGCCATCGGGCACCGGAGCACGACTTATCCAGTTGAAGGGCGTGCTTAATTTGAACTAATGGCTCAAGGGGTTAGTATATCATAGCATTGCATAATAGGCAAATGCCGCAGACACAATTGCACGTTCAACAGGCCCAATGCCTGTGTTCCTGGCATTGGGCCTGTTGCAGAGTGGGAGTTTGACGGTGCGGTCCTTGTAGACGCTTTCGTGCCGGTTTCCGGTCAATCCTCCAGAGCTGGAGGCCGCCACATGTAGCTCTTCTCGAACAAGTCCTCGTAGATTTCCCAAGAGCCGTTGTTGTAGAAGACGTAAATCCACTTGAAGATGTTCTCCGGCCTCTGCTCGTTATAGTCGTTGTAATCGCGCACTATACGGACCATGAAGCCTCTTTCCATCTTCTGATATTCGCCGACAAAGCTGCGCGGTTCCTCAGTGGCCCAGCCCAACTTGCTGCCCGGCCCGCCCAGACCCCACCACACCTTGCCGAAATTGCCGGTAGGCTCGTATTTGTCGGCCGGCACAGGGAAGTCGCGTTTGACCACATCACCTGCTCTATAGGTATCCTGGAAGCTCTCCCATTGCCCACCTTCGTAGATGACGTAAATCCGATTCGTGCCTTTCCAGGTGAGCATGAAACCGCCCTCGAAGTACTGCTCGGTCATTTCCAGGGTCACCTGATCTTGGACAGCCATGCCAAGCCCACTTGCCACGCGGGGATTGTCTTCCCACACCTTGCCGAACTGAAAACCAGGGCCGTTGCGGGCCGGGCCAATTTCCTTGTACCGTTCCTCGCCGATCAGCCCCAGTTGCACCCGGTAGGGTTCGGGGTTCTCCGGATGCCATTCGAAGCGCGCTTTTTCGAACCATTGCACGATGATCCCGTTCTCAATACGCGCCTCGCTCAGTGGGAAGCCAAACATGGTCTCACCGCCGTGCTGATCGAAGAAGGTCAGAAATGCGTTCGAGACAATATGGCCGGTTTGTGGAAAATACCTTTGATTAGGGTCCCACGGAGTGGCTAGGTTGGCTACCGGCGCCTCGGGCGGCCCATGGATCTCTCTCCCCAATTTTCCCAGTACCACCTGGAAGCCAGGGGACAGTTCTTGTCGCCATTCAAAACGAGCGCGTTGGAAGTACTGCACGGGCACGCCGTTCTCTTCGTATACGCCGCTGATAGGCTCTCCGAACATCTCTGGTCCGCCACTCTTCTGATAGAACTCCAAGAATGCAGCCCTGACCCATTGTCCTGTCTTGGGGAAGAACTTGGATGGGACGTCCTTGGGCAGGGTGAAAGCCTGGAACGGATACTTGGTCAACCATTCTGCGCCGACGTTGCCCAGGCGGACTGACAACGGCGTGGAACGGTCCTGTTCCATTCTGGCCCGCTCAAAATATTGAACGGCCATCTTGTCGGTGAGAATGACCTCGGTGATCGGATTGCCGAAAAGAACTGCTCCGCCAGCAGAGTCATAGAAAGATAAGAAGGGACCAGAAACAATGTGACCAGTCGCGGGGAAATAGCGAGCATCTCTCGCTCCTGGCGGCACCGTGTTGGGCACAGAGGGATCAACCGAACCGTGAAGCAAGTAACCCAGTGGCCCTAACTGAATCTGGAAGGGTGGCGGGGCGTCGGCGTGCCACTCGAAGCGGGCTTTTTCGAAGTATTGGACAGTCCGGCCATCTTCGATGAATTCATCGGTGATAGGATAGCCGAAGATGGGCAAACCGCCGTGGGCCTCGAAAAACTCCAGAAACCCGCCCCGCACAGAATGGCCTGTTTCTGGGAAATACCGACCGACAGCAACTCCTACTTGTGCATAAGTTGGTACGGTGGTCAATACCAACAAGAGGCACAAACTCACAAAGCCTATAAGTCGCGTCTTTGTCTTACCCATTTTTCCTCCTTGCCTTGGGGAGGGCAACGCCTCACCGGAAGATCATGTACCACGCTTCATCACCAAAAGTACATTTACTTGAATTGTACATACAATCCGCGAGAAAAGCAAATTCAATGTTATTTTCTTTTTCCATTGGAAAACTTCAGTACCTGTGACCTCATAATCAAGAATTCTCGGCCCTGTGTCATCACACCTCGGTGACATAAATTTTTGCTTTGGAATGCGAAGTAAGCTATAATCGCTGCTACTATCTGGAAACGGTGCAAGATAACCCGCGTGATAATGAATTCTGACGCGCTTGAGGCGCAAATAGCAGTTGTAAAAGTGAGCAAGTATGCCAGCAGTGAGAGCGGCGATACCTTCGAGATGGTGGAACGACCGCTTGGCGGCGTTTCGCTGGTGTTGGCCGATGGCCAAAGGTCTGGCCGGGGGGCGAAGCAAATCAGCAATCTGGTGGCCCGCAAGGCCATATCGCTTTTGGCAGATGGTGTGCGCGATGGCGCAGCGGCTCGCGCCGCGCACGACTACCTGTACATGCACCGCGGCGGCAAGGTTCAGGCGACTCTCAATATTGTTTCGGTTGACCTGGTTAGCAAGACCCTGGTCTTGTCTCGGAACAGCCATTGTCCGGTAGTCATGGTGCAAGACGGTGTTCCTATCGTCATTGACGAACCGAGTTCGCCGATTGGCCTCTACCAGTACACGAAGCCACATATTATTGAGGTGCCCATCGTGCCGTCACTCTGCGTGGTGGTCTTCACGGATGGCTTTATGTCCGCCGGTCAACGGCATGGGCAGCAACTTGATGTTGTCACCTGCATTATGGCGAATTATCAGGCAAAACCATCTCCCACTGCTGAATCTCTGGCCCAGAGCTTGTTGGACGAGGCCTTAGCCCTGGACAGGCACAGGCCGGCGGATGACATTAGCCTGTTGGTGGTGAACATTGTTGCCGCCTCACGACTGCCAGATAGAGAGCTTGTCAGGCGCATGCATGTCAATTTCCCAATACCGGAGAGGTGGCCTTCTGAGCTCGCCCACGGCGCGCGGGCGCGCCGCTCATAGGGGAAGAAACACCGCCTGCTCCCGTCATGCTGAGCCGAAGGCGAAGCATCTCGCGCTGGCAGGCGTTGAGATTCTTCGGCGCTATCGCGCCTCAGAATGACGGAACAGGGTAGTTTCTTATGTAGGTTTCGCTCCAGTGGATTTGGAGGCAGTTACTGGTGGATACCAGACAAAACACGGGAACAGAAGTTCAGGAGGCCTGCGAAGATCCGGCTGCTCTGGCCGGGACAGCCGTTAGCAAGCATGTAATGGCCCTGTCGCGGCCCCAGATGGTGACTTTGATAGTGAACGTCGGCTTGTTTCTCAGCCTTGTCCTTTCGGTTGTCGCCCTGTTGCCTTTTCGTTGGCCGCTTGTGGATCAAGTGCACCTGCGTCTGTTTTCCAGCATCGCCGTGGTCGTATTTCTGGACATGTCTTTTTGGCTGGCCGGTTGGCCCGGAAGCGCGTTAGGCATCACCCTTTTGGGCCTGGCATTGGTATTTACGGCTGCCGTGGGACAGCAATTGGGTTTGGTGGGTGCGGTTTTGAGTTTCTTGGCAGGTTTTGCCGGCCTTCTGCTCATGTCGTCCGACCTGCCTTTCTTGAAAGACGGGGAATGGGTGAGCCGCGGCAATCTGATCATCTGTATCGGTCTGCTCGCTAACCTGATTGTAGCGGTGCTGAGTTTCTTGCTTTGGTTGACGTTTGGAACGGCGTAAGCCTGGTTCCAAGGTATGGTGTGTGGGAGGGAATAGTGGCCCGGTCGGAGGGTGAAAGCTTGCCTTTGTCTGTTCGCCTGATCATCATTTTCGGTATAATCTGGTCGGTCATAGCTTTCGTTTTCTTACCCTTCACTATGATCGCGGCATTTGGACGCGAGTGGAGTCCGCTGCTCCATCTCTGTTGGCTGTTGCTGCCCATCATCGTGCTCTTGACTTCACTCAAATACTGGTACACGCAGAAACGAGCCGGCGCTGTGGCCGACGCGATTGTCGCCTGTGGCATCTCCTTCGTCTGGCTGCTGGTGGTCGCCATCCAATTCATCGGCGGCGAGCTAGGGCTTGGGCTATTGCCTTACGTGGTGGTAGTGGCTTTTCTCATATTCACGGCCCTGAGTTTTTGGTCCTTTGTCCATTCACTGCCTGAAAGGGACCGCTGGGCTGGCTCAGCCATGTCCGGCTGGGGATACTGGAGCTTGTTTGTCAGCACCGTCATTTTTCTGATAATCACATCTGGCCTCATTTTCTATTTTCAGGTCTTCGCGGCCTAGCGGAGGACACAGGCATGTGGCCGATTATAGGTCATGACTGGGTAGTGGATATGTGGCAAAACAGCATAAGGGAGGGTCGGGTGAGACACGCTTACTTGTTGAATGGCCCTGCCCACATCGGCAAGCGGACGCTTGCCCTGACCTTTGCACAGGCCCTCAATTGCCTGTCGGATGCCAGGCCGTGCGGAGAGTGTCGGAGCTGCCAAAAGGTCGCTCGTGGAACGCACCCCGATGTGAGAGTCATCGAGGGACAGGGTGGTTCGATCAAGATTGACCAGATTCGGGAATTGCAGAACGAGGTGGCTCTTTCCACACACGAGTCTCTCTGGAAAGTCTATGTGCTGCGAGATGTGGATCAGGCAACCCCGGAGGCAGCCAATTGTCTGCTAAAGACTCTGGAAGAGCCGCCTCAGCGCGTCGTACTGATCCTGACTGCGACGCGGCCGAACATGCTCTTGCCGACTGTTGTGTCTCGTTGTCAGGTGTTGCCCTTGCGTCCGTTGCCGCCTGGCCTGATAGCGCAGGCCTTGGGCGATAAATGGCAGGTTAGCCCTGAACGAGCGGCATTATTGGCGAGACTGTCGGGAGGACGGATCGGCTGGGCTATCGCCGCCCTGCAGGATGAGAGCATCTTGACCAAACGCGCCGAGGCGATGGCCGATTTGCAGCGGATGATGGCGGCGCATCGTGTCGAACGGCTGGAATATGCTGCGAAATTGGGGTCACAGCGGGATGATGCGCTCTCCGCCCTCGATACCTGGCAGACTTGGTGGCGAGACCTTCTGCTGACCAAAGCAAGGGCTGAAGAAATGATCACAAATTTCGATTTTCTGGATGAGCTGAGATATTGGGCGAATCTGTTGACGGTTAAGCAGATCAACTCATTCCTGGCTCGACTGAACGGCGCGGTGCGACACGTAGAGCAGGATGCCAATGCGCGATTGGCGTTGGAGTCCTTGTTCCTTAACCTGCCTTTGGTGGGTCTGAGAAGAAACTGAGGCATTTCTGACTGAGATAGAGATTGCTTGAGAAGGTGAAACTTGAGGAAGGGAGACGGGCCGCTGTGAAACGGTTGCCCGTTGACGAGTAGGGATAGAATGGCAAAAGTTGTGGGGATTCGATTCAAGCCTGTCACAAAGATTTACCATTTCGCCGCGGATGGGTTCGAAGACCTGGAGAAAGGGGAGTATGTCATTGTAGAGACTTCTCGTGGCCGGGAGATCGGATACGTGGTTCAACCTCTGCACGAGGTGGCTGATGACAGTGTCGTCGGGCAGCTCAGGAATGTCGTGGGGAGGGCGACCGCCTGGGATATGCTGCAAATGGTCTCTTTTCGAGCCAAGGAACCGGAAGCGTTGGAGAAATGCCGCGCGAAGGCAGCCGAATATGGCTTGCCGATGAAGTTGGTCAGAGCCGAATATAGCTATGACGGGAGCCGTCTGGTCTTCTTCTTCACCTCAGAGAAACGGGTTGATTTCCGCGACCTGGTCAAGGAATTGGCCAAAACATTTCACGCCCGAATCGAATTGCGTCAGATTGGCGTCCGGGACGAAGCCAAACTGTTGGGGGGCATGGGCTGCTGCGGACGCGAGCAGTGCTGTTCATCCTGGCTGAGCGACTTTCATCCGGTGTCAATCAAGATGGCGAAACAACAGAATCTGCCCCTGAGTCCGATGGAGATTTCTGGTATCTGCGGCCGACTTCTGTGCTGTCTGAGTTACGAGAACGATTTTTATTGCGAGGCTAGAAAATTGCTACCTCAAAAGGGTGAGGTCGTGCTGACTGAACACGGTCCAGGCAAAGTCATAGATGTAAATGTGATCAAGGAATCGGTCACCGTTCAATTGGAAAGTGAGGTCACGCTGGAAGTCCTCGCCAGTGCCTTGCTCAAGCCGGGAGAACTGCAGGAGGAGAAACCAGCCGAAAAGCCTGAGCGGTCGCGTCGCCGCAGCCGCCGAAAAAAGGGCAAATCCGCTTCGCCTGCCGCGAGCTGACCTCGATTGAGAGACGGCTCATCTGGACAAACGGGCGCGCAGTTTGTCTACCGTGTTGGCTGGAACGTAAACACTTCCCATTGCAACACTACCCGGCTGGCCATCATCGTGAAAGTCTGTCCCTCCAGTGGTCAGCAGTTTGAATCGTTTGGCCAGGGATAGCAGCTCGCTGATTTGGCCGAGGGTGTAACCTCGATAGAAGGCTTCAATGCCTGCCAGTCCCTGTTCGACCAGCGTCGGGACCAGGTCGGTCACATCCAGCGGATGAGCCAGAACCGGTAGCCCTCCTGCTTCCAGAATGAGTTTCACCGCCGCGGCCGGTGACAATTTGTAGCGGGGCACGTAGGCAGGTGCGCCGTGACCCAGATAGAGTGTAAAGGCTTCCTCCACGGAACGCACGTACCCCTCATTGATCAAAGCGCGGGCTATATGAGGTCGCCCGATTACACCATTGGCTTGATGTGCATCGGATATCTTCTCCCAATGAAGGGGGAGGCCAAGCGTGGTCAGCTTGGCGATGATTTGCCTGGCCCGCTGCGTGCGAGAATCTGCCAACAGGGCCAGGGTCTCTTGCAGCGGTCTCGCTGTGGGGTCAATGAAGTACCCCAGCAGGTGGACTTCTCTGGCATCCAGAACTGCACTGAGCTCGATGCCGGTGATCAATTCCAGGTCAGACCCTTCGGCTGCTTCAAGTGCAGCTCCGATGCCGGCCACCGTGTCATGGTCAGTGATAGATATTGCGGCAAGTCGCTTTTCTATCGCCATGCGCACCAAATCGCGGGAGTGGTACGCCCCATCCGATGCGCTGCTGTGCAAGTGGAGGTCTATACCTCCCTTTATCGAGGCTCTATGATAAATCTTAGGGCAGTCCTTTCCTGTCCCTCAATCGCGACTTCTACAAAGGCAGGAATACAGATAACGTCCAGGTTATCGAGGGCCAGATAACCGCGCGCGATGGCCACCGCTTTGACCGCCTGATTGACCGCGCCGGCGCCAATGGCCTGAGCCTCTGCGCGCCCTTGCTCCCTGATCACACTGGCTATGGCCCCTGCCACCGCAGTAGACCTGGATTTTGCCGAGACCTTTATCACTTCCATGACTTTGCCTCCTTCAATGCGAGTCAGATGAAGTTTTTGACCGACGACGATATGAGGCTTAAAAACAAAGTCCAACGCTTGGCCATCGAGCATAATAGTCCGGCTTACAAAACCATATTATAAACCCCATTGGTCATGAGGGCGAAATATGTTAAGAATCTGGTAAGGCTTGCCCGGTATTCCTGCACAAACGGTTGCTACACGTCTTTTACATAATTGTATATGATTATTGCTCAGAAATCAAGTTAGGAGGAAAAACCAAAAAAGATCAACCGTTATTCTGCTGACTCAATGACCTGATTCGACCACAGGCGGGTCCCGTCTGTCTGAAGGTCAATGGTACCTGATCGGTCGGTGCGAAGCACCGGGCTATTTGCCAGCCGTTCCAGGGTTTGTGGCGCCGGATGGCCGAACCGGTTGCCGCCTACCGAGATGACAGCTATCTGGGGTGAGACGGCTTTGACAAAGGCTTCGGAGGTCGCTTCTTTTGCACCGTGATGCGAGACCTTGAGTACAGTGCTGTCCAGTGGAGCTGTGGTCTGGAGGAGCATGTTCTCGCCCTCTTGTTCCAGGTCGCCGGTGAACAGAAAGCTGACCTGCCCATAGACCAGGCGCAGCACCGTGGAGGCATTGTTCGTGCTAATCATTTCTGAGGCCAGCAAATTGGGGGCAGGATGGAGGACATCCAGTCGAATGCCATCGTCCAGCTCGATGGTCATGCCAGCCTGGGCCTTTTGGGTGGGGATGCCCCTGTTTCGCAGCTCGTTCTGCCACTGCGCGAACAATTCAAGGTTGCTGTCTCCAGCATAATCGAGGACGTGTTCGACCTGGTACCGTTCGACGAGACCAAGCAGGCCCAAGAGATGGTCTTGGTCAGGATGGGAAAGCACAACCAGTTCAATCTGACGATCCCAGAAAGGCATGGCTCGCCCCAACTCAGAAAGCAGGGCCTGGGGACTGGGGCCTCCATCAATCAACACCTGCTTCCCGTCTGGCAAGGTGACGAGAATGGCGTCTCCCTGGCCGATGTCCAGAAATCTGACGTGCAGGCGTCCATCCGGTAAACTGAACACCGCAGCCCACACGATCAGACACACCAGCAATAGAACGCCTAACACTGCTTTGGTGGTCAGCCTGCGGGTCAGCGACCTCCAAATGTCCTGTCTACATTGCGGGCTCTGTTTTTGCCACCATACAAACCCCAGTACAACGCCATAGTAGGCCCACAGCGCCCCACCGGGTATCGCACCGATTTCAACGGAGGCAAAAGGAAACGAAGCCAACAACTCGATGAGGCGAATCGTATATGTGAGAAAGAACCAGGCCATCCAACTGACTATCTGACCGGCAGGCAGCCAAATCAGGCCGGCCAGCAGAGACAAAGCACCACTGGCCATGACCAGCGGCTGTACAGGCACGACCAGGATGTTGGCTAGAGGCATAATGAGGGAGAGTCGCTGGAAATGGTACAGGATGAGCGGCAGCGTAAACACCTGAGCGGCAAAAGTGGCGATCAGGGCGTCTCTGGCTATGGACAACGCGGTCTGCGGTAGGCCGGCAGAGCTGATCATCCGGTGAACGCGGGTATAAATCGGTGAGGCGAACAAGATGAGCCCCAGTGTGGCGCCCACCGAGAGCTGAAAACTGATGTCCCACAACACCAACGGGTTCCAAACCGTCATCAGCAGAACGGCCAGAGCCAGCGAAGTCAGCGTATGTGCGACCCGGCCAACCAACACGGCCAGCAGCACCGCGCCACCCATCAGCGCGGCCCGGCTCACTGCTGGATCCGCGCCTACCAGCAGCGTGTAAAAAGCAACGCCGGCCATGCTGCACAGCACAGCCGGCCGACGCGACAACCATTGATTGAACAGACGCACCAAGACCGTGGCCAGAAGGGTGATGTTGAACCCGGAAATCACGATGATATGGCTTGTGCCGGTGGCGTTGAAACTCTCCATCAGCCTTTGAGGGAGGGCGTGGTATTCGCCCAGCAAGACGCCGCTCAGAAGGGCCGCCTGCGGGTCGGGCAACAAATGACCAATCGTCGTCAACGAGTGTTTTCTGATGGCGGCCAAGGCCGATACGAGGGCAGAGCCACGTCCATGGCTCAGCAGGCTGATTTTGGGGTAGTACATCAGCGAGAACACGCCTTGCCGAGCCAGGTAATCCCGATATGAGAAATCATTCAGCATGGGGGGCTCTTGGAGATAGCCTTCGACCTGAATTTCGTCCCCATAATCAAATCGTGGGTAGAGAGAAGTGGTGATGAGGACTTGTCCCGTGACCGGCAGCCTGGTTGATTCTGTTTGCAGTTCTATTGCTTCGGCCACCAGTTTTGTTTTGGCATCTTCCACTCTTGGCGGGCGGCTGATTACGGCTCTGATTTGGGCCGATTGGTTGTTGTAAAAGGCGACTGAATCCGGCAAAGGCCGGGGTACAGCGGCTTCTGTTCTGAGGATAGCCAGCAACATCACCATCCCCAGAATCGCGCCGAAACGCCTGGCCCGGTCGGCCCGAAACAGCCATGCCGCCAGACCCAACAGGATGACGCCTGGCCACAGATACGGGCTGTAGGCTGAAATTGTCCGACTGAAATATACGCCCGCGATCCAGACACAACAGACATAAATGAGCGTCAAAGGCAAAATCTCCGTGTGAGTCGCTTCGCCTGGACGAGTCTGGCTGTTCGCCGCAATAAAAACGGTCTATGGCGGGCCTCTACCAGCCCGACGGTTCTTCGATCAGCGTGGCGGAGACTGTCTGGCGTTGTCCGTCGCGCAGGATCTCGATCGAGACCGTCTGCGCCGGTTTCGCCTTTTCGGCCAGGAAGGCTTCCAAATCGTCGGCTGACTGCACTGGCTGTCCTTCGATAGCGGTAATAATGTCCCCTCCAACCAGCATCCTGTAACGTCCGACCAGGACTTGCCGATTGGCGCCGCGGATGCCAGCCAGAGCGGCCGGGCTGTTCTTATATACCCTCGCCACCAGTATTCCGCTGGTAGCGGGTAAGCCCAGTCGGTCGGCCAATTCTGGCGTGATACTGTACCCGACGGCTCCCAGCCAGGGATAAGGGTAGTATCCCTTTTCGATGATCACCGGCAGCACACGATAGAGGGTGTCTACCGGTATGGCCAGGCCGACGCCGACGGACCCGCCGGTAGGCGTGTATATGGCCGATGTCACCCCGATTACCCGGCCATACGAATCGAGCAAAGGCCCGCCCGAATTGCCCCGATTGATCGCTGCGTCGGTCTGAATCATGTTGCGCAACACTTTACCGTTCTCCATTTCGATGTTGCGTTCCAGTGCGCTGATTACCCCAACAGTAAGCGTGCGTTGAAACCGCCCAAATGGGTTGCCAATGGCGATGGCGCGCTGTCCCACGCGCAAATGGCCGGGCTCGCCTAGAGTGAGTGGGTGGATGCCAGGCGGGACCTGAGCCCGCAACACGGCCAGGTCGGTGCTGGGGTCTGCTCCAACCAGTTGGCCTGCTTGGGTTGTGCCGTCTGAAAAGTTGACAGTAATCCGTGAAGCGTTTTCGACCACGTGGTAGTTCGTGACGATATGGCCCTGGTCATCGTACACGAAGCCGGAGCCTGAGCCTTCCTGGGGTGTGACGCCCCAGAAGAAGCTCTCACGAAAGCCGCGCGTTTCGATGTTGACCACGGCCGGTTCGGCCAGCGAATACGCGCGCGTGACGAGCTCTTCTTCCACGTCGCGGAGTGTGTCCTCGAGCGGCCGGGCTGGGGTCGCGAGCAATTCTTGCGCCACAGCCCTCGGTATGCCTGGCACGGACAGCGTACCTGACGTGATAAGCAGCCCACACAGCACCAGATTCATCAACATCGCGCTGGCCAGGAGCCCCCCCAAAATGATTTCGAGCCGATGGCTTTTCATGGTTGCCTCCCCCTATTGCCCAAACAGACTGAACTATGCCCTGTTTCAGGTCGGTTTCTTGATGGCTTGAAGCGCGTTTTGACACGCTGAGATGAGCAACAAATTGTCTGTGCTGATGCCAATAAACTGGAATCCTTGTGCAATCCGCTGATTGGCCGCTTCTGCATTGGGGACCCAGCACCCCAACGGAATAGCTGCCCGCTGAGCAGTGGTGACAATCTTATCCACCGCCTGCGTCACCTCAGGCGGCTGTTTACCGCCGATGACTACATGCCCGTACGAACCGGCCAGGTCCACTGGGCCGACGAAAAGCAGGTCAATCCCTGGCACACTGACGATGTCATCGAGGTTCTTGACTGCGTCTGCGTGTTCAATCTGGATGATGGTCATGATCTCCTCATTCGCCCGGGCGGTGTACTCATCGAAACGAAGGCCATATTGGCTGGCCCGCGGAACGCCAATGCC
>DAOTYC010000093.1:0-3810 GCA_034435095.1 Anaerolineae bacterium | reverse complement strand
ATGCTGAGCGAAGCGAAGCATCTCGCGCCGCCTGTGAAGCTGAGATTCTTCGGCGCTGGCGCGCCTCAGAATGACGGGACAGGGTAGTTTCTTAGTAGCGAAGCGAAGAATCTCGTAGTACATCGTGAAATGAGATGCTTCGCTGCCCCTTCGCTGCGCTCAGGGCTTCGGCTCAGCATGACGCGGTTGAGGCTTCTGCTGACTCGCCCAAAATTCCGGACGCCCCCCGAGTGGGCGTCGTTGCGTTTGAAAAAACTCTCTGGTATAATGCCAACAGGCTGGAAACGGGACGAGTTTCGGCGAGGAGGTGTGCTGGAAATGAGCACTACGCGGGGAGGCCCTCCCTGGCATTCGAGTTTTACGTCGAGTCGCCGTAAGGCTGGCGGTGAACAAATACGCTCGACCCTTAGAAGCCTGCTGTGGATTGTGGCGCTCAACGCTCTGGTGTCTTTGTGCATCAGCGTCGCAGTGTTCTTTATTTTGAGTCGGGTGACAGGCTACGGAACTGCGCCTGCAATGAAGCCTACCGAGGCAGTGGCCGGGTCCGTCGCGGGCATGGTCGGTTCGACAGCTACACCCGTTGTCACGTTGGCCCCGCCGGCCGGCACAAGCGAGCAAAACGTTCCAGATACCTACATCGTGCGCTCCGGCGACAATTTGTCCGAAATTGCCGTTCGGTTTGGGGTCACTCTGGAAGCGTTGATGGCCGCCAATGGCATTCAGAACCCCGACTGGATTGCGGTCGGACAAAAGCTGGTCATTCCCAGGCCAGGTGCGCCAAGTCCGACGGCCACTGTACCAGCAGTGCCTACGGCTACCGAAACGCCGCTGCCATTCGAGCCTCCCACTCCGATTGTCACTCAGACGGCGACAGCGACGTCGTTGCCTGTTGCGGCTGGCCTGGGCGCATCAAGCCTGATAACGAGTGGGCCATCGGCGGAGAGCTCGCTCTTGAGCGGCCCGGCCATAGAGATCACGGAGATTCGCAACAGAGGCAGCCTGTCGAATGAACAAGTGGTGTTGGTCAATAAGGGCCAGGTCGTTGACTTGAGCGGGTGGACGTTGAGCGACAAAGACGGCCACATCTACACTTTCCCAACCGTAGTGCTGTGGGCAGGCGCAAACCTCCGCTTGCATACGGCGGGGGGCACTGACACGCCTACTGACCTGTATTGGAACCAATCGAAATCTATCTGGGACGGAGCAGATGAAGTGGCGACGCTGAAAGACGCCAAAGGACAGGTGATGTTAACGTACCGTCCCTAGAGTCAGCCCAGGAGACGCTTTTCCGCCGCTTTGGCGGGTCAGATGAGGTCGCGAAGGTGGTCGGTGCCATTGACCAGAATGGCCGTGAAGTGTGAACCATTCCAGTCGAAAATGTCTATACAGGCGTTGTCCTGCTGAATTCGCCAAATGTGGCTGTCGTCCAGGCCAAGCAAGGCGCAGACCAAGACTTTGATGACGATCTGATGGGTGACCAGAACAATCCCTTCGGGGCTATGGGCGTCCGACATCTGAAGCTCCGACCGATTCAGTTGGGCATGTAGGGCAGCCAGGGCTCGTGAGCGGACGTTCTCCAGGCTCTCGCCACCCGGGATTTGTACGAGATGTGGGACGCTGTACCAGCGGTCGAGCAAGTCCGCATGTCGCTGTCTGACCTCTGCCGGAGAAAGGCCTTGCCACTCGCCGTAATCAATGTCAACGATGCCCGATAGCACCGTCGGGGACAGGTTGTGCGCTCGGGCGATGGGCCAGGCGGTCTGTAGAGCGCGTTGAAGCGGACTGGTGTAGACGGCCGTGACCGGTTTTTCCCGCAAATAGGCGGCAACCAGTTCGGCCTGACGCTGTCCGGTCTCGTTGAGGGGGATGTCAATGCGGCCGCGGAAGCGTTCCTGGCGATTCCATTCGGTCTGGCCATGCCTGACCAGATAGATTCGAGTTCGGGTCATGGTTCCCTCCAGTTCGGAAACAGCAGGTGACAGGTATCGTTGAGTTGATCGACGATGAATCGGCCCTTCCTGTAACGGAAAACATTGATGCAACAGGTATCTTGTGAGATTTCCCAATGATGCGAGTTGTCCAGTCCCAGCAAGGCGCATATCAACACACGGGTGACAACCTGGTGGGTGACAGCCACAATCGTCTCATTGGGGTGGTGGGCGATCATCTCGTGCAGGCTGGCGACTGAACGTGAGGTAAGGGCATCCAGCGTGTCGCCGCCGGGGAACTGGACCAGGTGCGGCGTCTGCATTAACGCACGATAGAATTCGGGAAGTTGCTGGGCGATGTCAGAAATGAGACGCCCTTCCATCTCTCCATAGTTGATGTTCGAAAGGCCATCGGAGGCAATGGCCGTCAAACCGTGGGGGGCAGCGATAATTTCGGCTGTCTTCATGGCGCGCTGCAAGCGACTGCTGTAGACAGCACCAATCTTCTCCGAAGCCAGGCGCCTTGAAACAGCTTTGGCCTGAGCGAGGCCCGTTTCGTTGAGGGGGATGTCCTGACTGCCGCGGAATCGGTTCTCGACGTTCCAGGCGGTCTCACCGTGCCGAACAATGATAATTTTGGTGGTCACCGGGATTCTCTGCGCCTCCAGCCCAACAATGGCAGGTATTGTACTGGCAAGCCGTGCGCTTGTCAACGCACAGCATTCATGACAGCAATCAAGGAGCTAAAAATGTCCGATCCGACCGCACTTGTGAAACAGTTTGAGCAGATCGTCGGCAAGGAGCACATCACAAATCAAGAAGGTGTCGTTGCACGCTATCAGGTGGCTGGGCTGCGGCCGGCGGTCGTCGTCGCGCCGGGTTCGCCTGATGAGCTTTCAGAGGTTATCAACCTGGCAGCGCAGGCCGGTCTGGTTATCGTTCCATGGGGCGGGGGCACAATGATCGAACGCGGGTTTGCGCCGGTCCGCTATGACCTGGCGCTGAGCCTGTCCCGCTTACGCCAGGTGGTTGAGTTCGACGTGGCGAACTTGACCGTGACAGTACAGGCGGGCCTCACTTTGGCGGAACTGCAGGGCCGATTGGGGCAGGCCAATCAGTTTCTGCCGCTTAACCCTCCCTTGCCGGCTCAGGCGACCATCGGCGGCGTGGTTGCCGCCAATGCCAGCGGGCCAGGCAGGTTCCGCTACGGGGCCGCCCGCGACCTGGTTCTGGGGATGCGCGTCGCCCTGGCTAACGGGCAAATCATCCATGTGGGCGGCAAGACGGTCAAGAACGTGGCCGGTTATGACCTCAGCAAGGTATTCATCGGTTCCTACGGCACACTGGGCGTCATCACCGAAGTGACCTTCCGGCTGTTGCCCTGCCCCCAACTCCGTCAGGCGCTGAAGGCCACCTTTGGGAGCCTCCACTTGGCCCTGAATTGGGCGGCCCAAGTTATGGATTCAGAACTGCTGCCCACCAGCTTGACAGTGATGAACTCGCCCGCCGCTCAGTGGGCGTTTGGGGACGATGCAGGCGCGGACGATTACACCCTCATCGTGGGCCTGGATGGTTCCGCTGAGACTGTGGAACGGCAGATGAGACAGATGTCTGCTTCTCTCCGCTCTGCTGGCGCCAGGTCCGTGACCGTGTTGGAAGGGACGGTGAGGGATTCTGTTCTCAGCGCTGTCCGCGATTTTGTGCCATCGGCCCTGTCCGCCATGCGCGCGACGGCGTTTACCGCCAACATGCCTCTTTCCGCGACGGCGCAGTTCGCCTCGGAAGTTGCGGGGGCATCGTTGCGGCTCGGCCTCGAGCTGGCCTGTGTCATCGCTGCCGATACCGGTACGGTAGCCTGCCTTGTAGAGGGCACTGGTGTGGA
>DAOTYC010000092.1:0-2515 GCA_034435095.1 Anaerolineae bacterium | reverse complement strand
CGATTCGGGTCAGCCCAGGCACTTCGATGGAAGCCTATGAAGAGCTGAAGAACCTGCGTGCTCAGCGCCGAACCCAACCCACACCGACTTCGGCGGTTGTGCAAGCCGCACAGCGGGACATTATGGCCGAAGCCCAGGTGGAATACGACGCCGGCAACTGGAGTGAGGCAATTGTCAAACTGGAGCAGGTCCAGAGTCTGGGCGGCGAAGGGGGATCAGGTGCAGTCCAGGATATGCTATATCGTGCCTACATGGAGTATGGCCGCCAACTCCTTGACGAGGAGCGTCCCGAAGAAGCGCGACGTAGCTTTGAGAGCGCGCTGGCTATCCGCCCCGATGACGCCGACGCACGACGGGAGAGGCAATTGGTGGCCGACTACCTGACAGCCGCGAGCTACCTCGGCGCGAACTGGGAAGAGGCGATCCGGTCATTCACTGATCTGTATCGGCGAGACAAGGGCTACCTTGACGTGGCGCGCAGGCTGTTCGAGGCGCGGCAGTCCTACGGTGACTTGTTGGCCGAACAAGAAAAATGGTGTGAGGCGGCGGCCCAATACGCCGAAGCCCTGGCCCTGAGCAACGACCAAAAAACTCGCCAGGCGTATGAGGAAGCTGGCGACAAATGTGAGACTGGTCGCCCGCCAATCCCGGCTCCGCCCGAATCTGCGTCGCCGGCCGAAGTCGCGCCGCCTCCGACAGACACACCGGTCCCATTGGCCGAATCGCCGACGCCAGCGCCCAAGCCAACGAGGCCACCCGCGCCGAAGCCTCAACCGACGCGCGAGGAAGAACAGCCTGCCGAAGAGAAACCGCCCGAAATTCCACCGCCGACTGGCGTGTTGGTCTTTTCCTCCTACGACCCGGACAACGTGCGTCGCATCTACCAGCTCGAAGTGGGCAAAGGATCTGATCCAGCTATCCTGGTGGTGAATGGCTCTCAACCTGCCTTCAGCCAGAATGGTCAACGTCTGGCTTATCTGTCATGGCAGGCAGACCGCAACGGCCTGCAAGTGTCTGACCTCGGTGGGCGCAATGCGTACAATGTGACCATACACCTGGAAGATGGTTTTCCGTCGTGGGGGCCGGATGGGACGCAGTTGGCGCTGTCCTCGACGCGCGAGGCCGACCGCCGCCCCCGTATCTTCACCACGTGGGCCGACGGCATGGCCGAGTCGGTGCAGCTTGGTCTGGGCGAACGACCGGCGTGGTCGTCCACCGGCTGGATTGCCTATCACGGCTGCGACCCGGGTGGCGGCAACTGCGGCATCTGGAAAATGGCGCCCAACGGCAAGGGGCAAGCACCGGTGACGCAGGACAACAGCGATACCATGCCGGCCTGGTCGCCCGATGGCAGCCGTCTGGCCTTCATGTCGGCGCGGGACGGCAATTGGGAAGTCTACACGGCGGATGAGGGAGGCGGCTCTGTAACCCGGCTGACCAACGACGGGGCTGATGACGGTTTGCCGGTCTGGTCGCCCGATGGCAAATGGATTGCCTTCGTCTCCAGCCGCGGTGGGCAGTGGGGCCTCTATGTGGTGCCTGCCTCTGGGGGGGAGACGCGGAAGCTGTGGGACACGCCCAACATCGGCCGCGACTGGATGGAACAGAAGCTGGCCTGGCGGTAGGGTAGGCCGGAGAGGCGCGATGAGGAGGGGCATCAACTCGCTGCTGCTACACCTTGCGTTCATCGCTGTTATTCTGGCCCTGCTGGTCCCCTTCTCTGCCCTGTCTTGTCGGGCTGAAGACATCCCATCATCGCAAGCGGATGACTTCTCCGTCACGCTGAGCACACCGCCGTACGTGCGCTTCGGGGACACATTCTTCGCGCGCCTGACCATATACAACCACCGCGATACGGAGCTGACGTTCAATTCGACGATGATTGTGGAGGGCCTGACTCTGAGAAGCGATGCGACGCGGCAAACGCGCGTACCGGCCGATTCTGAGCGTGAGGTAGAGTGGGAAATGACCACGGAGGCCGCCTCCGTCGCCCATCTGGCCGTCCAGGTCACCGCAGTGGAAACGGCAGCCGAGAATCCAGGTCAAGATGGCAGTGAAGAGCCACACGTATCTGCTGCCTGCGAAGCTAAACTGTCTGTCTTGCCCGGCGGGGCGCAACAACGGCTTGAGCAACGCGGCAGGTTGTGGGTGCGCGAATGGCTGGTCAGTCACTTGAACTATCGCGCGGAACAGGTCAATTCTCTACTGTGGATTTCTCCTTCGGTTCTGGCAATGCTGCTGAAAGATTACAGGCAGTGGGCCGAGACGCCATGCCAGAACAACCTGCAGGCTGCCAACCTGCTGCTGGTCACGTCGGCTCTATGGCAGGCTCTCACCCAGGCCGGCGCATCGGAAGTCTCCGAAATGGAGAGCATTCGCGCTGACCTTAACCGCGCCGCCGAATACCTGATGGCCCGACAAAACCCCGATGGTGGCTGGGGCTGGTGGCCTGGTGACGTCAGTCGCCCTTTGCACACAGCCCAGGTCCTGCACGCGCTATTTGAAGCTGAAGAAA
>DAOTYC010000091.1:0-5708 GCA_034435095.1 Anaerolineae bacterium | reverse complement strand
GGCGGCTGCGTGGGCGGCGGCAATTCGGTAGGCTCTGGCTCGACGGTAGCCGTAGCCGTCAGGGCAGGGGTCGGCGTCTTGGTGGGCTGGACGGACTTGGGTGGCAGCACTTTTTCCCGCGTCGGCAGCGCAGAGACAGGCGAGATAGGCGAGATAGGCGAGATGGGCGAGATGGGCGACACAGGCGAGACGTATACCAGCAAGCCGTTGGCGGTAGCCGAACTCATCCGCGGCGTCAAGGCAATCGCACAAACCGCCGCCATGACCAGAAGTGGCAGAATCCCGATGATGCCCCAATATTCGCGCTGGAGTAGCTTCTTGACGGATGAGTCCAAAATGCGTCGCCTTCTCAGGTAAAGAAATAGCTCAAGGCACAACTTTGCCGGTGATGATGAGAAACAGGCAGCCCAGTATGGCTACGTTCAGGAACAACAAGACGCTCACCAGCAACCATTGACGAATATCAACGCCTCCTAAGTAGAGACCTCCCATGCTGTCCTCCTCTGATGAAACCTCGCCAGGCACCGCTAGGCGCAACAGTACGATTGCTCCCCTAGCATACCCCGAAAGGACACAAAAGTCAAGCCCCCTCACTCTTCGGGGCATCCAGGATTTCAGGCGGGTTAGCAGAAGCCTCGCCTGCGTCATGCTGAGCCGCAGGCGAAGCATCTCGCGCTGGCAGGCGTTGAGATTCTTCGCTTCGCTCAGAATGACGGCCAGCCGTCGGTCGGATATGGAAACCCGACCGACAGAAGCTCTTCCTCACTCTTCCGGGCAGGCCGGCCCGATTTGGGCCGCCGGAGGAGCAGGCCTATCGCCGGCGGGGGCGCGCCGCCGTGCCAACAGGTTGAGCACAAGGAAGCTGCCGACGAACAAGACAGCAAAAGCGACCACCGCCAGCTCGAAGTAGGTGTCCAGGAAGGCCCTGACCGGTTCGCCAAAGATGGTGATCACCAGTCCCACCAGAAAGAAGCGGCCGCCCCGCCCCAGGGCCGACGCCAGGACAAACCGCTTGAAATCCAGGCAAAAGACCCCAGCCGAGATGGAGAACAGCTTGTAGGGTATGGGCGTAAAAGCGGCCAGGCCGACCGCCCAGACATCGTAACGCTGATATTGCCGTTCCACCAGGGCAATCTTGTGCGGCTTGAAGAAGCGCACCAACAGCGGCCGCCCGCCCTGGTTGCCGATGAGATAGCCCAACATGCCGCCGAGAATCGAGCCGGCCGTCGCTATCGCCGCAAACAACAGCGCGTATGGGATGTGCCCCAGCGCCAGCGGGATCATCAACACATCCGGCGGCACCGGAAAGAACGACGATTCGGCAAACGCTATGGCAAACAGAGCCACAGCAGCGTATGGCGTCTGCGCCAGACCCGCCGTCCATGAAGCCAATTCACGTAACAGTTCCACGTTCCGTCTCCCTCGAAACACACAGTGTAGTAGAGGCACAAGCATACCATGAGTTCGCCAGCCATGCAAACGAGGAACACAACACAGTTGCCTTGCGGCTCAACCCGGTCTATAATACGTATCGCTATGATGCACCCGAATCCAATGACGAGAGGTCTAGAAATGACAACAGATGCCCAACGTTTTTTCAGCACTTCTTCCCTGCTTGCGCCCTTCAGCCGCGACGACGTCCTGGCTGGCCGCATCATCAAGCTCAACCCTGCGTTGGTCACCATCATTGACGGCCACATCATGACCACTCCGCCGGAAGAGCTGCAACAGCGGATCGAGGAGCAGGTGGTCGCGCTGCTGGCCGCCCGCATCCGCACCTTCCATGTGGACATCAACTTCCCGGACTACGGCGGTTTCGGTGCGGTGCGGCCCGAAACGAACGTCAGCGTGTTCACGCCGGGCTTCCTGGCCCGCCTCAGCGAGCTCGTCCGCGCCCACGGCGCCTACCTGAACCTGCATCTGCTGACCGAGAGCCCGCGCGAGCGTTACCGCGCCTTCGCCCATATTCCGTTCGGCGCCGTCTGCTTCCAGCTCGACGCCATCGCCGACCGCTACGAGCTGGCCGCGCTGGTGGACACCATCCTGACGGCCGGTGCCTGCGCCAGCCCGGTCATCGAAACGGTCGGCGCGGGGATGAAGCCGCCGGCCGAGCCGCAGGCCGTGTGGGAACTGCTGGAACCAACGCTGCCACGTATCGGAATGTTGACTTTCCAGGCGGCGGTGACGGCCTCGCGCTCGAACACCCCGCGCGGGACGTTTGCCGCCGATGCGTTGCGGGCCTACATCGAGGCCATGCGCCCCGACTTCACCGGCGTTATCCAGGTGCAGGGCGGCGTGACCACGCGCACCGTCGGCGAGGTGGTGCGGCTGGGCGCGGAATTCCTGGTGTGCGGCACGGAAATCTTCCGCCACCCGCAGGGCCATCGGCCCGCCGAAGTCATCGGTGAGATGCTGGAAAACGCCGCCCGGTCGCTGGTAGAAGCCCACATCCCCACCGGAGGCTAAGCGGATGTCCATGTACTGGTGGATGCGCAGCCGCGCCTGGATGTGAGATGCTGACCAACGAAGAACGGAGAGTACCCATCTATTTCGACGCCGAATCCAACCCGCCGACGGACGCCAGCGCGGTAACGCCTGATACGCCGCTGGAGAGCCTGAACTTAAACTGGCGCGAACGGGACCTGCCCCAGCGACTGAGAACGAAACACGTCCACGGCCTGCACCCTTATCTCGGCAAATTCGTACCGCAATTGGTCGAGATCTTTCTGCGCAAGTACTTTCGGCCCGGCCAGACTGTCCTGGACCCCTTTGTCGGCTCCGGCACGACGCTGGTGCAGGCCAATGAGCTGGGCATTCATTCCATTGGCTGCGACATTTCGGCCTTTAACGTGCTGTTGTGCAAGGTCAAGACCGACCAGTACGACCTGGGCACGGCGCGGCGAGAGGTGAGGGACATCCTGCGCAAGACAAGGGAAAGGGCCAAACCACGCATCAGACAGCTCTCGTTTTTTGAGCAACCGGCTGTCTATTCAGTCCCCACCAGAGTGGACAACGATTACCTGCAGGGCTGGTACGCCCCCCAGGCACTGGCCGAACTGATCGCCTATCGCGATCTCATCCGTTCCGAAGGCTACCAGTACCAGGACTTGCTGAAGGTCATCTTGAGTCGAGCGGCCAGGTCGGCGCGCCTGACCACGCATTTTGATCTGGATTTTCCCGCTCACCCGCAACGCGAGCCTTATTGGTGTCACAAGCACAATCGGGTCTGTGCGCCGACTCAGGAGGCCCTCAAGTTCTTCGAGAGATACAGCCTGGACACGGTGCAGCGCATCGAGGCATTCATGGCCGTCAGGACAAACGCGGCGGTCACCATCCACCACGGCGACAGCCGCAGGATCGCCTTCGCCGAAGCCGATGGGATCATCACCAGTCCGCCGTATGTCGGCCTGATTGACTACCATGAACAACACATCTACGCCTATCATCTGCTCGGCCTGGAGGATAACCGGCAGGAAGAAATTGGGCCGGCCGCCAACGGCTCGAGCAAGAGGGCGCGCGAAGAATACCAGGGCAATATCATCGCCGTTTTCCACAACGCTCTCAACAGCGTGCGGCCAGGCGGACGCATCATCGTGGTGGCCGGCGACCGTTACGACCTGTATCCCGACATCGCGCGGGCGATAGGCGTAGAAGTCGAAGCGACGCTCAACCGCCACGTCAACCGGCGGACCGGCCGCCGCTCCAGCGAGTTTTATGAAACCATTTTCATCTGGCGCAATTTAGGGACGATTACGGGGAAGGTCGAATGAACCACATACTCATCGGCATAGACTTGGGCACCACCAACACCAAAACAATCGTCGTGGATGCCGATGGCCGGACATTGGCCTTAGCCGCGCGCGAGTACGCAGTTGAGACGCCGCGGCCGGGCTGGGCAGAGCAAAACCCCGCGACCTGGCGACAGGCCGCCATCGAGACGCTGAAAGAGGCCGTGGCGACATCGGGCGTCTCACCCGCTCACGTGGCGGCCATCGGCCTGTCCGGCCAGATGCACGGCGCAGTCCTGCTGGATGGCCACGGCCAGCCGGTGCGCCCGGCCATCATCTGGCCCGACCAGCGCGCCGCCGCCCAGGTTGAGCGTGTCTATCGGCAGGTGGGCCGCGAGCAGTTGGGCCGCTGGACGGCCAACCCCGTCGCGGCTGGCTTCATGTTGGTCTCCTGGCTGTGGCTGGTCGAGCACGAGCCGCAGACGGTGCGAGCGACCCGTCAGATGTTGCTGCCCAAGGACTATCTGCGCTATTGCCTGACCGGCGCACCGGGCAGCGAGCCCAGCGACGCCAGCTCGACGCTGCTGTTCGACACAGCGCAACGTCGCTGGTGCGCGCCCCTGCTGGCCGAATTCGACATCGCAGAGGCCATCCTGCCGCCGATTCATCACTCGGCGGAGGTCGCCGGCGGCCTGACCGCCGAACTGGCGGCGGAAGTCGGCCTGCACGCCGGTACGCCCGTGATCTACGGCGGCAGCGACCAGGCCATGCAGGCCCTGGGCAACGGGCTGATCGATCCGGGCCTGCTGTCGTGCACCATAGGCACCGGCGGCCAATTGTTCGCGCCCATCCGCGAACCGACCTACGATCCGGAGCTGCGTCTGCATTGCTTCTGCCACGTCCTGCCCAACCGCTGGCACCTGGAGGCCGGCGTGCTGACATGCGGGCTGGCCCTGAAATGGCTGCGCGACAATGTCGTCGGCCTGTCATACCAGGAGCTGGCCGACGCCGCGGCGACGGTCCCGCCTGGCGCCGAGGGGCTGTTGTTTGCACCTTACCTGGCCGGCGAGCGCACGCCACACATGGACCCGCACGCGCGGGCCGCGTTCGTCGGGCTGACGCTGCGCCACGGCCGGGCACATCTGGCGCGGGCGGTCATGGAGGGGGTGGTCATGGCTCTGCGGCAGGGGCTGGAGCTCATGCTCGACCTGGGCGCATCAGCCGACCGCGTCATCGCCTCCGGCGGCGCGACCCGACACCCCCTGTGGTTGCAGCTCCAGGCCGACATCTTCAACCGCCCGATCTATCGCACCTGCTCTGAAGAGGCCGCAGCGCTGGGAGCGGCCATGCTGGCCGGCGTGGGGGTAGGCGTCTACCCGGACGCCGCGGTGGCCTGTCGGCGAACGGTCCGCTGGCATGAGCAGGCCATCACCCCGGATGCAGAACGCGCCGCAACCTACGACGCGCTGTACCGCCGCTTCTGCCAACTCTACCCGCGGCTGAAACCGCTGCAAGAATCAAGAGGAGAGGATGAGGGCTAAAGGCCATTATCTTCAACTCGATCAGCTATTCTTTTCCATTGTGCAGGAAAGTACTCTCTCACTTTCCGCAATAAATTGTGTTCAACAACTTCCGCCTGCAACGGCTCCAGCTTAAACGGCACCGAAGACCAGATGGCACTTTCTGCAAACGGATAATACTTGAGTTGTCCGCCAGAATAGCCATACCATTCCAGAACCGTCCCGACTTGATCTCGAGCAAGCAGTCTTCTTCCATTTGCTACCCATTCGAGCGATTCAGGCGCTGGCAAACTGATAGATATTTGAAACAGTTGGTAAACACCTGAACGTCTATCCCACTGAAGGGCCAGGTAGTAACTTTTTGAGGTATCGACATTGCCTTTATTCCTGATACTCACCTCCTCGTACCAGCTTTCCACTAGCCGAATTAAACATGCGCCGGCTGCAGACGGATCGGCTT
>DAOTYC010000090.1:0-13619 GCA_034435095.1 Anaerolineae bacterium | reverse complement strand
TCATCGCCAATACTTTCGTGATCGCCGCCGTTAAGGTCGTCTTCCCATGATCAATGTGCCCTATCGTCCCCACATTCACATGCGGCTTCGTCCGCTCAAAACGTCCCTTCGCCATCTTATTGTTTATCTCCTTTCTTTACACGTGTCTGGTTGGACAACGTCCGCTAATCGCGAAATCCGCTGTATCATTCCTAACGACGTCCGCCCAAGACCACCTTTTTCATGACATCTTCAGAAACTTGCGAGTAATGGTCAAATTCCATGGTGAAAGTGCCCCGCCCCTGAGTGATTGAGCGCAAGTCTGTCGCATAACCAAACATCTTAGCCAACGGGACAGAGGCTTCCACAAACTGCACATTATCCGTGCGACGTTCCATGTTTTCGATCCGAGCGTCCCGTGCTGCCAAATCACTGATCACATCACCAGTGTATTCCTCAGGAACCACCACCCCGACAGCCATAACCGGCTCTAATAAAATAGGCTCTGCCTGACTTACTGCGTTCCTGAATGCGATGGACCCTGCAATCTTGAAGGCCAGTTCAGAAGATTCCTCTTCGTTGAAAGAGCCGCCAACCAGTGTCACCTGGATATCCACCAGCGGATACCCGGCCAGGAACCCGCTTTCTACGGATTCCTGCACGCCAGCCTCAACCGCTCCTACAAAACGCCGCGGGAGACTCTCCTCAGAGACGGCGTTGATGAACTTAACCCCTTGACCGGGGGGCAACGGTTCAACTTCCAGGACTACCACGGCGTAATGATTGCGTCCCCCAGTCTGCCGGATGAAATCGCCTTCTCCACGAGCTTTCTTGGTGATCGTCTCTCGATAGTCAACGCGAGGACGCCCGACGTGCGCACCGACCCCGAACTCTCTGAACATTCGGTCGATCAGGACCTCCAGGTGTAATTCGCCCATTCCACGGATCAGCATTTGACCTGTATTCTCATCCGTTTTGACCTGAAAGGTCGGGTCTTCCTCAGCCAGTCGCTGAAGCGCCTCGTTCATCCTATCCTGATCGGCCTGCGTGCGCGGCTCAATCGCTACGGCCACCACCGGTTCAGGAAACTTGATGTCTTCCAGAACAATCGGATGCGTCGGGTCGCAGAGCGTGTCGCCGGTGAATGTTTGCTTGAGTCCCACAAGGGCAGCGATATCCCCCGCGTATACGACCGACATATCCTCCCTTCGATTGGCATACATCCGCAGCAATCGCCCAACGCGCTCCTTACGGCCTTTGGTTGCGTTCTGGACAGTGTCGCCCGGCCGGAGTTTGCCAGAGTAAACACGGGCATAAGCCAACCGGCCATAAGGGTCTGACACAATCTTGAAAATCAGGGCGGCGAACGTCTCAGATTCGCTGGCCTGTCGCACGATTTCTTCACCCGTCTTGGGGTGTATACCTTTGACAGGCGGGATATCGACCGGCGAGGGCAGATAATCCACAATGGCATCCAGCAACAACTGAACACCTTTGTTCTTGAAAGCAGCCCCACACAGGACAGGTATCAACTCGCCGCGTATTGTGGCTTGCCTGAGCGCCTCCTGCAATTCGCCATGCGTAATGTCTTCGCCGTCAAGGTATTTGATCGTCAATCGTTCGCTGGTTTCGACAATCTTTTCCACCAGGGATTCGCGGCATTCGGAGACCTGGGCGACCATATCGGCTGGCACATCAGTGATGTCTCGCTCGGTACCCAAATCATCACGATAGATGATGGCCTTCTGCTGGAGGAGGTCAACCACTCCTTGAAAACTATCCTCGATACCTATCGGGAGCTGCAGCACTGCCGGATTGGCTCCGAGCCTGTTGACTATCATATCAACAGTCCGCCAAAGGTCTGCCCCCTTTCGGTCCATTTTGTTAACGAAACAGATTCGTGGCACGTTGTAACGGTCTGCCTGGTGCCACACGGTTTCTGATTGAGGTTCGACTCCTGCGACGGCGTCGAAAATGACCACCCCGCCATCGAGAACCCTCAAAGAACGCTGGACTTCAGCAGTGAAGTCTATATGTCCAGGTGTGTCGATAATGTTAATCTGGTGGTCACGCCAGTAACAGGTCACCGACGCCGACGTGATGGTAATCCCCCGGTCACGTTCCTGTTCCATCCAGTCCGTGACTGTCGTGCCCTCGTCCACGCTGCCCAACCGATGCGTGCGGCCGGTGTAAAACAAGATTCGCTCTGTGGTCGTAGTCTTGCCGGCGTCAATGTGAGCGATGATCCCTATATTTCTGATTTTTTCGAGCGGATAGTCTCGGGACATCGATTCACTCCCTGGGTCTATTCTTCAGACCGGCAAACACAGCGACGACCGAGGGAACGGGCCTGTCTCCTCTTGCAGCGTGATCTACCAACGATAGTGCGCGAAAGCCTTGTTGGCTTCGGCCATCTTGTGTGTATCTTCTTTCTTCTTAACCGTGATGCCGGTGCCTTGGGCCGCGTCCATCAATTCATTGGCCAATTTTTCGGCCATTGATTTGCCCGATCGTCCACGTGAAGTCTGGATGAGCCAGCGCATACCCAGCGAGAGCCGGCGATGCGGTGGCACTTCGACGGGCACCTGATAGGTGGCGCCGCCAACCCGCCGGGGCTTCACCTCGATAACAGGCATCACATTCTTAAGGGCCTGCTCGAACACATCCAATGGATTGCGCTTGGTTTTGTCTTCGATGATCGCGAATGCGTTATAAAGAATCTGCTCGGCAGTGCTCTTTTTGCCTCTCAGCATGAGCCGATTGATGAACTTAGCGACATTCACGTTGCCATACCGGGCATCTGGCCCAATTTCACGTGGCGTGATCTTGTAACGTCTCGGCATGCGAGTCCTCCTAAACGACTACTTCTGCTTCTTAGGCCGTTTGGCGCCATACTTGGAACGACCCCGTTGGCGCCCCTCAACGCCAGAAGAATCCAAGGCGCCGCGTACAATGTGATAACGCACGCCGGGCAAGTCCTTAACACGGCCACCTCTCACCAACACGACCGAGTGCTCCTGTAATGTATGACCTTCACCCGGGATATAAGCTGTTACCTCGAGCTGGTTGGTCAACCGCACACGGGCAATTTTTCTTAAGGCCGAGTTGGGCTTCTTGGGCGTTGTCGTCCTGACTTGAGTGCACACGCCGCGTCGCTGCGGAGAACCTTTCTCAGTCCGCACAGTCCGACCGGTCAGCGCGTTATAGGACCACAACAAAGCTGGCGACTTGGCCTTCTTGCTCTGAGGCTTTCGTCCTCTCCTGACGAGTTGATTGATGGTTGGCAAACCATTACTCCTTTCTCATTAACATCTGGCGCACCAGAACCCTGACATGCTCTTGACGAATATATGAGGCCATCGTCGAATATCAGAGACGCACGATGGCCTCATCTTGTTTCGACACGCTCAAGGGCGTGGATCACAGGCTTGCGCCTGTTTTTTTAGCCCACAGCAGGTTATTGTAACACAATTCTACTCATTAGTCAAATCGCCTGACATCAGCTCCTTGAACTCTTTAGCCTGAGCGGCCAGTCGTTCTTTGGCCTTCCGTTTTTCTTCCCGCGCCCAGAAGCCAGTCCCCACCGGAATCAGTTTGCCGATGATGACGTTCTCTTTCAGGCCGCGCAGGTTGTCACGGCTTCCCTTAACTGCCGCCTCGGTCAACACGCGGGTCGTTTCCTGGAAAGAGGCCGCTGCCAGGAAGCTCTCTGTGTTCAAAGACGCCTTGGTCACTCCCAGCAGCACCGGATAGGCTGTCGCCGGTTTACCTCCGTCGGCCAACACAGCTTGATTGATTTCCTCAAAGGTGAACATATCCACCATTTCGCCCGGCAAAAGGTCTGTGTCACCCGAAGTCCTCACTTTGACTTTGCGCAACATCTGCCGGATGATGATCTCGATGTGTTTGTCTTTGATGTTCACGCCCTGAGAGCGGTAAACCTTCTGCACTTCTTCCAACAGATACATCTGGACAGCATCGCGTCCCTCGATGCGCAGGACATCTTTGGGGTCTTTGGCGCCTTCAGTCAACTGCGTTCCGGCTGTAACGTAATCGCCTTTGTCCACTCTCAGTCGCGTGGCGGGCGGCACGTCACATTCCCATTCCTCGACCTCGTCCCGCCGGACAACGGCCACACCGTCCTCGAAAAACACCTTGCCGCTTATGGTGCTGACAATGTGCTCGTCGCCAAGCTGAGCCAGAGGCGTACCTTCCTGGACCTCTGCCCCATCTTCGACCATCAGAGTGTAGTTGTCGGGGATGTGATATTCTTCCTTCACGACCTTCGCTTCAGATATTTTGAGTTTGCGTTGATCGTTTTCCCAAATCACGTCTACAAAACCGGATATTTCGGCGATAATGGCCTTGCCCTTTGGCACTCGCGCCTCGAACAATTCCTCCACGCGAGGCAACCCTTGCGTGATGTCTTCTGTGCCGGCGATGCCTCCTGTGTGGAACGTGCGCAGCGTCAACTGCGTACCCGGTTCGCCGATGCTTTGGGCAGCCACAATGCCAGCCGCCTCGCCGAGCCGGATTAGCCCCCCGCGGGCCAGGTCGCGGCCGTAACACAACTGGCACAGGCCATAATGCGACTGGCAGGTCAATGGCGAACGAACGTATACCCGCTCAATTTTGGCCTCCGTGAGGCGCGCGATGACGTCTTCCGTTATCTCCTCGTTCACCCCCAGGATAACTTCGCCGGTCTGAGGGTCAACAATTTTGGCGGCCGTCATCCGCCCGACAATTCGCTCCGCGAAACTCTCACCCATGCGCGCACTTGAAGCCCGATCAATCCAAATGCCGCTTCTGGTCCCGCAGTCATGCTGGTTGATGATCACGTCCTGCGCCACGTCAACCAATCGTCGGGTCAAGTAGCCGGCGTCCGCTGTCCGTAGCGCCGTATCAGCCAGGCCTTTGCGCGCACCGTGAGTGGACAAGAAATACTCCAGCGCGGTCAACCCCTCGCGGAAGTTGGAACGGATAGGCAGGGCAATGATGCGCCCCGAAGGGTCGGCCATCAGGCCGCGCATTCCGGCCAACTGACCTATTGGTTGAATCCCTCCTTTCGTAGCGCCGGACGTAGCCATCGCCCCTACCGACTCGGTTGGGTCTAACTCACGCGCCACGGCGGCGTTGATGTCTTCACGCGCCTGCGTCCACAGCTCGACCGTTTTTTGGTACTGCTCATCTTCGGTAATCAGACCACGCCGATATTGTCTGTCTATTTCCTCAATTTGTTTCTCGGTCTGTTCCAGGATTTGCGTTTTCTCCTTGGGCACAATGATGTCGCTGACGGCGATGGTCATGCCCGACCTGGTAGCGAACGAGAAGCCTATACGCTTGATTTCATCAACCAATTCGGCGGTACGTTCCTGCCCCAGTTTCTGATAGCACTCCGCCACTACTTCGCGTAACGTGCCTTTGTCCATGACCTGATTCTTGAACCGCAGTTCCGGTGGCAGGACATCGTTGAACAACACCCTTCCGGCTGTTGTTTCGATCAGTTCGGGTTTGTCTTGATCTGTCTTCCGGTAGAGCACTTTCACCCTGGCCTGCAGGTCAACCAGGCCCAAATTGTAGGCCAGGATCAGTTCTTCGGGAGTGGCAAAAGACTTGCCCTCGCCTTTCGCGCCGCGCTTTTCTACTGTCATGTAGTGACAACCCAGCACCATGTCTTTGGACGCGCCCACCACCGGCTCACCGTTGGCTGGCAGCAGCAGGTTGCGCGAAGACAACATCAGCTCCCGCGCTTCCTGCACAGCCATATCAGACAGCGGCACGTGCACGGCCATCTGGTCGCCGTCAAAATCGGCGTTAAAAGCGGCGCAGGACAGCGGGTGAATCTGAATGGCGCTGCCTTCGATTAACACCACCTCAAAGGCCTGGATGCCCAGACGGTGCAAAGTGGGTGCCCGGTTCAGTAGAACTGGTCTTTCCTTGATCGTTTCCTCCAGGACATCCCAGACTTCCGGGCTGAGCCGGTCCACCATCCGTTTCGCGCTCTTGATGTTGTGAGCGTAGTTGTATTCAACCAAACGGCGCATGACAAAGGGTTTGAACAGCTCCAGCGCCATTCGTTTGGGCAGACCGCACTGATGCAGTTTCAATTCAGGGCCAATGACGATCACGGAACGGCCTGAATAATCAACCCGTTTGCCCAACAGGTTGCGGCGAAATCGCCCTTGCTTGCCTTTGAGCATGTCCGACAGGCTCTTCAACTTGCGTTTCCCAGAGCGCGAGACGGCCCGCCCACGGCGGCCGTTATCAATCAACGAGTCCACCGCCTCCTGTAGCATTCGCTTCTCGTTGCGCACGATCACGTCCGGCGCGCCCAATTCCAGCAGCCGCTTGAGCCGATTGTTCCGGTTGATTACACGGCGATACAGGTCGTTCAGGTCGGAAGTGGCAAAGCGGCCGCCATCCAATTGGACCATTGGTCTTAGATCGGGCGGGATGACTGGCAGGACCTGCAAAATCATCCACTCCGGACGGTTGCCCGACTTTCGGAAGGCCTCCACTACCCGCAGTCGCTTTGCTGCTTTCTTGCGGCGCTGCTTGGAACGCGTTTGCCGAATCTCAGCGCGCAGTTCTTTTGCCATCTCCTCCAGGTCGATCTTGGCGACCAGTGTCCTGATGGCTTCGGCTCCCATGCCCGCCTCGAATACGTTGCCCCACTTCTCTTTGAGCTCGTAGTAGCGTGACTCGGTCAAGAGTTCGCACTCTTCGATGCGCTTGAGCTCGGCAATTTGCTCATCCAATTCCTCTCGGATTTTATCTATCTTATCCTGGAGTTCGCTCTGCAGTTGGTCAACTTCCTGTTCAACTGCGTATCGAAGTTGCTCTTCTTCGGCAGAAACCAAAAGAGCCATGCTGTCTTGCCTGGTCTGTCCCTCTTGCTTGATGTCGCTCAAGAGATTCTGCACGATCTCGTTCAGTCTCGCTTCTGTCTCTTTGGTAATCAGCTCGCCTTCTTCAACGATTACATGACCCGATGACAGCTTCTGTTGGGAATCGGCCTTGCTGTTCAGGTGCTCTTCCAGATATTCATTGATCTGCTTGGCCTCATTCATGAGCTGATCGGTCTTGAGCGAAATCTGCTCTTCGCTCGCGGAAATGGTCGCTTGTCGCTGAGCGTCCAGGCGTCGGATGTCTTCTTCGAGCTTGTCCTTCAGTGCACCGATGGTCTGGTTCGCCTGATTTTCCAGTTCGGCAATCTTTCCGGCTGCTTCCTTCTCAAGCCGCTGGATCACGCGGCTTCGATTCGTTTCATTTACTTCGGTGACAATATACTGGGCAAAGTAAAGAATGCGTTCCAGGTTCCGGGGCGAAATGTTCAGCAACAGCCCCAGGCGGCTGGGTACCCCCTTGACATACCAGATGTGGCTGACTGGCGAAGCCAGCTCAATATGCCCCATGCGCTCGCGCCGCACATGAGATGGGGCGACCTCGACCCCGCATTTGTCACAGACAATCCCCTTGTAGCGGACTCGTTTGTATTTCCCACAGTAACATTCCCAATCCTTTGTGGGACCAAAGATGCGCTCACAGAAAAGGCCATCTCGTTCCGGACGTAGGGTGCGATAGTTTATCGTCTCCGGTTTCAGAACTTCCCCGTAAGACCAGCTCCGAATTTGCTCGGGGGAAGCCAAACTAATGCGAATGGCATCAAAATCGTTAACTTCCAAGGTAAACCTCCTCAGACTTGCCTCGCCAGAGGCAACCAGTTTAGACGGCTATAACCGCTCTTGAAACATGGGCGGAGCACCCCACTGCTGCCCCATAAGGCGGCAGTGGAAACAGACCCCTTTCATTCATTAAAAGTACGGCATCAGGCCCAAGTCATACCCCAGCTTGGGCAAACGTTCGGTTGATTCCTCTTTGCCAAACTGAATGCTCTCGTCGTTTTCGTTCAAGATTTCAATCGCCAACCCCAGGCTCTGCAATTCCTTGACCAGCACCTTGAACGATTCGGGCACTCCCGGCTCCAAGATTTCCTCGCCTTTGACAATGGCTTCATAGGTTTTCACACGCCCGGTCACATCATCCGATTTAACGGTCAGCATTTCCTGCAAGATGTGCGCAGCGCCATAAGCTTCCAGAGCCCACACTTCCATTTCCCCAAAACGCTGCCCGCCAAACTGCGCTTTGCCCCCTAAGGGCTGTTGAGTGACCAGGGAATAAGGCCCTGTGGACCGCGCGTGAACCTTGTCCTCAACCAAGTGAGCCAGCTTCATGATGTTGATGACCCCTACGGTGACGGGTTGGTCAAACGGTTCTCCCGTCTTACCATCGTACAAGATCATCTTGCCAGTGGTAGGCACCGGAACTCCCAGCCGGCGGCTGACCTGCACGGCCTTGGCCATAAGCTCCTGCGAGTCAATCTCCCCGGCGTCCTCGCCGTGATCTCGTAGCCACAGACGCAGGCAGGCATCGACCGCCTGTCGGTCCTTTTCCTGCCGATTGCCTTTGATCACAATCTGGCGTTCCTCTTCGTCGCTCAGCAAAAGGTCCTCAGGCTTGTAGCCATGGTCAGCGAGCCACTGACGCAAAGCAGACCGACGGGCGTAAATGATGTCGGAGGCAAGCCTGGCCTCGTCGTAGCCCAACGGGCCTAACCATTCCTGCAGGTACATGGTGCGGGCGTCGTTGTCATCAACGATTTCCGAAGCGTCAATGCCCTCCTGACGGATCCACTGCCAGGCCAGGTCAGTCACCTCATCCCAGGCGCGGTCTATCAGCCAGGCGCGGGCCAGCTCGGCGGCGATCTCCTCCTCATCTGCCCCATCAAAAACCGGTGAGATGGCGCGAAAGCCCAATCGGCTGGCCGCCCAGCCCAGATGAGTTTCAAAAATCTGGCCGATGTTCATACGGGCCGGCACTCCCAGTGGGTTAAGTATGATCTCAATGGGCGTCCCGTCACTCAGGAACGGCATGTCCTCAGTAGGCACTACCTGAGAGATGACTCCCTTGTTGCCATGCCGCCCGGCCATCTTGTCGCCTTCTGTCACTTTGCGGCGTTGCGCGACACTGACGCGCACCAGTTTGTCGACTCCAGCCGGCAGGTCTCTGTGCTCTTCACGGCTGAAGATTTTGACATCCACCACTTTGCCTCGCTCACCGTGCGGCAAGCGCAATGAAGAATCCTTTACTTCCCGCGCTTTCTCGCCGAATATGGCGCGCAGCAATTTTTCTTCAGGCGTCAACTCAGTTTCGCCTTTGGGGGTGATTTTGCCCACCAGAATGTCGCCCGACATGACCTCCGCGCCTATTCGTATGATGCCTTCTTCGTCAAGGTCCTTCAGCGCATCCTCTCCGACGTTCGGAATGTCGCGGGTGATTTCCTCTGGGCCCAATTTCGTGTCGCGCGCTTCAAGTTCGTGCTTTTCGATGTGAATCGAAGTGAACTTGTCATCCCGGACTACGGACTCACTGACCAACACGGCGTCTTCGTAGTTGCCGCCTTCCCAAGACATGAACGCCACCAGTACGTTCTGCCCGAGGGCCAGTTCACCCTGCGAAGTAGAACTGCTGTCCGCCAGCACATCGCCTTTCTTGACCAGGTCCCCTTTCTTAACGATAGGGCGTTGGTCTATACAAGTGCTCTGATTTGAACGGCTGTAACGACGCAGCTTGTAAACCTGAGTCGAACCGTTGCTGGCGACCACGATCTGGCGTCCGGTCACACTCACCACTTCGCCGTCTTCCTCAGCGACAATCACCTGACCAGAATCGTGGGCGGCTGGCTGTTCCATGCCTGTCCCGACGATTGGTGCTTCCGGCAGCAGTAAAGGCACGGCTTGCCGCTGCATGTTGGAGCCCATCAACGCCCGGTTGGCGTCATCATGTTCCAGGAACGGGATCAGAGCCGCTGACACGCTGACGATTTGTTTGGGCGATACATCCATGTAATCTACCTTGTCGCGGCTGTCAATGTGAAACTGTTGGTTGCGACGTACAGAAACGCGCAGGTCCTCAAACTCGCCGTTGGGACGAAGTCTCGCGTTGGCCTGGGCAATGGTATATTTGTCTTCCTCATCGGCGGTCAGGTACACGATTTCATCCGTGACCATCGGCACGACCGGTATCTTTTCCAGAGGCAACGCTGCTATTCTTGCGGCCAGTTCGGAGTCGATCTCTGTGCCGGCTTTGGCAAGTACCTCGCCGCTGTTCGGATCGTTCAGGGAGTCTCTCAGCGTGTGGCCGACCAACTTCTCCGGGTCATTCGGCAGCTCACGCACGACGCGACGATAGGGTGTCTCAATGAAACCATATTCATCTACTTTGCCGAACGTTGCCAGAGAGCCTATCAAACCGATGTTCGGACCCTCGGGCGTCTCAATTGGGCAGATGCGCCCATAGTGAGAGTTGTGCACATCTCGCACATCGAAGCCGGCACGCTCTCGACGCAGGCCGCCAGGCCCCAAAGCCGACAATCGTCGCTTGTGAGTCAGCTCGGCCAATGGGTTGGTCTGGTCCATGAACTGGGAAAGCTGGCTGCCGCCAAAGAATTCACGCGTTGCTGCCACAACCGGACGGATGTTGATCAGAGCAACAGGCGTCAGTTGTTCAGGGTCGCGGATGCTCATCCGTTCCCGCACGACCCGCTCCATGCGCAAAAGGCCGATGCGGAGCTGGTTCTGGATCAGCTCTCCGACGGTTTTCACCCGACGATTGCCCAGGTGGTCAATGTCATCTGGCGCTACAAGGCCCATATTGACCAAGATGATTTGTTCCACCACCTTGACCAGGTCCCATTTGGTCAACGCACGATTGACCAAATCTACTTTCAACCCCAATCGTTTGTTCAACTTGTGGCGTCCCACTTTGCCCAAGTCGTAACGTCGCCGGTTGAACAACAGGGCATTCAAGAAACTCTTGGCATTATCAGGTGTAGCCGGATCGCCAGGGCGCAGTTTGCGGTAGAACTCCAGCAGGGCCTCGTGAGCGTTCCTGGCCCCATCCCTTTCCATCGTCACTTCCAGGAACTCCCGGAAACGGCGACTCTGTTCCTCGTTGAGGCCAGCCTGCGCAGCCAGGTCAGAAAACAGCGCAAGCAGCTCTTCGTTCTCTCCTGTGCGAATGAGCTCGATGTCAGGCGTCTCATCCACTTCACCCAGCGCCTTCAGCAATACGCTCACCGGAATCTTTCTTTTACGGTCGACTTTGACCGACAGGATGTCCCGTTTGCTTGTCTCGAATTCGAGCCAGGCGCCGCGACTGGGGATCAGTTTGGCCATACACAGCTCGCGGCCCGTCGTGCGGTCCTCTTCCACAGTGAAGTATACGCCGGGCGAGCGAATCAATTGGCTGACCACCACGCGCTCAGCACCGTTGATGATAAATGTGCCGTTTTCGGTCATCTTGGGGAAATCCCCCATGAAGACCCGCGTCTTCTGGATTTCGCCCGTATCTTTATTAACCAATTTCACCCAGACCCACAGCGGGCTGGCAAAGGTCATGTCGCGCTCGCGACATTCTTTCTCCTCATAGGGAGGCTCTTCAAATTCGAATTCCTCGAAACTCAGCTCGAGGTTCTTGTTAAAACTCTGGATGGGCGAAATCTCGTCAAAGAGCTCGCGCAGACCCTCGGTCTGGAACCAGCGAAACGAGTCTAATTGAACCTCGATGAGTTTCGGCAAGGCACGTACATCATCAATCCGAGCATACGACTTTACCGGCAGGTTACTCAACATGAAGCTTTTCTCCTTAAACAACTAAATGGCTTGACATCCTTCGGTTTTTTGATAAGATATTATCAATTGTTCCCTAAAGCCTCATTGGGGAAAGTCTGTGTATCAGCGCTGAAAACGAAATCGGCCAAGAGCCTAAAGCGATAACAATTTACGGGGTCTCTTGCTTGATGCTGCGTCGCTGCTTTTGAGGGACCCTTACAGCAACCGTCTGTTCCTTAAGAATTCGTTTCCATGATTTTAAGGCTTTCTGTGGGGTGCGAATTGTGGACAAATGTCCTGATTCCCTTCGGACTCAAGCGAACAAAAACTGAGCCGCGACCCCTCTACCTAGTTTTGAGTCTACGTACTACAGATTGCTGACGTTACTACAAAACCGATGGAACCCAGCTCAACATTCCTTGCAGTTTTTGGTTTGACTTACGAACATGGGGCTAAACACCGCAAGAGTCCTGATCGGACAGACAATGTGGACTCTCCCCCCCGCTCTATATAGACAGTCTTTCAACTGCTCGTCGCACTGCACTCACAGCAATAAATCATTGTACCAAACAATCTTGAATTTGTCAAATTCTGCGATTGGGCAAAATTCAGCCTTCTTGGAGGTCTGAAACTGCTCGCGGGCCAGATCCTAACCTACAACTTCGCGAAATATGTGCAGGAAGTTGCCACCGAGAATCTTTTGCACGCTCTCGAACCGGTAGCCTCTGTCGAGCAACCTTGCCGTCAAATCTGGCAGGCGTGTGACATCTTCCAACCCTTCAGGTGCAGGCTCGCCCAAGAACCCGTCGAAGTCACTGCCCAGCCCAACGTGGTCAATTCCCATGACTGATACCAGATGATCAATATGTTCCACCAGACGGTCTACTGTAGCTGCCCCTGCCTCGGATGCGATAAACCCGCGGTAGAAAGTGACGCCTACGACGCCTCCTCGCGCGGCGATGGCGCACAACTGTTCGTCGGTCAGGTTGCGAGGATGGGGACACAGAGCGTAGGCATTGGCATGGGAAGCAATAACCGGCGCCTGGCTAATCTCTAACACGTCCGCCACCCCGCGCGGCGAGAGATGCGCCACGTCAATCAACATCCCCAGTCGGTTCATCTCTTGCACGAGGCGGACGCCGAACTCGGTCAGTCCGCCACCGGTGCGGCGTTCAGCGATGCCATCCCCCACCTGATTGCGCCGATTCCAGGTCAACCCTACCGCACGGACGCCAAGTTGATAGAACAGGCGCAACACTGCCAGCTCGCCATCCAGGGGCTCTGCCCCCTCAAGGCTCAATATCCCGGCCACCACCCCTTCCGTTTTGGCCCGTTCAATGTCCGAGGCACGAGTGGCAACCACCAACCGTCCCTGTGAAGCCTCGCAGTCCCGGTAGAACGCATCAATCATCCGCATGGCCTGCACGGTGGCGCGCCAGAGCCACTCGTCTTCCACAAATATCGCGAAGACCTGCGCGCTGACACCCGCTTCCAGCAGCCGAGGCAGGTCAACTTGTCCGTCCGGCGACCTGTCCGTCAGGTTTCTTTTTCCGGCGACAACATCCAGCAGGGTATCGCAATGAGCGTCGAATATAATACTGCTTGCGTGAATCGAGGCCGTCCCAGTCATTTGCCATTCTCCCGATCAAATTCCGCCCACAAAGCGACCAAGGTTGAACAGGCCGGCAGGGTCGAACTGTCCTTTGAGCACTTTCGCCAATTTCCAATCATCACGCGGTTGGCCCCACACCGCCACCTGTCGCCGCAATTCAGGGGCAGCATGATCCAGCACGCAGTGCCCACCCAACTGAGCGGCTGTCGCAACGGCCTGGCTATAGACCTCAGCCAAACGTTCCACACCAGTGCCCTCTACAAGGCAGGCTACCGTACCGGTATCGGCAGCGATGACACAGGCCAGCTCGAGGCCGAGCCGCAACGATGCCCCCGCAACTTCCGAGGCGAACTGCG
>DAOTYC010000089.1:0-20872 GCA_034435095.1 Anaerolineae bacterium | reverse complement strand
ACCTATTTGGGCGTGAAGGCTTCGACGGCCCGGCGCGCCGCCCAGATGTTGCACGTTGGCGTGGTGATCGGTGTGACGCAGCCTGCGCCCAGGACATGTCGCCGCCCGCCGGTCTGCTCGAGTGCGTCGCGCGCCTCAGCCTGCACATCTTGGGGCGCGCCCCGCAACAGGGTGTCCCACTGCGCCAGGCCGCCGATGACGACGCCGGGAAAGCGGCCTAGCGCGTCTTTCAGCGACGGCGGCCCGGCCCGGTCGTGCCAGTTCACCGCCTGCACCGGATAGTCAGCCAGCAGGTCAAACATGACGCTCTCACCATGCAGGTGCAACACATTGAACCAGCCATCCCGCGCCGCCTCCAGCACCCGCAGGTCGTATGGTCGCCCGAAGTCGCGATACTCCGCCTCGCTCATCAGCGCGTAGCTGGCGTGCATGGTGGACATGAACACGCCCGCTGCGCCGCACCTGATCGCTTCGCTCACGAAACGGACGACCGTCTCGGTCAGGGCCTCGAGGACCTGCTTCATCAGCGACGGGTGCTGGCGGAGATAGATCAGGTCGGCCCGCTCGCCGGCCAGAAACTTCACCATGGCCGGCGGATTGAAGATGGTCTGAATGAAGGGTGTTTCATCGCCCAGCGCGTCGTGCAGAATCTCCAACACACGCAACTGGCGGCCCAACGCGCCGGCGGTCGGGTCGAGCGGCTTGATCTTGAGCCAGTCGTCCGGCCTGTTGATGGGCCGACGGATGGTCTCGCAGGTGCCCTCGTTGTTCCCGACATACCGTTCCTCCACGCCCCAGCCGGCGACGCAGAAGTTATGTGAAGGCGTCACCTTCACGAAATCGAAGTCATACAGTTTTTGGAATTCCAGATGGGCGCGGGCCAGTTCTTCGGGATAGTGGTCATCGCCGGGGAAGTGTCGCCACAGCGCGACCGGCGCCCGGTCGACCGGCTGGCCGGCGATGGCGGCCATCAGCCTTTCGCGTTTGTTCATTTTTGCCATGGTTGTCGCACCTCTTTTGGGGTTGCCTCGATCGTCCCACACCGGAAGTCGGACGATGACGCTTCGTTCAACATGATAACACATTGCCCATGAGGTGTCAATCATTCAAAAACTTGACACAAGGCCCTGTTTGGAGCTATGATACAAGAAATCTGCAAACGAACTGTGAAAGGAGTATACGACCTATGGGAGTGATACACCGAAAGAAAGACGGCGCCTGGGACTGGGAAGGCGTGGAAGTGAAGGCCTACTCTAAAGAAGGCAAAGGCGATATTACCAAGCGGGTACTGATCGGCCCCAATGATGGCGCGGTGCATTTCGCCATGCGCTTCTTTGAAGTGCCGCCGCTGCGTTCGTCGGCTAATGAGGCGCACGAGGAACAGCATCAGGTCTTTATCATGACCGGCAAGGGCGAGGTGCTATTGGGCGACCAGTGGCATCCATTCAATGCGGGCGATGTCGTGTTCGTGCCGGGCGGCGAACAGCATTGCTTCCGCAACACCGGCGACGATGTCCTGCGCTTCATTTGCGTGGCCGAGAAGGCGTAGGGTGAGCCGGCGACTCGCCTTACTTGCGTTGACAGCCTGCGAGCGAACCAGACCCTTGTGTTGGTTCGCTCGCCTCTTTTGGTGCGCCTGTCGTCCAGCGTGAGCGATTGCGGCAGTGCTCGCAGTCCCAACCTGCTGGCCGGTCACTGCTGCGCCAGTCTGCCGCTCCACTCTGCGACCCAGCTTTCATCCATCCGTTCCAGGCGTTTCTTGCGCAGATTTTCTTTCATTATCCAGCGGATGTCTTTATCCTCGCTGGCAAACCACTTTTCCATCAGCGATTTGCCCATTTGCGGGCAGGCGACCACGGCCACACTCCAGCAATAGCCCAGTCCTTGCCTCAACACTTTGAAATCCTCAGTCCTGCGGTCTCCGACCGCCTGAATGGAAGCGGTGATGTCGTCTAGAATCTCCAACACGCGACGCACGTCGGATTCCCGGCGCAGGAGCGCCGGTTCGCACAACGCCGCTGCTGCCGCACGCCGTTCCAGCAGGTTGCCGCGAGACCATCCGGTCATTTCACGCAGCAAGGCGGACATGTCGCCCCGCCCCCAGGCCTGTAAGGCCATCGCCACAGCCTCACGGACACGCCACCGCGCGTCCGCGGCAAAGGGCCGGATGGTCTTCACGTGTTCGGTGTGCCCCTCAACGACCAGCCGACCCAAACCCAAGACGCCGCAAAATGGCAAGAATTCAGCCGGCGAATTCACCGGCGCCTGGATGGCATCGAATTTCAACCAGCGCAGAAATTGCGCCTCCTGTCCTTCCAGGGCTGCGGCCTGCGCCAGCTCCAGGTTGCCCCGCGGGCCGGGCAGGTTTGAGTGTTGAAGAAGATAGCCATCCCACTCCTCAAGGTTGCGCAGTGCAGCGCGGTAGGCGTCAATCGTGGATGCCATATCAGATTCTCCTTCATTGCCGCGCGAGATGCTTCGCCTGCGGCTCAGCATGACGGGGGGCCTCCAATCCGTCATTCTGAGCGAAGCGAAGAATCTCAACACCCACGCCGCGCGAGATGCTTCGCCTGCGGCAGATGCTTCGCTGCCCCTTCGCTGTTCCTTCGCTGCGCTCAGGACTTCGGCTCAGCGTGACGGGATAAGGCCGCGCCGGCCAAGCCCTGTTGGTCGGGTTTCCATACCCGACCTGCTACGCAGCGGCGGCAGGTTGGAAACCTGCCCTACGGCTACGGCTGTCTCTGCCCAATGAGCGGTTCACCTGTCCAGGTTTTCCAGGTACGCCGCGATCGCACGGGCAAAATCGTCGAAATCGCCGAGCCGATGGCGCAAGATGTTGTAAATGAGCGCGTCGTCCAGACGAGCGTAATCGTGCACCAACAAATTGCGGAACCTGGCCATGCCGACCAGCCGCGGCACAAGATCCTGTGGCAGGACGCCCTGTTCGCCCAGGATGACGAACACGTCGGCGTTACTGCCTGGCGAACGGTACTGGCCGGCCGCGATCAGGTGATGGCCGACGTCCAGCGTAGCCTCGACAGCCATCTGTAGGGTGCGTTCGACCGCCCGGCGGATGAGTTTGTTGCCCTGATAGTCATCCAGGCCGATTTCCTGGAGGTCCCGCAAGTCGCTGACGTATTCGGCGAGCAGCTTCAAGCGCGCGGCCACGACCTGTCCCTCGTCCACTGAGTCCAACCTCCCTGATGTCCGTCAGCAGCGCCCGAGTGTGATACTCCTCCCAGGGCCGCCAATCGAAATAAACGCGACGGGCCTTCACTTCAAAGGCAATGCGTTCTGTCCTGCTCCGCTCGTGAAGCAAGATGCCCTCCGTGACGACTCGATAGGCCAACAGTGGGGAGGCATTGTTCAACAACACGACCTGCGTCTCCCGCGCGGAGAAATCGGACAGGGCAGCCATCAGGCGCAGTTGCCGATCAACCCGATCTTCAGGGCCGAGCGACTCGTCCAGGAGCACGGCCACATCCACATCGCTCAATCGGTCAGCTTCTCCGCGCGCCACTGAACCGAAGAGATAAGCGAGCACAACCTCCGGCTGTCCGGCCAGACAGACCGCCGCCCGCTCCACATCAAAATCAACCGTCTGCCTTTCAGCCATGAACTCCCAAAGACCTCCTTCACCCCCATTATAACACGCCCCTCCTCCTCAGCCAATTCCAGACAGGTGCCGTTACCGAATTGGCATGAAAATAGCGGGCTATCAACCAGGTCGAAATGCTCGAAATAGACCGGACGCCGCTTTGGAAAACCACAGCAGCCGATTCGGATCGTGGACATCACCGGACTAGGCGGGGCAATTTATCGGGCGGCAGGAGCTTCTTTCGACGAGCCGCACGGGAAGATGGTAGACCCGAGGCTGTTCGGCAGGTTTGCCTTCCTCAATCCGTTTTAAGATCAAATCCACAGCCAGCGCGCCCATCTCGTCAATGGCGATGTCGACTGTGGTGATCGGCGGCTGCCAGAAGCTCAGCCAGTCCGAGTCGTCGAAGGACACGATAGAAATGTCATCAGGTACGCGAATGCGGTGAGCCGCCAGGGCCTGCATGGTGCCCATCAAGACGAGGTTGCTGCCGGCGAAAATGGCAGTCGGCCGCGGGGATAGGCCCAGGACTTCCTCGGTGGCCTGGACGCCCCAGGATTTGGTGAAGTGGCCGGCCTTGACCAATTCTGGCGCATACGGCGCACCATAGTCGGCCAGGGCCTTTTGATAGCCAGCCAACCGGTCTCGCGCCGTGACCAACTGCATTCCGCCCACGATCAAGGCGATGCGGCGATGCCCCAGGCGCAGCAGATGTTCGGTCGCCAGATAGCCGCCCTGGAAGTTGTCGGCCAGCACCGCATCGAGCAAATCCGGCAACCGCTGCCGGTTCAACTCGACCATCGGCATCCCGCCGGCCACCAAACCGCGCACATAGTCCGAATTGTCGCCGTCAGCCGCGGGGGCGTAGATGATGCCGTCCACCTTGCGTTCTTGCAGCACGCGCAGCAGCTCCAGTTCCTTTTCCGCATTTTCATCGCTGATCTGAATCATGACGTTGTAGCCGCGCCGGTTGAAATGCTCGAAGATGGAGGTTGCCACGGCGGTGTAGTATACGTTCAGGATGCTGGGGATGATCAGGCCAATGGTGAAGCTGCGGCCGCGGCGCAGGCTGCGCGCCGTCCAATTGGGGCGATAGTTCAGCTCCTCGATGACGGCTTCAATCCGCTGTCGGGCCTGCTGGCTGACATAGCCGCTGCGATTGATATGGCGCGAAACCGTAGCCGAAGACACATTGGCGCGTTCGGCAATATCCTTGATCGTAACGCCCATGTTTCACCATAACCGCCCCTGGGCACAATACCCATTCGTGCCAACAGGAGACCACGATTGAGCAAAGAACTGTTCTGCTGTTGTCATAAAGCCAACAATAAGGGCAACCCGTCCCATCAGGTTGCCCCTGTTGTACAAAGATGCCCCTGAGTGGACTCGAACCACCACGCCCTAAGGGCACAGGCCCTCAACCTGCCGCGTATGCCAATTCCGCCACAGGGGCTCCATACGTAAGTTGTTTTATATTATAGCACCAAAAATCGCTTCTGTCAAAAAAATCACAGCGCGCAGCACTCCCGGCCGCGCACAATTTCGAGGCCCAGTTCCTGCGCTGCCTTGACCGCCGCACGGGCCGGGCTGACGATCTTGTTGACTCCCGCGCGGACGGCCAGCACGTCCAGGCGGGCGCGGTACTCGCCGTGGGGACGCATACAGCCCAGGTTAATGGGCGCCCGGGGCAACATCAGGCGGGCGTCAATCAGGACATCGGCTGCTGCTTCGGGCGAGGGCGGACGTCGGTCGGCATAGCGCGTGCCAGGCGTGGGTATGAGCACCAGGATGACCAGGCTGTCGGCCCCCAGCTCGGCCAGCAAACGCAACGCCGTGCGTTCGCCAGAAATCACGCCCCCGCGCAGCCCAATCGTCAGATGCGGCGTCACGCGCACGTACTCCTTGAGCAGCAGGTAGGTGTCTACATAGTCCTGGACAGTCCTGTTAAGGCCGTACACCTCACGGATGGTCTCATCGTCGCCAACGAAATCGAACGAGACAACATCCACATAAGGGGCAATCGCCTCTATCTCTGGCCGGCCAATCAGCCCGACGTGCCAGTTCAGCCGCCTGCCCTGTCGCAAGGTGGCGATTCGGTCGAGGTGGGCCGTGACCGGCACGCGGCCAAGCGGGTCGCATCCGCCGGAGATCAGGCAGCTCGGTGCAGCAATGTCCGCAGCCACCTCCCAGACCGGCTGCATGTGTTGCAGATAATGCCGACCGCAGTGCGCACAGTCCAGGGCGCAGCGGTCGCCCGTCAGGCTGATCAAGGCCGTGTCGAGCGGATAATCAAAACCAATGGTCATGGGAAAGTGCGCCGTGCGAACGGCCCACGCTAAATCAAAACGGTCTGCCTCCATGCCCTTTTCCACGAATTTTGTCTTTGACTTTGAAAAGTTGTGGTATTATAATCATGACTATCTGTAGAGTCAATTGAGGAGAGAGGAAGTCTAGCTTGTTCAACATATCCGATTTCTTGAATACGCCAGCCATGGCGACCATTGAGAACATCGCCGGTATAGCTGGTCTGATCGTGATTGCCTACATCATCGTTTCCGGCATTGTGTCGCTCTTTCGGCCGTCTTCGTCGCCGACCCTGAAACCGGTGGCCGTCGTCCAGTCGGTGGAAGGGAGCGAAGCGCAAGCCATTGGGGAAACTGCGCTGCCTGCGGCCAAAGCGCGAGCCCAACGCGCCGGCGGCAGATCAGCTTTGCTGGAAATCGCCGAAACGATCGTAATGACCATCCTGATCTTCGCCGCGGTGCGGCTGCTGGTGCAGAACTTCCGCATCGAGGGCAACAGCATGGAGCCCAATCTGCACAACGGCCAGTACCTCATCATCGAAAAAGTGTCTTATCGCTTCTCCGAGCCTCAGCGCGGTGACATCATCGTTTTTCATTATCCCAACAATCCGAAGCGGGACTTTATCAAGCGCATCATCGGCCTGCCGGGCGAGACAGTCCAGATCCGGCAGGGACAGATCTACATCGGCGGGAAACTGCTGCCCGAACCGTACAACCCAAACACCGGGTCCTACAGTTGGGGGCCCGGCGTAGTGGGCGAGAATGAGTATTTTGTGTTGGGCGACAACCGCAACAATTCCAGCGATTCGCACAGTTGGGGCATGTTGCCCCGTGAGATGATCGTGGGTAAGGCGTGGTTCACCTATTGGCCGATCAGCGAGTGGGGGCCGATCCCTCATTACTCTTTTCCTGAAACGCTGAGCGGCGCCGCCCAACCAGTTAAAGAGACAGGATAGGACAGCCAATGGATGAATCTGGCACATCAGCAATCGCCGGGTTGATTGATCACACGTTGTTGCGGGCCGATGCGACGTATCAGCAGATCGACACACTGTGCCAGGAAGCGTTGCAATATGGCTTTGCGGCCGTGTGTGTGCAGCCGGTCCACGTCAGGCGTTGCGTCGAAGCACTGCGAGGCTCCAGCGTCAAGGTGTGCACGGTCGCCGGTTTCCCGCTGGGGGCCACCCTGACATCGGTCAAAGCCTTTGAAGCGCGCGAAGCCATCGCTTCGGGAGCAACGGAAATTGACATGGTGATACACATCGGCGCGCTGAAGTCCAACGACCTGGCTTACGTCCAGGACGACATCGCTGCTGTGGTGTCTATCTGCCATCAGCACGGCGCGTTGTGTAAGGTCATCCTCGAGACCTGTCTGTTGTCTGACATGGAAAAGGTCAACGCTTGCCGTCTGGCCCAGGCGGCAGGCGCGGATTTCGTGAAGACTTCGACCGGCTTCAGCTCCGGCGGGGCGACGGTTGAAGACGTCCGCCTGATGCGCCAGACGGTTGGGCCGGCGATGGGCGTCAAAGCGGCGGGCGGCATCCGCGACCTGGCTGCCCTTCGGGCTATGATCGACGCTGGTGCGAATCGCATCGGGGCCAGTGCCAGCGTTAAAATTATGCAGGAGCTTCTTACATGAAAGAAATCTGTAATTATTGTCACATCGGCAAGGTCGTCGAACGAATGTTGACCTACACCGAACGCCTTGAGGATGAGCTCATCCTGATACCCAATATCCCCGGTATGGTGTGCACCTACTGCGGCGAGAAAAGGTTCGACCCTCTCGCCATGAACATTTTGCGTCGCCTGTTGTGGGCGCGGACGCCCGAAGCCCGCGGCAGTCGCAGTTACATGGGCAAATACAGCTATCGCATCGGTCTCCGGACCTCTCTGAACAAGGGCCAATCCCCTTCTCGTGGAAACTGATTCGCAGACTCAGACCGGCGTAGGGACAGAACCCTTCGTCCACATCCACGACCTGTGTAAGACCTACCGCGAGGGCGCGCACATCCGCACGGTGTTGAACAACGTCAACGCCACGTTCGCCAGGGGTGAGTTCGTCGCCATCTTGGGCAAGAGCGGCAGCGGCAAGAGCACGTTGCTCAACCTCATCAGCGGCATTGACCGCTCCGACTGCGGCTCAGTGTGGATCGCTGGTCAGGAACTCACCGCCCTGGACGAACGACAGCGCACCCTGTTTCGTCGCCACAACATTGGCTTCATTTTCCAGTTTTTCAATCTGATCCCGCTGCTGACCGTGTGGGAGAACGTGGTGTTGCCTCTGGAGTTGAACGGCGCGCCGGCTCACCTGATCCGCGAGCAGGCCGAGCGGCTGCTGCAACTGGTTGGCCTGCTCGACCGGCGCAATACCTTTCCCGACCGACTGTCTGGCGGCGAGCAGCAGCGGGTCGCCATCGCCCGCGCTCTGGTGCATGACCCCTTGCTCGTGCTGGCCGACGAGCCGACCGGCAACCTCGACGACGAGACCGGCCAGCAGGTTCTGACCCTGCTGGACAACCTGACCCGCCAGGCCGGCAAGAACCTGGTGCTGGTCACCCACAGCCAGGAGGCGGCCAGCTTCGCCGACCGCGTCTTGAAACTGCAAGATGGCCGGCTGCAAGCCATTCAACAGGTGGAGCTGCCTGGCCCGGCCGGGCGCGTAGTCCTTCCGCCAGCCGCGCCCGATGGCCGGACGACGCACGCGGGACACAAAGACCTACCTGTCCGGCAGGCAAGGCTTGAAGTTGGCTCTGGCGCAGGCCGGGAGGGTGCGTGAGGCTCGCCCGGCCATTTCCCCGCACGCTGGCGCAGGTGAGCAGTCGGTATTTGCTGCGCCGCCCATGGCCGACTGCGCTGATGATCATCGGCATCATGCTGGGTGTGGCAGTCGCTGTCGCCATTGACCTGGCCAATGTCAGCGCCAGCCGCAGCTTTGACCTCAGCGTCGAGACCATGACCGGTCGGGCGACGCATCACATCATCGAAGGGCCGCAGGGCGTAGAGGAGACGCTCTACACCGACTTGAAGCTCAGCGGCACGGCGAGTCTGGCGGCCCCCATCGTCCTGGATTATGTCACATCCCCACAGATAGGCAACCGCCTGCTCCAGTTGATGGGCGTTGACCTCTTCGCCGAACCGCCCTTTCGCAGCTATCTGACCGACGCACGGCGACCAAACGCGCAGCCCGACCCCGATGTGGTCATCGCTTTGCTGACCAAACCCGGCGAGCTGGTGCTCTCCACCGACCTGGCCGCCCGCTATGACCTTCAGGTGGGCCAGGCCATCACTGTGACCGTTGGCGGGTATCCGCGTACGGCGTTCATCGCCGGCCTGGTCGCTCCGCCGGACAATCTGAGCCGCCGTGCTCTGGATGGCCTGATCCTGGCCGACATCGCCACGGCGCAAGAACTGACCGGGCGGATCGGCCGTTTGGACCGCATTGACTTGATTCTGCCCACTCACCGCGAGGACGAGGCGCAGGCCATCCGGCAGCAGTTGCCCCCCGGCGTCAGCCTCATCCCGACAGAAAGCCGCAGCAACGCCCTGGAGCAGATGACGTCCGCCTTCCGCATCAACCTGACGGCCCTGAGCCTGCTGGCCCTGGTGGTCGGTATGTTCCTGATCTACAACAGCATCACTTTCTCGGTGGTCAAACGCCGCCCGCTTTTCGGGACGCTGCGTTGTTTGGGGGTGACCAGGGCAGAGGTATTCGTGCTGGTCATCGGCGAGGCGGCGTTGGTCGGCGTAGTCGGTTCGGTTCTGGGCGTCGGCCTGGGGATTGTGATGGGACGGGGCGCGGTACAAATGGTCAGCCAGACCATCAACGACCTGTACTTCGCCTCCACGGTGACCAACGTCGGTATCCCGCTGACGCCGCTGGTCAAGGGCGGGTTGCTGGGCATCCTCGCCGCCGCTTTGGCGGCTGCACCGCCAGCCTGGGAAGCGGCGTCGGTTCCGCCCACGACCGCGCTGTCTCGCTCCGGTCTGGAAGGCAAGGCACGCTCCGCAGTCCTGACCGCCGCGGGTGGGGGCATTTTGGCCCTCATCATCGGGGCAGCCATTCTCCTGGCGCCGACGCGCGACCTGACAGTCAGTTTCGTGGGGACGTTCTGTGTGATCCTCGGGGCGGCCATGTTGACGCCTGCGGCCACCGTGATCCTGATGAAAGCCCTGGCGCCGGTTTTCGGTCGCCTGGCCGGCGCATTGGGCCGCATGGGGCCGCGCGGCGTAAGCAGCTCGTTGAGCCGGACATCGGTCGCCATTGCCGCGCTCATGGTGGCGGTGTCGGTGACTATCGGCGTGAGTGTGATGATCGGCAGCTTCCGAAACACGGTGGTCGAATGGCTGGCCCAGACCCTGCACGGCGACATTTACATCGCGGCCTATACCACGCCAGCAGCCCAGACGGCGACGCCGCTCGACCCTGCGCTCGTCGCAGCCATCCGCCGCTGGCCGGGCGTCGAGCGAGTGGACACGCTGCGCGCGGCGGTGGTGGACTCGCCCGAAGGCCCGATCAGCGTAGCCGCCGTTGATAACCCCAACTACGGCAGTGAACGCATCTACGTCTCCGCCGATCTGCCGCCCGAACGGATTTGGGCGGCGATGTTGGATGACAAAGTCATCATCAGCGAACCGCTCGCCAATCGGCTGGACATCCCGCGACACGGCGGCTCAATCACGCTGGCAACAACACAGGGCCTCCACACGTTTCCCGTCGTGGGCGTCTATTACGACTACACTTCCAGCCAGGGGGCCGTGTCCATGTCGGCGGAGACCTATCGTCGCTGGTGGGGCGACGAGGCTGTCACCGCCCTGTCCCTGCGCCTCAGCTCCAAAGCGAACGCCGACGAGACGGCCCGCAGCCTGGAGGAAGCCCTCGCGCCGATACAGAGCGTCTTCATCCGCCCCAACCGCGTGCTGCGCCAGGATGTCATGGTCATCTTTGACCGCACCTTTGCCATCACCGGCGCGCTGCAACTGTTGGCGACTGTGGTGGCGTTTATCGGCGTGCTAAACGCCATGCTGGCCGTCCAGCTGGACAAACAGCGCGAGTTTGGCGTGCTGCGCGCTGTCGGCCTGACTGCCCAACAGCTCTGGCGGTTGTTGTTGCTGGAGACTGGCCTGATGGGCGTGGTCGCCGGCTTCCTGTCCATGCCCACCGGCCTGGCCCTGTCGGTCATTTTGATCTACATCATCAACCGACGGTCGTTCGGTTGGACGCTGCAAATGCAGGTGAGCGGCTGGCCCTTCGTCAACGCCTTGCTGATTGCCACGACAGCAGCGCTGCTGGCCGGGCTCTACCCGGCCTTCCGCCTGGGGAAAATGTCCCCCATTGAAGCATTGAGGCGCGAATGAAGCGACGCATTGGCCTGGTGAGCGGCCTGTTCCTGCTCGGCTTAGCCGTGGCACTGGGGATTTACCTGGCGAAACCGCCAGCGACCCCGACCGCCTCGCAGTTGCCTGGCCTGTCGGGCGAGACAGCCAGCGGCTTCGCCCGCGTTCAGCCGGGGCAGAGGCTGTCTTTTCCCGAGGACCACGGCCCCCACCTCGACTACCAGACCGAGTGGTGGTACTATACCGGCAACCTGAAAGCCTTATCCCCCAGCCAACGGCACTTTGGCTATCAGTTGACTTTCTTCCGCCGTGCGCTGCTGCCGGCCGCAGAACGCACCTCGCGCGCCTCGCGCTGGGCCGCCGACCAAATCTACCTGGCCCATTTCGCTCTGACCGACGTGAGGGCCGAACGCTACCACGCTTTCGAGCGGTTTGCGCGCGGGGCGGTTGACCTGGCCGGCGCGCAAAGCCAACCCTACCGGGTCTGGCTGGAAGACTGGCACGCCCAAGAGACCACAGACGGGGCAACGCGGCTACAGGCGCGCCAGGGGACCATCGCGATAGACCTGCACCTGGCCGACGCTAAAGGGCCGGTGCTGCAGGGGCTGGATGGCTACAGCCAGAAAGGCCCCGACCCGGGCAACGCCTCGATGTACTACAGCCTGACCCGGCTGGCCATATCGGGCGCGGTGACAACCGAAGAGGGCAGTTTTCAGGTGACTGGCCTGGGCTGGATGGACCATGAATTCAGCACCAGTGCCCTGTCGCCCGAACAAATCGGCTGGGACTGGTTCGCCCTGCAGCTCAGCGACACGAGCGAGCTGATGGTCTTCCACATCCGCCGGGCCGATGGCAGCGTAGACCCCTTTTCCAGCGGGACGTTCGTCGCGCCGGACGGCCGGCCGACGCGCCTGGGGCGGGAGGATTTTGTGCTGGCGGTCACAGATACGTGGCGCAGCCCGCGCTCGGAGGCCGTTTATCCGTCCGGTTGGACGCTGGACGTGCCCCAGCTTGACCTGAGCCTGCGCATCAGGCCCTATTTGCGCGACCAGGAGCTAAACGTCTCCTACACCTACTGGGAAGGGGCGGTCGGCATTGAGGGCGAACGTGCCGGCCAGTCCGTGCAGGGCAGCGGCTACGTCGAACTGACCGGTTACGCTGCGTCAATGCAACGGCAGTTCTAGGCCGGGCTAGGACCGCTTGTAACGGCCCATCAACTGAGCTTCGGCCAGGATGTGGCCCTGCATCGCCTTCTCAACGTCTTTCTTGCTCGCGCCGGCCTTCAGGCTGAGTTCGGTATCGAGCGCGTAGAGTTTGAAGAAATAGCGATGCACGCCGCCAGGTGGGCATGGGCCGCCATAGCCGAGTTTGCCCCAACTGTTGCGCCCGTGCAGCCCACCGTCGGGCAGAGCCTCGGTGCGTGGTACGGCCTGCGGCAGGCCGGTGAGGCTGGGCGGCAGGTTGAAGCAAATCCAATGGTCCCACACCCCCACCGGCGCGTCGGGGTCGTCGCAAATCAGGACAAAGCTCTTGGTTCCGGCTGGCGCGCCTGTCCACGACAGCGGCGGCGAGATGTCCTGCCCATCACAAGTGTACTGCCTGGGAATGGCATCACCTTCAGCAAACGCGCTGCTGGTCAATTTCAAGCCCATCGTTTCCTCCTTTACCTGAGTCGCCAATGGTTCTGGCTGCGCCGGGGTTTCGATCTGGCGTTCTACCGTCCCTGAAATGGTCGGGCTGAGGGAGCTCGCCACTTCTGGCGGTGGAGAAGTCAGGGGCGGAGACGTTTCAGGCCGGGCGCCCGGCTGACACGCACACAACACCATCGCTGCAACGACACAAACAGTCCAGCGCCACATCGCACCACCCTCCTGGCCTATCATGTAGCTGCGCGACACGAGTCCTGTCCAGCTATGTACGATTCTTCCTGTTCAAATAGGCGCATCTGCACTGGCAGACCGACTTGCTCAATGACTTTATCAGGAATAGGCAACCTTTCCAAGAGGCGCGGTTCCACCTTCAGTGCACCATCTCCGTAGCTCTTTCCCACTCTCGGCAGATTCGCAATTGTTTCCGGATGGTTCAGGATCTTCCAAAGCCGATCAAGATATGCTTTGTCATTGCTTTTGGAATAGATGCACAAAAAACCCGTCAGTGGGACGACTCCGGCGGTGTTTCGGATAAACCTTGAATGACGTCGCCCCAAATATGCGAACAAGAACGGCGGAGGGACTCGAAATTCCATCCTGTACCATGGTTTGCGTTGAGAGATCAAAGGTCGCTTGGGCAAACCTAACCTCTCGCCTTCACTCAGGTATTGTCTAATTGATTCAGGATAGCGCTCCATGTCACCATCATTGAGTGATAACAGCAGAGTTGGTCTCCCTCTTGCTTCAAGATTGGCCATAGTTTCCCTGGTAATCTCTTCTCCAGGCGTATCTCTCGTTCGGCCAATGGCTTTGACGAAGTCTTCCTCGGGGATGCCAAGTCTCTTTGCTCTCTCGACTGTCATGAAAAAGAACTCATTGGCGCCAGTCGCAATGCCACGAACAACTTGGACAAAGTCGCCAAGCACATATTTGCTGGCACCATTCAATATCGGCTCGCGCGAGAGTCCGGTGACTAGGCCCTCGTCCAACTTTCGTTCAGTAACAGTCAGGTCTGATTCCAAGACACAACTAAACCCAGAACGAACCCAAGTTTTTATCGCATCAGTTCCAGGCCGCTGGCATCTAACCCATAAGAATTTTTCTCTTGGAGCTGATTTACGGATGAAGAAGATCAGCGGGTTCGTATCCACTCCAGGGAAAGGCGATGCCTCTGGCGTAAAGGTGACAACTGCATCCAAAGCAAAATTGACTGATATCCAAGACCATAAATCATTTGCAAACTTGCCTTCGCACGTGTCAGCAGGCATTATAAACGCCAATCGCCCATTTTCTTCCAGTAGTGATAAGGCTCGAATCAGAAAATAAACATGCAAGCCGGTTCGGCCGTCCAAGATTTTGCCCGTAGTTTGGAAGCTCAGCCTCCGCAGTTGTTCCTTTTTATCTTGAGTAAGCCGATGGTGCCTGATGTACGGAGGATTGGCAACGATGGCAGGGAATCTGGTGTTCGGCGCATGAAGGATAAAGTCGCCTAGAACCACACCCGTCAGATCAGCTTCCTCTAAACCATGCGCCAGAGCTTGCTTTAACACAGTGGGGTCAATCTCCATCCCTCTAAGAGAAACACAAAGTCCGCGTTCCATTGCCAAAACCTTAGCTGCACGGAAGAACGCTCCCGTGCCGACTGCTGGATCAAACAGAACGCCGCCCTGGCCCTCCAGCACGTATTCCACCATTGGCTGAGCAATCCAGTCAGGTGTCCAAAATTGTCCTTTTTCTCTCAACCTCTCTCTGGCTTGTCCTGAGGGAGGCACTTTGTACTGATCAGTTCTTTGCATTCCTTAATTCTCTCAAAACACTTAACGCTTCTTCCCCCAAAACCATCTTGCCACCTTCAAAATGTACGTAAGGCAAGATATGACCATTCCTATCCACAATAAACTTGGCCTTCAATGCAAACGGCGCGGATTGAGGAGAAAATCTGACCAGGGAACAAGGGCATATCCTCTGAGCTCAAACTCAATATCTTCAGCGCAAACGCTTAGAGTTTTCTCAAAAACATGCATATTCTCCCTCACCCTACGCCTTTTGCTTTATGCTTCAGCAGAGCTTTCACCATCCGCATGAAGTCCTCTGGTGTGAAACCGTCCTTGCGCCAAAGCCCCCAAAAGATGCATCTGCCGACTTTAGAATCAACGCACGGGAAGCAGATGCTGACTGTCGTTGATCGAGTATATCATGGCGTACAGGCGACTGTCAAATAATGCAACGCCAAGGGGGTGCGTCCAGAATCTTGGGTGAGTTAGCAGAAGCCTCCGTCGCGTCATGCTGAGCGCGGCGAAGCATCTCAACGTCTGCCAGCGCGAAATGCTTCGCCTTCGGCTCAGCATGACGGGAGCAGGCGGTGTTTCTCGCCCCAATGGGCGGCACGCCACGCGCCGTGGGAGAGCTCAGAATGACGGCCAGCCATAGGTCGGGTTTTCCATACCCGACCTGCGGCGGCTACGGCTACACTCGCCTCAAATCCTGGGCGCATGCTGGCGGGGATAGCGCATTTGGCTTAGGCCGATTGTTGTGATACAATGAGATAGTGAAGATGGGGTGAGGCCGCGGCCAAGGTAGGTCCAGGCTTAGAAATATCTGGTAACCAGTGAGCAACAGCGATGATTCCACTTTTTGACACAGTCCCCAGCCGACGGGCGCCGGTGATCACCTGGCTGATCATTGGCGCGAACGTGCTCGTCTTTCTATACGAGCTGCGCTTGGGCCCGCGGGCCGCGCAGGCGTTCTTCTACCTGTTTGGCCTGGTGCCTGCCCGATACACCCATCCCGATTGGGCTGTATGGGTCGGCCTGCCGGTTGATAATTATTGGCCGTTTCTGACCAGCATGTTTCTGCACAGCGGATGGGCACATATCATCGGCAACATGTGGATTCTGTTTATCTTCGGCGACAATGTCGAAGACCGCATGGGCCACATTCCCTTCCTGGTGTTCTACCTGCTCTGTGGCCTGGTGGCGGGCCTCGTTCATTCGTTGACCAATCCCTTCTCCACCGTGCCGGCGGTAGGCGCATCTGGCGCGATTGCCGGGGTGTTGGGGGCGTATTTCATTTTGTTTCCATCCGCTCGGGTCATCACTCTGTTCCCGATTTTCTTCTGGCCGTTCTTTCTGGAAATACCGGCGGTGATTTACTTGTTCATCTGGTTCCTGACGCAGCTTTGGGGTGGGGCGCTGGCCGGGCTCAGTTCGCAGCAGGTGGGCGGCGTGGCCTGGTGGGCGCATGTCGGCGGGTTCGTCGCTGGCGTGGCGTTGCATCGGATTTTCTTGCTGCCGCAGCGCAAGCCTCCCCGGCCGCTGCAACAGGACGAGTATGGCATTGAAGGCGCCTGGATGCCCCGGAGGCACTGACGGAATATGGGCATAGGTGAGCTGTTCTGGTTGTTTTTCATCCTGGTTACGCTGCAACCCACCATCAAACAACGGTTGCTGGAGAGCTCGCGGCAGCGGCTCATCGCCAAGATCGAGCAGGAACGGGGCTCGCGCGTCATCTTGCTGGTGCACCGTCAAGAGACGATGAGCCTGCTGGGTTTCCCCATCATGCGCTACATTGACGTCAACGACGCAGAGGAGATCATGCGCGCCTGCGAGCTGACCGACCCGGAAACGCCGCTCGACATTATTTTGCACACTCCCGGCGGGCTCGTCCTGGCGTCGCTGCAAATCGCCAGGGCGGTGTGGAAGCACAAAGGCAAAGTGACGGTGTTCGTGCCCCACTATGCCATGTCTGGCGGCACGCTGATCGCGCTGGCGGCGGACGAGATTGTGATGTCGCCGCACGCCATTCTGGGCCCGGTTGACCCGCAACTGGGCCAATACCCGGCGGCTTCCCTGCTGAAAGTCGTCGCTCAGAAGCCGGTGAGCGAGATTGACGACGAAACGCTGATACTGGCTGACGTGGCCCAGAAAGCGGTTGACCAGCTTCGAGAAAGCGTGAGCGAGCTGCTGACGAGGAGCGTATCCCGGGAAAAGGCGGACGAGTTGGCCGCTCTATTGTCGACCGGAAAGTGGACGCACGATTATCCCATTTCCTACGAGATGGCTGCCCAACTCGGCTTGAGAGTCAGTTGCGACATGCCGCCCCACGTCTTACAGCTTATGAGCCTGTATCCGCAGCCTGTGCGTCGGCTGCCGTCGGTGGAATACTTGCCTACGCCGCGTGGCCCGCGCGGGGGCAAACCGGCCACATAAAGTAAAGGGACGCACTCAAGGGCCGCTCAGGTGCGAGAAAGGAGAGTGAAAATGCAATGGGGTAAGGCGATTTTGGTGGCGATGGTGTTGATGGTGATGATGACAGCGCCGGCGTTGGCTGCCGGGCCCGCCGGGCAGGGCTTCCCGCTGGAGAAGGGGACAGCCTGGACGTTCGAAGGTCCGGTCGAGTGGGTTCCTGAAGGCTCTGACGATGCAATGGAAAAGGTCGTGACCTGGGACATGGAAATTACTGAGACGGTCCAGCGGCAGCACGTGCTGGCGGCGGTGGTCAAAGGCCATCCGTTGGACCTGACCTTTTACGAGGAGGGCAAGACCCAACCGGGCGACTACCTCATCGTGCGGGTCGGTGAGGACCAGTACTATCTGCTGATGGAGGAGCGGGCGCAAGATGCACTGAAGCGGTTGCAGGACCAGGATGACGTGCTGACCGATTTGGTGCGGGATACTGACCTGTTTCTTGACCTGCCTCTCGCGCCGGGCAAGATCTTTGGCGAGACATTTCAGGTAACTCGCCAGGATGGCATGTACTATTGGAACGTAACGGGTCAGGGCCCGGCCTCGCTGGAAGGCATTGCAGGCGTAGAAGCCGGCGCCGACCTGCTTCAGTATGAGCTGTCTTTCATCACCCTGTCCGACGATCAGCAGGTGAGCTTTGTGCCGGGACTTGGCTTCACGCAGTACAGCTACAATCACCACGGTTCTCCAGCGGCGATGGACCTCAGGCTGGTCGCGTATCGGGCCGGCAGCTCGGCGACTCCGTCGGCCGTGACGCTGACTCAAGATGATGACGGTAAGGCGGTCGAACTGGCACAGGGACAGATGCTGGCGATTGCCCTCGAGGCCAACCCCACCACCGGCTATACTTGGGAGGTGGCTGCGGGTGATGCACAGATTATTAAGCTGGAGGGTGAACCGGATTACAGGGCTGAGAGCGACGCCATCGGCGCGGGCGGCCTGATGACACTGAAGTTCCGCGCCGTCGGCGTGGGGACAACTGACCTCAAGCTGGTCTATCACCGACCCTGGGAAAAAGACCAGGAACCGGCAGAGACCTTTGAAGTGACTGTGACAGTCAAATAGCGAATTAAGTCGTCGAAAGCCTCTTCGCAACGTCCTCATGGCGCCTGCTGCGCCATGGGGACATTACGCCCCGTCGCCTGGTTGGGTGAGAATTCAGTCAATTTCCTCTTGACAAGAGGCTCTTTTCCTGCTATAATATATACGTCTATAGACGACTATAGTTGTTGCTATAGGTCTTGCCCCACTTGATTGCTGAACTCGAACATTTGAGAGTTGCCTATGATGCCAGAATTGACGAGGACCGGCCCGGTACCCATCTATGTCCAGATCAAAGAATGGATGCGCCAGCAAATCCAGAGCGGAGCCTGGGCCGAACACCACAAGTTGCAGTCAGAAGATGACATTGCCGCCCAACTGGATGTGAGTCGTGGCACAGTGCGCAAGGCGATCTCTGAGCTCATCGCTGAAGGCCTGTTGGTGCGCAGCCATGGGTTGGGTACGTTCGTCACGGGCAATGCGCTGGAGCAGCCTCTGGCCGCGCAATTGGTCACGTTTTCCGAAGACCTTATGCGCAAGGGCATTGCCTTTGAGACGCGGGTGTTGGATCAATCGCTGATCCAGCCTGATCGGCGGGTGGCCTCTCTGCTTTCCATCGAGCCGGGCGAGCAGGTCTTTTTCCTCAAACGCATCCGGTCCATCGGTGGGCAACCCGTCGTGCTGTTGCATAATTACGTCGTCCACAAACGTTGCGCCGGCATTGAGACGACCGATTTTACCCGATACCGTCTATTCGAAGTGCTTGAAGGGCGATTCGGCCTGGAGATTAGCTGGGGCCGCCGCTCTTTCGAAGCCCGCATCGCCGACCAGACAGTGGCGCAACTGTTGGATATTGAGGCGTGCAGCCCGATTATGTACATGGAGCAGATCGCTTACCTGCGCGATGACACGCCAATTGAGCTGTCAGACCTTTGGATCAAGGGCGACCGTTACCGTTTGTCGGCGGTGCTGCGGCGCGGCGATTACACCGCCGACGCCACCGGCTATGTCTTGCTGTCGGCGTCGGATACAGCTTAATATCGGGCAGGCCGTATTGAGCCGTTCGCCCTATCCATCTGAGACGAAAACAGAATCTTCTGGAGACGAAGGAGTGGTCAGCCCGTGTCAAAAACGATTTCTGTGAGGGAACGTTATTCGACGCATGGCGGACTGGGAGGCAGGGTCCGCCAGTTCCTGTCGGCCCGCGAGATGGGCGTGTTTGTGGCCCTTCTCCTGATGGCCCTCTTCCTGACGTTCGCTACCCCGGCCTTCCTGAACGCGCGGAACTTGCTCAATGTGGGCAGGCAGGTCTCGCTCATCGGCATCATGGCGGTGGGGATGAGCTTCGTTCTCATCTCGCGTGAAATAGACCTGTCCATCGGTGCTACTTATGCCCTGGCGGGCCTGATGACCGGCATTCTGCTGCTCCAACGCTGGAATCTGTGGCTGGCCATCCTGGCGGGTCTGGCTATCGGCGTATGCGTCGGCCTGATCAACGGCTGGTTCTCCACTTATGGACAATTGCCTTCATTTATCGTTACGCTCGGCATGATGAGTGTGACCCGCGGTACGGCGCTGTTGATCACCAATGGGCAGCCGGTCACCATCAACGAGAAGTTCGGTGGCGACCCGCAGGCGTTGAAGCTGTTCTATTTCCTCGGCCAGGGCCGCATTTTCGATTGGCTGCCCATGCAACTGATTTTCTTTATCGTCGTGGCCGTGCTGGGCGCGCTTCTCCTCTCCCGCACGGTGTTCGGTTTTCGCGTGTACGCGGTGGGAGGCAGCGACAAAGCTGCCCGCACCTCTGGCATCAACGTCTATCACACCAAGATTTGGGCCTTCGTCATCATGGGTTTCCTGAGCGCGCTGTCCGGTATTCTCAGCCTGGCTTTCCTGCCCAGCGGCCAGGCCGGCCGCACCGGCGTCGGCCTGGAGCTGGACGTGATCGCCGCCACGGTGATCGGCGGCGCCTCACTGGGCGGCGGCGAGGGGACCATCTTGGGGGCAATCTTTGGTGTGCTCATCATTGGCACGCTGCGCAATGGTCTTGTTCTGATGGGCATTTCACCATTTTGGCAGGAAACAGTGCTTGGCGCGGTCATCATCCTGGCGGTAGGCATTGACAAGTGGACCAGCCTGCGCCGGCAGCAATCGTAGATGTAAGGTCGTCATCGGTGGACGGGTTTATTAAAGGGAAGGAGGTGTAGGAGGCGCACAAAGGAACATAAAATGGGAGAATTTTCAGGTTAAGCTCATGGTGGTTTCCGTTAATGGAGGTTGTCCGCCGCGCTCTGAAGCGGCACAGTCAGAGTGACAGAAATATGGGAGGGTTTCTCATGAAAAGGCTAAACAATCTATGGTTTGCGGTTTCGATGTTGACCATCCTTGGCTTGCTGGTTCTCGCATTGCCTGTCGCAGCGCAGCAGCCTGGCGTCGTTGACCCGAAGGACTTCAAGCTCAACGAGCGGATTGCAAAGAAGATAGCGAACAAGGAGCCATTGGTGATCCGTGTCTCGTACCACGACGTGTCGAACGAATTTGCGCCGTTCATGAAGCAGGGTGTGGAGAAAGCGGCGGCGGAATTTGGCGTTGACGCGGTGTTGGTGGGGCCGGTTGGGCCGGACGCTGAGGCGCAGATAGCCGAGTTGGAGAGTCTGGTGGAGGCGGGCGTTGATGGTCTGGCGATTTCGTCGGTGAGCACGG
>DAOTYC010000088.1:0-6095 GCA_034435095.1 Anaerolineae bacterium | reverse complement strand
AGTCAGCTACTGACCCATTGCCTTCACCGCCTGTCTACGATGTTTTGAAGGTTCTGTCGGTTGTTAAGGTGCTATCCTTGTCTACGATGTCTTGAAGGGCGACAGCTATGCTACATTGCTTCGTCGCCCTGCGGGCGACTCGCAGGGCCTCGTGCCCGTGCCTTGTGCCCGTTACGCCCACAAGGGGCTATGCTACATTGCTTCGTCGCCCTGCGGGCGACTCGCAATGACGGTCAGCCGCAGGTCGGGTATGGGAAACTCGACCTGCTGAGGGGGCGACGGCACCATGATAGGGCGCATCGGTACAGCACCAGTACTGATTTCCTATTGCTTAAACAGAACAACCAAGATTATAATAAATATGTAAAAGTATGTTCACCAAAACTCACAGGCGGCTGGCATGACATGTCCATTCTGAAGCGCTCTTCCACCCAATTGATATTGGTTCTCGGCCTCCTCATCGCCCTGCTCGGACTGGCATCGGCTGACCAGCCAGAATTGGTCACCTCGCCCTATCCGCCCCAACCGCCGCTTGGGACCATACAAGAAGAGAGCGCGCCAGCCCGGCCCGGCATCCTGGCCCTGTCCGGCCTCAAGGCGGTATTGATCGTCGGCCCCATTGACGGCGACTACGGCACCTGGACGACAAACGAAAAGCGCAACATGGACCTGGCGGCGACCGAATTAGCGGCGAACGGGGTCGAGGTACACAAATTCTACGCGCCCAACAACAATTGGGGGCAGATCAAGACTGCGGCCAACGGGGCGCACTTTCTGATGTACCGCGGGCATGGCGTATATGTATCGGGGTCAAATCCTTTGCAGGTTGGCGGATTCTTCTTGTCAGGCGGGGTATTCAAATCATCCAGCGACATTCGCAATGACCTGAAACTGGCGCGCAACGCCATCGTCATGCTGTATGGCTGTTTCACCGCCGGCTCATCCAGCCTCGACAAGAGCGACATTGGCCTGACCGAAGCGCGACGAAGGATCATGATGTACTCCGACCCATTCTTCGACAACAGCGCGGCCGGTTACTACGCCAACTGGTTCGGCAATGCCTTTCAGCTCTTTGTCCGCTACCTGTTCCAGGGCCAGACTCTTGGGCAGGCCTACCAGTCTTTCAACTCCTGCTGCAACAAAAGCCTGGTGGACTATGGCGCGAACACCGAGCACCCACCCAATGTGCTGTGGGCTGGCAAGAACAACTGGCGCGGCTATTACGAATACAACAACGCCTTCTCCGGCCTGGCCGACAAAACGCTGGCAGACCTGTTCGGTATGATCGTAGACCCACAGGCCAGGGTGCACCTGGCCGAGCCTACATATCCCCCGTATACCTATCAGGTGACTGTCGAGAGCAACACCGGCACGTCTTTCGGCTGGACGGCTACCATAGAGCCCGCGGCCAGTTGGATGACGGCTTATCCCCTGACCGGGACGAGCGGCCAAAGCATTACGGTCGTGATTACGCCGACCGGTATGGCGACAGGCGCGTATGAGACCGGCATCCGGATTGTTCCCGATAACCCGATGCTCAGCGGGCGGATTTCCTCTGTCAAACTCATCGTAGCCGACCACATCCACGGCGTCTATTTGCCAGTCGTGTCCGCGCCATGAGGCTTTGAGCGGAGTCGCCGCCGCGGCCGCGCCATCATAACGGGGATGCCACGCGGCGCGGCCAACGCAGTGGTCAATGCCAGGACGCGCTCATCACCACCGTGCGAGGCTGAGCGGCCTGAATGCCATACCGGCGTATGGCCTGATCCAGGATCATGTTGATCAGCGACACATAGTCAATGCCATCCGCCTCAGCCTCGATCACCAGGTCGCTGATGCCAGGCGACAGGCCGGGCAGGGGGTTGATCTCCAGAATGTAAGGTTTGTTGTTGTCCCTTGCGTCCAAACGAAAATCAACCCTGGCGACGTCGAGGCAGCCCGTCACGCGGAAGGTCGCTGCGGCCAGCCACTGCAATTCCCTCAACAAACCCTCATCGAGCAGCGCAGGGCAGAAGTAACGGAACTGGTCGGCCAGGTCCACCTTGAGGCGGTGACTGTATATGCCGCCTTCGCTTACATCGTAAGCCGCCAGATCAACCTCCAGCGGTGGAAGAAAACGCAGGCCCTGTCCGAGTTGCTCCAGTGTCGCCCCATGCAGGATACGACGGCCCACCGGTCGGGTAAGGTTGCCAACGATGCCCAGCGTCACTTCTCGGCCCTCGATGAACCTTTCGACCAGGATGGGCTCGCGGTAACGGCGTAACTGGACCGCCAGCTCATTTCTCAGGTCAGCTTCACCGGTAACAATCGAGCTTGGGCTGACCCCCATGCCAGTGCCTTCACGGCTGGGTTTGACGAACAAGGGGAACTTCAGGTCGGGGTCTAGCTCCTCATCGGGCGACTCGAACACCTGGAAAGCCGGAGAAGGCAGGTTGTGGTAATCGAGCACACGCTTGGTCATTGGTTTATCAAGGGCCAATGCCAGGGTGAGGACTTTGGAGCCGGTATAGGGGATGCGCAACATCTCCAGCATGGCCGGCACCTGCGCTTCGCGCGCATCGCCGAAATGGCCCTCACAAATATTGAAGCAAATGTCCGGTTGCCACGCCCGCAAATTGTCCCACAGCGTACGGTCGCCCTCCATGAAAGTCGTTTCGTGGCCGCCCTGACGCAAAGCGTCCATGATATGATAGATGGTGCTCTCTGAGTCCAGGTCGGCCCACTGGTCTTCGGGCATGTCCCAATCGCGTGGAGCGTTCTTCTTAAGGTTAGCCAGCACAGCGACGCGCATCACCAACCTCCCATTTCCCACACAGAGAGCTCAGCCTCTGGCTCCGAGGCAGGCCGTCGGAATTCTGCGGGCAGCCTGTCGTTCAGCGCGTGTCCCCGTTGATGCGCCTGCGCATACCCCTCGGGCCGCAGCGTCAACTGGCTGCCGCGCAACAAAGCCTCGATGCCCTCCTGCCCACCTTCTGAGGCCGCCTGACGGCAGTACGGACAGCTTGCCGGGTCGTGGCCCTTGTACCATCGGGGCTGGTCATACGTGCTGATCAAGCCCTCGAAATTGCGCACCACGACGCGGTCATCGGACTGGCTGATCAGATACTGCGGCATGATGGGCACCTTCCCGCCTCCGCCGGGCGCATCAATCACATAGGTGGGCACGGCAAAGCCAGAGGTATGTCCCCGCAGCGATTCGATGATCTCAACCCCTTTGGCTACCGAAGTCCGGAAATGGCCGGCGCCGCGCACCAGGTCACACTGATACAGGTAGTAGGGGCGCACCCGCAGTCGGACCAACTGGTGCACCAGCGACTTGATGACATTGGGGCAGTCATTCACCCCAGCCAGCAGCACCGTCTGCGAACCCAGCGGGATACCGGCATCCGCCAATCGTTCGAGGGCCTGGCCTACCTCCGGCGTCAGCTCTTTCGGATGGTTGATGTGGACGTTCATCCACAGCGGATGGAAGCGGCGCAACATGGTCACCAGGTTCTGGTCAATGCGCTGCGGCAGGAACACCGGCACGCGCGTCCCGATGCGGATCACCTCTACATGCGGGATGGCTCGCAGGCGTATCAACAGATTCTCCAAGACGGACGGAGCCAGAACCAATGGGTCGCCGCCTGAGATCAGCACATCGCGCACCGAAGGTGTACCGGCGATGTAATCAAGCTGCGCCTGGTAATCGCTGCGGGTGAACTGGCGGTCGGCCTCGCCAACCAGGCGGCTGCGCGTACAATAGCGGCAGTAGCTAGCGCATTGCGTGGTGACCAGCATCAGCACGCGGTCGGGGTAACGGTGTACCAGCCCGCGAACGGGCGACTGTTCCTCTTCATTGAGCGAATCGGCCATTTCACCGTCGAAGTCGCTCAATTCCTGGACGGTGGGTATCACCTGACGGCGAAGGGGGCAATCAGGATCATGGCCGTCTATCAACGAGGCAAAATAGGGGGTAATATCCATCCGAAATCGTCTTTCGGACAGAATGGCAACTTCTTCTTCGGGGGTGAGGTTGATGATCTGGCGTAGGTCATCAATGCCCTGGATACGATGGCTCAGTTGCCAGCGCCAATCGTTCCATTTCTCTTCAGGCACATTCTGCCAGGGTTTTGGGCGGCGCCTGGGGGGAGGTTCTTCTTCTACCTCTCCTTCCAAGCATGTTTCATCAACAACGGGCAAGGAATCGCCAACGCCCATCTTAACTTGTTCCAACTTTCTGGATGTCACTTTTCTCCTTTCTCGGTTCCTACGACTGAACCGCGGCGGGAACCTGCCATGTGTGTCATCAAAGATATGCCCCTGGCAAATCCCACGCTCGCACAAAAACGCTGCCGGGTCGTTCGGTTTTTCCGGCAGCCCAAACTCTTGGCTAACAAGACTTCAATTTCTCACACGTTATCACCGGGCAGGCGACAGAACTGCTCATCACAGGGCGAAGGCAGCAGCGGCCTGGAAACCTGCCAAGCTACATCACGCAGCACCGACCGCCGCGCTACCAGGGCACGGTAGGCACGGCCACGCTGTCAGGTCTTCACCAAGCGAGGCCTTTACGCTGATGCCGTATGGTCTATGAACAGGGAAGCGTGTCAATCGAGAGGGAGCTACTCTCTGGCCTGATAAATCAAGACGTCCTCTTCAAATTCGCGGACGCGGTCGCGGTCCTTCCGCCGCCTCTTGTCCCGGTTCCGGAATTCGCTGAGAAGCTCTTCTTCACATCGCTTGCAAAGGGTCACTCCTGGTCGTTTGCTCTCGATGATCTGGCCGCATTCTTCACAAAAGCGTTTCGGCGATTTCTCCTTGCTCATGAACCATTCCTTGCCATGTACCCGGACAACTTCAGCTTTGTTGCCCAATACCAAAGAACAGAAACGTGAGGACACTATTACTTTTAGCACATTTCATGAAAAATGTCAAAAATCAGGCCATTTCGCACGTGCGGCCGGGCGAAATGGCCTCATGGCGCGCCGCCAAAAGCCGGCACACGCGCCCTGACCTCGCGGCCCTGCCCATCATCGTAGCCAATCTCCCAGACCGGTCGCCAGCCGATGCCAAACATCTGTACCACAATGTCGGTTTTGTTGGGGCTGATTTCCACCTGGCTGATTTGCTCGACGGCCTCGTCCCAGGCCTTGCGCAGGGCGTCCAATTCGGCCTGCAGCTCGTTTTGCAGTTGCTCTTTTTCCTTTTCCATTTGGGCGATGGCCTGTTTGGACTCTTCGACCTCGGCCTGCGCCTTGGCCGTCAAGCCGCGTTTCCGCGCAGCCGACGAAACGGTGGTGCTCAGCTTGCGCAGCGTCTCTTGTTCCGTGTCCCACGGGAGCTGGGGCGCCTTGAGCGTCTGCAGGATGCTCACCGGCTGGCCGGCATCGCTGCCGGGAGTGAAGATGGTGAACTCGGCTGCATCTTTGAGACGCTGAATTCGCTCTGGCCCTTGCCCCCACTGCGCCAGCCCGTCCCGCCAGGTCTGGGCTGTTTTCTGGGCGAACTCCTCCAGGCTGAGCCCCTTACGGCGCGCATCATCGGGGTTCACCCACGGCAGGAAATCTTCCGGGCGCAGCTCTGGGAAGGTCAGCAGCAGGTTGGTGATGTCGCCCTTGGGGTCAATCATGATGGTGGGCACGCCGTTGAGCGCGGCTTCCTCCAGGATGTCAATGCACAATCCGGTCTTGCCGCTGCCCGTCATGCCGACACACACCGCATGGGTAGTCAAATCGCGTGCATCATAGAGAATATATTCGTCCGTCGGCTCACCGGTGTTCGGGTCAACGGCCTTACCAATGTAATAACTGCCGGGCTTCTCGAAATCGCTCATGGTGTCATCCCTCGCTCATCAATCAACGGCTGGGCCAGATGCAGCCATTCGGACTGTTGCGGCTATTATTCTAATGGGCAAAAGCGAAAAATGCAAGGGCAGAAAATAAAAAAGGTATCCACCAGGAATGGTGGATACCTTTCATAATGTGCGGCAAACAGGTCGTTTAGAAGTTGTACTCGTCGATGTTGTTGATGTCGAAGACGGTGGGCGGGCCGGTGATGACCACGTTGTCTTTCAGGAACTCACGCTCGCCCAACTGCGGCACGACAAACTTGTT
>DAOTYC010000087.1:0-2809 GCA_034435095.1 Anaerolineae bacterium | reverse complement strand
CTTTGTCCTGCTCGGCCAGCCAGAATTCTGGCTTGCGCTGCGCATCCAGCTCTTCGACGGTCTTGCCCTGCTGTTCAACCCAGGTGTAGTACTTCAGGTTGTGCCACTGATTTCTATTGCGGCGCGTGCCTTCTTCTATCCAGTCCAGCTTCTGCTTGTGGAAGATGCTGACCAGGCGCACTGCAGCTTCGGTTTCGTCCATCGGCCCGTAGGTCGCGGTCATCTGAGCCATGACCGAACGGTAACGGTCAATGGCGTCGGTACACACGGTGACGACGAGGTCGTCCTTGCCGAAGCCGTAGAATTTCACCGCCTTGATCGCGCCCAACACGTTGCACACCCCGCTGATACCAAAGATGCCGGCCATCTTGCGGACCTTTTGCTCAGGGACGCCGTAGCGTTCAATCATTGTTTTCCAGCCGGCCTCCTCGACCAGGAGCTGCAAGCCCTTCTTACACTCGATGTCGTCAATGCACATAATGGCGTCCATATTCATGACGTTGTGGATCCAGGTGACATGTTTGTCACCGATGCCCTGGATGTCGTGTCCGCCGTAGCCGTTCCAGTAGAGTGTCGGGCACTGGATGGGCTCCAGGCCGACAATTTTGTGGTCAGGCCAGACCTGTTTCAGTCGGTCGCCGGCGGCGATGGTGCCGGCGGAGCCCATCGCCGAGGTAAAGGCCGAGATTTTGCCGCGGCCGATGCCCTGTTCGGCCAGTTCGGCGGCCAGCTCGACCAGGGTATTGCCGGTGACGTAATAGTGAAAACGGTAGTTGCCCATCACCTCGAATTGGTTGAGCACGCGGACTTTGGGATTGCTGCGCACCAGTTCCCAGCACTTGTCGTAAATCTCCTTCACGTTGCTCTCGCAGCCCGGCGTCTTGATGATGCGCGCGCCGTAAGATTCAATGAGGTCGAAACGCTCCTGGCTCATGTCCTCCGGCAGGATGACCACGCTGTCGAAGTCCATGCGACAGCCCACATAGGCGCCGCCGATGCCATAATTGCCGGTCGAAGGCCAGACCAGCGTATGGCTGGCCGGGTCAACCTCGCCGGTCAACTCTTTTTCGATGAGCACGGAATAGGCCGCGCCTACTTTGTGGCTGCGGGTGGGGAACTGCTCGGCGTGCAGCACCGCTATCGGGCACTCGACGCCGGTCAGCTCCGGCGGCAAGACTTCGTAATAGATGTGGCCCTGTGGGTCGCGCCACGTGATATTGAACAGGTTAATGGGATGCAAAGGGTCTGCCTGGCGGGCTTCGATTGCCCGTTTGCGGATAGCCGGGTCAATCTTGTCGGGGTGTAACATCTCCTCGAAAGTTGGGCCGGTGATGAGCGTTGCTTTGGTCATAGCGTTTGCCTCCTGCGTTTGAAACCGGGCAGATTTACGACGCGACAAGTATATCATATATGACCCGAATGTTCAAGGCGGGCGACGGCGAGGGCGGAGATCACCCACCCCTACAGCCGTAAAGCTGGTCGACAATATTTTTTGCTTGACTGTTTCTCAAAGGTGTGATATAATATTCCCAACAGGATAAGCCTCACTATGTGCGCGCTGGTGCGCTGCATCTTTTGAATCGCAAGGCAATTGCTCCATCGCTGTCAGCGGAGCGATGCCTTTTTTACATTGACAGCTTTTTGATTGATCCCAAACGATAGATAGCTCCTGAAGGAGGGTCTCCATTGCCAAAAAACAACGGTGATTTGCTGCTGGAGATGCACGGTATCTCTAAGTCGTTCCCCGGCGTGCAGGCCCTGGACAAGGTGGATTTTACGGCGCGGCGCGGTGAGGTGGTGGCGCTGATCGGTGAGAACGGCGCCGGAAAGTCAACGCTGATGAAGATCCTGGGCGGCGTCTATCGCTACGATGAAGGGCGCATCGTACTGCGCGGAGAAGAAGTGGTGTTTCGTTCGCCGCACCATGCTCAGCAGCTTGGCGTCAGCACCATCTATCAGGAGCTCAACCTGACCACCAATCAAACGGTGGGAGAGAATATCTTCTTGGGCCGTCAGCCTCGTTTGCCGGGCATCCTGGGCGCGCTGGGCCTGATCGACCGGCGGGCCGAGCGGGAAGGCGCGCTCAAACACTTGAAGCACCTGGGTGTGCCCATTGACCCTCGCGCCCGCGTCAGCGAGCTGTCGGTCGCCAAGCAACAGCTCGTCGAGATTGCCAAAGCCCTCTCTTTTGACTCCGACATTTTAATCATGGACGAACCAACCGCAGCCCTGCCCGATGAAGAGGTGCATCGCCTGTTTGGCCTGATCCGCTCCTTGAAACAACAGGGGTTGGCCATCATCTTCGTGTCTCATCGGCTGGAAGAGGTGATGGAAATCGCCGACCGCATCGTCGTTCTGCGTGACGGCCAACTGGTGGGCGATGTGCCCATCGCCGAGGTGACTGTCCAGAAGATCATCCAGATGATGGTCGGCCGGACGATCACCGACATGTACGTTAAGGACAAAATCGAACCCGGCGAACCTGTGCTGGAAGTGCGGAACCTGACCCGTAAGGGTGTGCTGTCGGACGTCAGCCTGACCGTGCGCGCCGGCGAGATCGTGGGCTTGGGTGGGCTGATCGGCGCAGGGCGCACCGAGACCGCGCGGGCCATCTTCGGCGTTGACCCCATTGACAGCGGTCAGATTTTTGTCCGCGGCAAACCGGTGCGCATTGACTCGCCGCGCAGCGCCATCCAGCATGGGATTGGTTATGTGCCCGAAGACCGCAAACAGCAGGGGCTGATCCTGATCATGGCCGTCCGCGAGAACATCGCGCTGGCGAGATTGCCTGAGATGGCCGATTTAGGCT
>DAOTYC010000086.1:0-10203 GCA_034435095.1 Anaerolineae bacterium | reverse complement strand
GAACTTCCGGCCACAGGTGCATATCCGCATCGTAGAATCGCCAGGCCCGCCGCCAACTGGCCCACCCCCAAATGTGACTATAACGCGAGAAATAGTAACTATAAGTTGACCTCCGCCGCCCAAACTGGAAGTTGTTGCCTGAAATCATGGCTATGCGACCATCATCGCGGTAAAATTCCAGCAACTCATCACAGAATCGGAAGAACGACGGATGAGGGACACAATCGTCTTCTAGAATAATTGCTTCGGGCACGTTCTCGAAAACCCAGTCGAGACCGCTGGACACCCGTTTCTTGCAGCCCAGATTCGTTTCGGCATAATTGGTAAGGACATCGCAGTCCCAGTCAATCTGTTGAACGACCGCCCTGGCCGCTGCACATCGTGCTGGATCGTCAGGATGATCTGAGCGCGGCCCGTCCGCGACGACCAGGAGCCGGGCAGGCCTGACCTGACGAATAGCATGGAATACCTGACGTGTCGTGTCAGGGCGATTAAAGATGAATAGGGCAATGGATGTGTTAAGTCTCAATCCACTGTTGGATTCTGTATGGTGCATACTACCAAGCTCCATATCGGTTCGACAGGACTAACTGGAGCTCATACTGCCAAAATTAATGAACCCCTGTTGTTGGGACTCACTTGAACACAAAAAGTTGCACACATGCGAAGAAACGATTTCATCACAGTTGTCAATACTCATTTACGCTGGTAAAGCACGTCAGTGTACGCATCCGTAACGTTGAGCACCGTAACTATCTTGTAGTACTTCCCAATAAGGGAATCAACAATGTCTCGACGGTGCACTTCGATGAGCACAAAACTAGGTAGATGCTGAGTGAAATCAATCCCTTTCAGCACTTGTTCCTCATACCCCTCCACATCCAGAGACAGGAAATCCACGGACTTCACTTCATACTGATTCAGCACTTCGCTAAGAGGCCTCGCAGGGACCACGATTGAGTACGTATCTTCGTTCTCATGCAAGAATTGCTTTCCGCTCTGAATATGTTCTTCTTCATTGTCGAGTGCTCCTCTTACCACGCTCATCAAATTGCAATACCGCATCTCTACAGTTTTTGACGGGTAGTCAAAAGCGACAAGAGCGCAATTTTCCACGACGCACAAGGGACGGTTCCGTCGACATTTCTCTGCCAAAGCGGGAATTGCTTCTATCAATAATCCTCTCCAGCCCATGTACTTCTCGAAATAAAGAGTGTTACTCTGGCTTATACCATCATTGGCCCCGGCCTCAACGAAATAGCCATTTCTGAAGTTAAGGTACGGCAACAATTTTAGATCAAGTTGGTTCAACGCGAATGACCGTTTTCGAGGCAATCTTCTTTTAACACGAGCCAACATTGATCGTGCCAGTTGCTTGATCACTTCACAGACTCCCGAACTGTCCACATTCCCATCAATAAGAGCGGAGCTGAAGGGCCGAAACCCGACTGTCCAGTTCCGTAAAAGTCGCCCCACTCAACGTCTATGTAGCCGACGTTACTCCGCGGCCAATCAGCTTCTTGGCCGCTTACAGTGACACGCGCCCCCACCCAGTATCGGCCAACAGCGAGCGGCAAATTAGCAACAGTGCAACGAAACTGACCTTTGGGCGGCACGCTGCGAAAAGTTTGAGCAACATAAGAACTGTATAACACAGAAAGCGTTCCATCCTTACTATGGACAGAGAAACCCACGTCGACATCCCTAAGTTGCTCTGAAGTACAGGACTTGTAACCAAAGACCAGCACTACGTCCTCGCCACTACGCACTGCCTTTAACTTCCGACCATGAACATCTTCAACATGAAAGCTCATTAGCCTGATGGCACCATTACCTGAGCGGTTTTTTGTCTCTGCCAAGGGAGTTTTTTCTATCGAAGAAGGTAGTATAGTGTCGAGATAATATTGGATGACATCTTTGCTAATACCCTGCAAACTTACCCGACCACCATCCAACACCATAGATCTGTTACACAGATGTTCGACCGCCGCCATATTATGGCTCACGAACAGCACCGTGCGGCCTTCCTTCGCCACGCCCTCCATCTTGCCCAGGCACTTCTTCTGGAACTCGGCGTCGCCCACGGCCAGCACCTCGTCCACCAGCAGCACCTCCGGCTCCAGGTGCGCGGCCACGGCGAAGCCCAGCCGCACCTGCATCCCGCTGGAGTAGTGCTTCACCGGCGTATCCAGAAACTTCTCCACCCCGGCGAAGTCCACAATCTCGTCGAACTTGCGGTCAATCTCGGCCTTCTTCATGCCCAGGATGGCCCCGCTCAGGTAGATGTTCTCACGGCCGGTCAGCTCCGGGTGAAAGCCGGTGCCCACCTCCAGCAGCGAGCCGACGCGCCCGTTGATCTCGGCGTAGCCCTCGGTCGGCTCAGTGATGCGCGTGAGCACCTTCAGCAGCGTGCTCTTGCCCGCACCGTTCCGCCCAATGATGCCGACCACTTCGCCATGCCTGACCTCGAAGGAGACATCTTTCAGCGCCCAGATGACATCGCGTTCCGCACCGTTCCTCTCGCCGCGCAAGGCTGCCCCCACTGCACGCACCGGCCCGGCCACAGCCTCGATCAGCGACTCGCGCAGCGTCTTATAGCGGGCCTGCGGCCCGCCAATGCGATACCTCTTGCCCAGCCCTTCGGCCCGAATGGCAATGTCGGTCATTCAGATCCTTCTGCCCCCGTTCACAACCTCTAAAGAAAGCCGCCCTTCCGCCCTGACGTTCAGGGCATGAAGGGTAGGCGCAGACCAAATCCTGTTTCCTGGCGCGCCCGGCGGGATTCGAACCCACAACCTACTGATTCGAAGTCAGGCGCTCTGTCCGTTGAGCTACGGGCGCGCTCAAATGTACCCCCATTATACTGCTGAAAGCCGATTTTGACAAAATTCGATTCAGATGCTATAATCCTTTTCAGTATACCCCCGTATGGTATACTGGCAATTGGATGAAGGCTGGAAAGGGTTCAATGAACGGTCAGTATGACGGCTCCGCCGCAGGAGCCTCGCAGCAATCCAACAGGGTTCTACAGTTCGTCAGAGACAACTTTGTCGCGCTTCTCATCGTGATTGCGCTCGCGGCGGCTTATTTCTTGCTCCGCACCACGCCAAGCGACATCGGTTCGCTGGAAGAATTGCAGGCCAGGCTGAACGCCGGCAAGCCTGTGCTGCTCGAGTTCTATTCCAACACCTGAACCGCGTGCCTCCTGGTGAAGCCTGTCGTGAACAGGCTGGAAAGCGAGCTGGGCGACCAGGCCAGCGTCATCCGCCTGGATGTGTTTTCTTCAGTCGGGCGCGCCGCCGGTTCTCAGCTCGGCATCAGAGGCGTGCCCACCTTTATCCTGCTGGACGGCCGCGGACAAATCCTGGACCGTCAGGTCGGCAGCCTCAACACCGAAAAAATCAAGGCTTTGGTCCATCAGGCAAACGAAAGGAAGTGATAGGATATGCCTATTTACGAGTATCGCTGCAAGAACTGTCACCACAAGTTTGAGAGACTGGTGCGCATGAGCACGCCCGACGAAGAAATCGAATGTCCTGCCTGCCATACGCATCAGGTTGAAAAAGTCCCCTCGTTGTTCGGGGCGAAAAGCACCGGACGCCCATCATTCTCCGGCGCTCCGTCCTGCGCGCCGGCGCCGGGCGGCGGTTGAAAGCTCTGAGCCGAGAAGCAGTCTGCTTCATGAAAACTGTAGTCATTGACAAAGACACCTGCCGCGCGCAGGTGTAGGCTAAACACAGGAAGGGTTTCATCAAGTGGCTCAAACAAATCCGTTACCAGAAAATGACGAAGCGGTCATTCATATCACCGTGTATGGCAACAGCGCGGCAGAATCCTGTTGGACCGGCGGCTGAAGGCCCATCCGGTCTTCGGCGGAGACCTTCTATATGGTTGCGCGGGCCATCGAGCGTGAACATGGCCGCGCAGTGTCAATGGAATATATCGAGCTGTCCACCCCAGAGGCCAGAGAAGAGCACCGCGACATCATCCAACTGGCCCGTCGGAAATACCTGCGCTTCCCATTGGTCATGCTGGATGGCAAGCTGACCTATCATGGTGGACTGGACTATTACTCCCTGTCCGCGGCCATTCAGGCGCGGCTGGACGAATTGCACGGGGGCCATTCATGAACGATGCCCTGGTCTTTATCGGCTTCCTGGTTCTCTGGTTCATCCTGAGCAGGTTTGTGCTGCCCAGATTGGGCATCCCCACCTGAATGTCGGCGGCATGTGAGCTGGACGCTTCACACAAGGAAAGGGATAGACTCAGCCGGGCAAATGATGGGGACCGAGAAGTCGAACCATAGCCGGTCTGCCCATCCGTTGTCCGTCGGGCCCTGGTGAGAACAGCGGATACGCAGGATGCGACGGATCGATCTGGCCGGCCACTGCGAGCGCAGCGAAGCAACCTCCGGGTTGGCAGACGTAGCATAGGGCCTTGTGCCCGTTACGCCCACAAGGGCCTACGCTACACATCCGTGACAGCACGGCCCTCACCCCTCGTCATGCTGAGCCGCAGGCGAAGCATCTCGCACCACCCCGTCCCGTCATGCTGAGCCGCAGGCGAAGCATCTCATACCACGAAGAGGACGAAGAGCACGAAGAGCACGAAGAGAATCCATCATTTGCCGGCCTGGCTCACGGGTCTCGCTCGCGTGGACACACGAACGAACTCGTCCAGGACCAGCGCGGTCAGGTGTGGAGTGAGAAACGAGCCGCCACGGCCCACCGTCCGAATCGCCCGCATTATTTCGGGAATGCTCTCCGCGCTCTTCTTGACAAACCCCCAAAGCCCAATTCGGAACGCGTCCACCACCAGGCGGTCGTCGGCGGACCGCGCCGCCAAAATGATCCGGGTCTTGGGAGCGACCCGCACAACCTGGCGCAGAAACGACAGATGTTCCCCCTGCAGGCGTTCAACGCCAAAGAAAAGGACGCTGCTATGCGGGGCAGCGAGCAAGTTCAGCGACTCTCGCACGTCTCCGGTCTCTGCCACAACCTCCGTATCCTCTGCGGCGCAGGCCAGGTCACACAGCGAACTGCGAAATGAGCCATCCGCATCCACGATAATCAGACGTGTCAAAGGGCCTGCCCCTCCCAGAACATGGGCTCCACCATGTGGCGGGCATCGTTCCGTCCATCACCACTCCTTGATGTATTATCTCACGGGAACAGGTGCTATGGCTAGGGGAAAAACTCTCTCATTTGGGGGGAAGAATTACCTTTCTGCAAGGCCATGAAGCGGTCTGGAGGACAGGCACCTGGCAGGCTTGCTACTCTTCGGGAGTCAGTGGCGCCCAACCTCGCCGCAGGGCAATCAGCGCGGCCTGAGTACGATTCCGCACGTGGAGTTTCTGGTAAATGTCGAGCAGCCGATTGGCTATCGTCTTTTCCGAGAGGCACAGTTGAGACGCGATGGCTTTGTTATCCTCCCCTCTGGCGACCAGGCGCAAGACTTGCATCTCAGGTTCGGTCAAATCTTCGACGCCATCGGACGAGACTTCTTTGTCGCTGAGCCGACGAAACTCCTCCAACAACCTGGTGGCTATAACGGGGTCAATCAGGGCCTCGCCCCGGCAAACCGCCCGAACTGCATCAATCACATCCTGCCCATCGGAATCCTTCAGCAAATAGCCCCGAGCCCCGGCTTTCACCGCCTTGAACACGTATTGGTCCTGTTGGTACATGGTCAGCACGATCACTTGCGTCTGCGGTTGTTTCTCGACAATCATGCTGGTAGCCTGAACTCCGTCCAGTTCGGGCATATTGATGTCCATCAAGATGACATCCGGTTTCAATTCACATGCCAAAGCCACCGCCTCGTGGCCGTTTTGCGCCTCGCCTACCACCTCAAACCCGCCGATGGTTTCACAGATCTGGCGTAATCCCTGCCGAAACAGGCGATGGTCATCGGCAATCACCAGCCGAATTCTGGTCTCCGCTGCGTCCTTCATGGCATGCTCCCTCCGGGGAGGCTCACTCTCAGCTCAGTTCCCCGGCCTGGGCAGGTGTCAACCTGAAATGTCCCACCCAAGGCCAACAGCCGATTTCTCAGCCCCTTGAGGCCAAGACAGGGGCGCCCCGACGGCCTGTCCAGAATTGATGAATCGAATCCCGTTCCATCGTCCTTGATCACCAGGCGAACCCCCTCTGCCCCGCACAAATCCAATCCCACTGTCACAGAACGAGCCGAAGCATGGCGTATGATATTGTGAAACGCTTCCCGAATCGCCCGCCACAGCACTTTCTGTGCAGTCTCGGTCAACGGCGTCCCTTCGCCCGCGATTTCTACACAGGCCCGCACCTGGCTCTCTTCGGCAAAGCCATCCACAAATGCGCGCAATGCGGCGCAGAAATCCCCCTCGTCGTCTGGCGCAGGGCGCAACACATAGATCAACTGCTTGAGAAAGCGGTTGCTCCCCTCCACGGCGGCCTTCAGCGACTGAATTTCTATGGCCGCCTTTTCGGGGTCGTCCCCGGCCAGATATGACCAGACGCTCATCCGCATCTGAATCGCTGCCAGGTCCTGCGCGACGCTGCCGTGCAATTCATGGGCCAGGCGAGCCTGCGTCTCAACGATACAGTCTTCTTCGGATTTCACGTCCGGGCCGCCACCTTCTGCCGCCCGTTCTCCTCGCTTCATCCCGCCCATCACTCATCCGTTCAGTCCGTCACGGTTTATGGCACTTCTCCGCTTCCACAGACGCGCCGGCTGATTACAACACAAATATAACACCGATCTGTCAAACTGCCAAGAAACCCTTTCAGCCAACTGTGTCGGACAGGAAAGATAGCAAGGCGTTGTGGATATGTCCGTTTGTCGCCACCACATCCTGCAATTTCTTCACAAACCCTTGAGGGGCGCCTCGCGTGTCGCTCACCTGGCCGCCAGCTTCCTCCACCAACAACCCGCCGGCCGCCCAATCCCACGGGTTAAGTCCGTAATGATAGAAGGCATCCAGTCGGCCACATGCCACATAAGCCAGACCCAAAGCCGCACTGCCCAGCACCCTCAAAGACCGGACATGGGGAATGACCCGTTTCGCTCGCTCCAGACTGGTCAACTGCTCACCCGCATCGTAGGTGAAATCCTGGTACACGATCGCTTCTTCCAGCTTGAGCCGGGAAGAGACTTGAATACTGGTGGTGTTAAGCCATGCCCCGCCGCCGCGTTGAGCGAAAAAGAGCTCGCCGTGATAGGGGTCAAACACCACCGCCACAGACGAAACCCCCTCGATGACCAGAGCAATGGACACCGCGAAATACGGCAGGCCAAAAGCATAGTTAAATGTCCCGTCAATGGGGTCAATGAGCCACCGCGCTTCCGCCTGACCATGGCGGCCTTTTTCTTCGCCCCAAAACCCGTGAGAGGGGAAGCGACGCGCCACCACATCCTGAATGAGCGATTCGGCCTCTACATCCACCTGGGTAGCGAAATCCCGGCCGCCCTTGGACTTGATCGCCTGCGGACAGCGGAAATGTTCGGCCAGCAACGTGCCCGCCTCAATTCCGGCCTCGAGCGCAGCGGTGCGTTCTGCGGCCCACCTGGACCCCAGGATTCCGTCAAAGTGACACAGCAATTTATCCTTCAAAACGTCGAAATGGGCCACGGCCTTCGTATCCTCTCTTAGTTATGTCAATGCGGCCCCAGAGTGCGCGCCTTATCCGCCAGACCGCCGATGGCATAGTGTACCACCGGTGCCGGCCTGCCGTCAAGAAAGACGACCGGTGGTGTTTCTTCCCCCGATGAGCGGCGCGCCCACTCCCGTCATGCTGAGCCGCAGTCGAAGCATCTCGCGCTGGCAGGCGTTGAGATTCTTCGCTTCGCTCAGAATGACGGCTTTTGCCTGCACTCCTATGCGCGCTCCACGCTCAGCGCGCTATTCACAATGAGCCGGAGTTATGCTATACTATGAGTGGGCTTTGGTTGAAGGCCTCCCGACTGCCTGGCGCAGTCGGGCCAACATAGATTGAGAGGTCACTCGCCGGATATGGACAGACAAGTCCCTTCCATCGAAAGTGAAGAAATCGAACTCTATATCCGGACCTACTATTCTCTCTTGCGAAGCACGGGAGAGATATTGGTGCGGTCGCTCGAAGAGACCCACGCCGGCATGAACGCCAGCATTCATCCGGGCGCAGACGAACCAGAAATTGACGTGTCAGCGTTCACGTACAGTTGTCTCCGTCTGCCGCCGTGCATCACGCGCGTGCGGCTCATTGTGCTGGGGCAATCGGAAGAAGTATTCGAGCGGCGCGGCGGTTACACCGATGTGCGGAACTGGCAGCCCGTTCAAGCGGCGGCCCGCCGCCGCAAGATGTTCTTCGACGGCAAAGACACGTTGGCCGCCTTCATCGCCAGCGTATCCGACATTGATGACCTCATCCCGATCATCACCGCCTATCAGATCGAATGGAACAAAGCCCACCAGAAATTAAGCAACTCGGAGGCCGCCAGGGAGATTCTCGCCCGCGACGCCGATGCGCCGCTCACCTCAGCCGAAGAAGAAACGGTCCGCTCGGCGCTGCAAGTGTCGGCGGAAGACTTCGGCAAACTGAAGAAGGCGTGGGGTGCGGCCCTCCGCCTCAACTTGCAGGCCGTCGCCCGGCAGGAAAAAGACTTTGCCCTGCGGCTTCTGGCCGGTTCGTTCACCGACTACCGGCGGGCCGCGCAGGGTTGGTGGCAAAACATCGAACGCACCCTGGCCGACATCCACCTGCGCGACCGTTCCATCTACTTCGTCTCCAGCAACACTCACAGCCTGGCCAACCTCCTGTCCGGCTACGCGCTGACGCAACGCGATGCCTTGCTGGACTATCTCAATCGCCACAATCCGGAAGGTCTCAGGGCCGAATTGGCCGAAATCGAATCGAACGGGCGTGTCGGTCAGCTCGAGAACCTTCTCTACTACCTTCTGCGCACGAGGTACCGGGAGGGGGAATCTGGCGAATTCAAGCTCATGCACCGCAGGCACTTTGCCGACGTGGGCATCCATTCCGTCGAAAACTCGCTCTACCTGGACATCGAAGCGCAGGTCATCGAGTTGGACAAATTAGACCCCGCCCTGTTCGACCCGCGCATTCAACTGCCCGGCCAGGAGAGGCTGCGACATAGCCACGCGCTCATCTTCAACGTTGATTATCCGCTGGGTATGGCCGCCTATCACCTGTTGAGCCAGGTATCCACCAACGTCGGCGCGATCAAGGGCTTCTATGTCATGGGCAAAGCCGCCACCTTGAACGGGCGGGTGGGCGATGTCATGATCCCCAATGTCGTCTACGATGTCCACTCGCGCAACACGTTTCTGTTCAAGAACTGCTTCGCCGCCAGAGATGTCGGGCCCTACCTTCACGCCGGAACCGTGTTCGACAACCAGAAGGCCGTCACCGTCAGAGGCACCTTTCATCAGAACAATCGGTTTATGACGGTTTTCTATCAAGAGGGATACACGGACATCGAGATGGAAGCCGGTCCCTATTTGAGCGCGCTCTACGAAAACATCTACCCCAAGAGGTTCCCAATTGATGAAATAGTCAACCTGTTCATCAACGCGCCGTATGACATTGGCTTCCTGCACTATGCTTCAGACACGCCTTACAGCAGGCGGCAGGTCCTGCTCTCTAAGAGTCTGTCTTTCTTCGGCATGGACGCGACGTATGCCTGCGCCACAGCCATCTTGCGCCACATCTTGACCAAAGAAATTCAGGAATTGACGGGCTGATTACCGCCACGTGAACTCCCGCATCTCACTTCGCGGGCTGATTTCCAGCCCTTCCCGGCTGCCATCGGCCCGCCGGCCGACCTCTTTGACCACCACGACGCCCCATTCGTAGCGTCGCTGAGGCTCATCCGCCTGGCCGGCAAAGTAGCCCGGCACCACCCACGAAGTCTCTTTGAGCCACGCGCCCGTTTCAATGTCCAGGCCTTCGTGCACGTACCTGAAAATCAGGCCGTACCATTCGTCCTCCTTCAAGCTGCCCACCGGTTCCCAGCGGAGTTCGATCCGCGTTTCGGCTCCAGAGAAATACTGCCCGGATGCCGGTTCGAGCAGTCGTGGCCGCGCATAAGCCGGCGTCGGCGTCGGTGACGGCGTGGCCGTCGGCGTCACGGTCGGGGTATCGCTTGGCGTGGGCGTTGGCGTGCTGGTCGGCGGGCGCGGCGTATGAGTCCGCGTTGGGGTATCGCTCGGAATGGGAGAGGGAG
>DAOTYC010000085.1:0-3593 GCA_034435095.1 Anaerolineae bacterium | reverse complement strand
CCGGTTTCATATCCGTTTGACCTTTGACCGCCCGGCGACCTTGTGGCGGATGCCTATCGAGACCATCTCCAATTCCGAGGGTGGTTTCGAGCGGGGCTATCAGTGTTCGTGTGTGTTGCCCCTCTGGACGATTCATCTGGCGCCGGGGGAAAGTTGGGAAGTGAACTTGCAGGTTGATTTGAGTGATCCTGAGCCATGAGCAACGAGCGAGACGCTGCGGCGCGCATCCTGTTGCATATTTGCTGTGCGCCGTGTAGTACCTATCCCATTAACTGGTTGCGAGGCCAGAGGTACGCAGTGACCGGCCTGTGGTACAATCCGAACATTCACCCGTGGCAGGAACACGAGCTCCGACGGGCGAGTATGGTTCACTATGCCGCCGCCGTGGGCCTGGACATGATTTGGGCCGAGGGGTATGAGATGCCGCGATTCTTCCGGCTGGTCGCCGGCCACGAGCGTTTTCATGAGCGTTGTCAGCTATGCTATCGGCTTCGTCTGGAGCGAGCGGCGCAGGTCGCCGCTGAAAACAGGTTCGATGCCTTTACGACGACGTTGTTGATCAGCCCCTATCAAGATCAGGCTGCCATTCGCTCCATCGGGGAAGCAATGGGACGCAGCGTGGGCGTCCCGTTTCTCTTTGAGAATTTCCGACGGGGCTGGGCCGAGAGGGGACGGCTGACGAAAGAACACGGCTTGTACAGGCAGCAATACTGTGGCTGTCTGTACAGCGAGTGGGAACGCTACACCGGCCAGCAGGTTGATGGCAGTTAGAGGACATTGTGGTTGTTCTGCGGGAGGCTTTGTTAATGCTTGACCTGAACAGCATGGGCAAAACCTTATTGCTTGTTGGCGTGATCATCATTTTGATCGGTGGTGTGTTTATGCTGGCTGGCAGGTTGCCGGTGCTGGGCAATCTGCCGGGCGATTTCCGCATTCAGCGGGGCAATTGGGGGTGTTACATCCCTCTCGCCACGTCTATATTGATCAGTTTGATTCTTACCATTGTGCTCAACATACTGGCGCGCTTGTTCAAATAAGTTCACCTGGGGGCAGGGCGCGGCAAAGTGAAGACCTCTGATTTCGATTACGAGCTGCCGCCTGAGTTCATCGCGCAGAGCCCGATAGAGCCGCGCGATGCATCTCGCCTGCTGGTGCTGGACCGTCACACAGGCCAAATCGAACATCGGATATTCCGCGACATTAAGGACTATCTGCGAGCGGGCGATTTGCTGGTGGCCAACGAGAGCAGAGTGCTGGCCGCCAGGCTGTTCGCCAGGAAAAGCCGCACTGGCGGCCGGGTGGAACTGCTTTTGCTCAAGAAGATTGACGACCGACGCTGGGAGTCTCTGGTGCGCGGGCGGCGGCTCAGAGCGGGTACAGAGCTGGTCTTTGAAGGGACTCCTCTCCGCGCCGAAATTGTGGCGATTGCAGAGACGGGAGAACGCCTGATCGAGTTCAGCGAGCCGGTCGAGAACTGGCTGGAGCAGATTGGCGTCGTGCCCCTGCCGCCCTATATCCGCACCGAACTCCACGACGCCGAGCGTTACCAGACCGTATATGCCCGCCGCGACGGGTCGGTCGCGGCGCCGACGGCCGGCCTGCACTTCACGCCAGAGCTGATGTTCGCTCTGCGTGAACAGGGGGTGGAATTTGCCTTTGTGACCCTCGACATTGGCCTGGACACCTTTCAGCCGGTAAAGGCTGAGAATGTCGAGGATCATGCCATCCACACCGAACAGTGCTCGCTGAGCGCAGAGGTCGCCCACCAGATCAACCAGGCCAAATTGGCCGGCCGGCGCATTGTGGCTGTCGGAACCACTGTCGTGCGGACTTTGGAGACGGCGGCGAACCTGGCCTGCGACGCGGCGGGCAACGCCTGTCCGTATCAGGTCGTGCGCGCCTTTGAAGGGCCGACAAGCCTGTTCATCTACCCTGGCTACCGCTTCCGGGTGGTTGACGCGCTCATCACTAATTTCCACCTGCCGCGTTCTACGTTGCTTATGTTGGTCAGCGCGTTTGCTGGCCGGCAGAATATTCTCAATGCTTACGAAGAAGCCAAGAGACAGGGGTATCGTTTCTTCAGCTTCGGCGACGCCATGTTCATCCACTAGGCGCGCTGCTATTCCTGTTTCGTATCGCTCCCGTCGGTCGGCTGAGACAGGCCCGTCTTCTCAGCGAGGTCCTTGCCCGCTTTCTCTGCCCTCTCGGCCACACCTTTGCCTGTTTTGGCAATGCCCTCGCCCGCTTTGCTCAGGCCATTCCTGGCTTTGAACCACAGGAAACGGGTCTGGCCCATTGGCGTTCTGGGCAACCCTTCGATCCAGCGCCAGGCGCGTCGGAAGAAGGATTCCACTTTGGCCCAACGATAGCGCAGGCTCAACCAGATACGCTTCCACCACGGGAAAGGCGCGAGCGGAATGGAGACTTCCCACTGCACGAGCGCAGCACCCCAGGTCAACCCGCCGCCAAATCCAACCAGAATCAGATGGTCGCCCGGCTGGATGCGCTTTTCTTCGATGGCTTCGCACAGGGCAATCGGTATGGAGGCCGCCGACGTGTTGCCATAGCGGCTCAGGTTGCTGTAAACCTTATCGTCGCTTAGCTTCAGCGATTTGGCCGCTGATTCGATGATGCGACTGTTGGCCTGATGGGGGATGACCAGCTCGATGTCTTCCAGTGGGACATGGGCGGCGTCCGCCACCTCTTTGGATGCACGGGTCATCACTCGGGTGGCGAAGCGAAACACCTCCCGGCCGTTCATGCGCACGGTATGCAATTTCTGCGCTACGGTCTCCTGGCTGGCCGGGTGGCGACTGCCCCCGCCGGGCACGATCAGCAGCTCTGCCCCTGAACCGTCGGCGCCCAGCGCGGTCGCCAGCACGCCGCCAGGCACATCGCTGGCAGCCAGCAGCACCGCGCCGGCCCCATCGCCGAACAACACACACGTGTTGCGGTCTTGCCAGTCAATGATGCGTGAGAAGACCTCGGCCCCGATGACCAGGACGTAACGGCTGCTCCCGGCCACAATACTGTCTCGCGCCATGCTCAGGCCGTAAATGAAACCAGAACATGCCGCGCTGAGGTCAAAAGCGGCGGCATGGGCCGCTCCCAGGGCGTCCTGGACCAGGCACGCGGTGGAGGGGAAAAAGTAATCCGGCGTGGTGGTCGCCACGATGATCATGTCCAGCTTCAGCGGGTCCACGTTGGCGACGGCCAGCGCCTGACGGGCTGCATTGATGGCCAGGGTTGATGTGCTCTCTTCACGCGAAGCGATGCGGCGCGCTTCGATGCCTGTGCGGGTGCGAATCCACTCGTCTGAGGTGTCCACCATCTTTTCCAGGTCTGCGTTGGTCAGGATGGTGTGCGGCACATACTTGCCCCAGCCGACAATATGGGCGAACTTAGGCATAAAGGGCTACTCAATCCTCATAAGCGCGGAAGACCAGACTGGCGTTGTGGCCTCCGAAGCCGAATGAATTGGAGATAACCGCTCGCACTTGAGCGCGCCGCGCCATGTTGGGCACGTAGTCGAGGTCGCAGGCCGGGTCTGGCGTCTCATAGTTGATGGTTGGCGGGATGATGCCCGTTTCGAT
>DAOTYC010000084.1:0-4403 GCA_034435095.1 Anaerolineae bacterium | reverse complement strand
GATAACCGACTCTTTCAGCCCTGATGGTGGCTCGATTGTTAATGTACAAAACGCAACCGGTCAGGGTTTAGTTTTGTGCTGCCCGAAACCAGAAGTAGCTGTCGAAAACAGGCTACAGCAGCACCAGTAAAGGACATCCACTGGACCACATCCTGGGGTTTTGGGTGGCGGAGGTGGTGTCCATGGCTCATCCGCCGGATCATAATCATCGCCGCCGTATCGGGCATGGCCTGTAGGGTCTGAGTATTTGAGCGGGTTCGCATTGACATAAAGATACCTATTTATCGATGCGCTTCCCACCCCCGGCACCAGCGTATCCGCGCTCAGAAACCGTCCCAGCCGCGATCACTTATCTTAACCACCCATTGGGCGCGCGCCCGACTGGGAGAGTAGTACCTCCTGGAGTAAAATGGGGGATGCCAGTCCAAACCCATTTCACTCGACAGGAGGTATCTCTATGTTATCCGAAATTGAGTCCTTTGTCCACTGGGTGCGACGCCGCAACCCAGACGCGCGCACCTGGCGCGACTACACCTACGACCTCAAGCAGTTCGTTGAGGTCGTAGGCGACCAACCACCCCGTTCCATTACCCTCCAAGATATAGACAGATTCGTGATCGCCCAGGCCGACCGTGGTCTTAACCCGGCGACCATCAACCGCCGGTTGGCCGCGATCATCTCCTTCTACACTTTCTTGTCCGACGAGGACCCGATGCTTGTCTGTCCCGTCCACCCACGCCGCCACTTCCTCATAGAACCGCAACGCCTGCCTCGCCCTGTTCCCCAGCAAGACCTGGACAAGTTCTTTGCCGCCATCGACACGCTTCGTGACAGAGCGATGTTCACCCTCATGTTAAGGTGCGGTTTGCGCATTGCAGAAATCGCCGGTTTGCGGCTCATTGATCTCTACCTGGACGAACCCTATCCCCGGCTGGTGGCACGCGGCAAAGGCAGCAAGGAACGTTCCGCGTATCTTTCACCGCAAGCCGAACGTGTTTTGCGCGCTTATCTGACTGAAAGACCGCACGCTGCCAGTGATTTCGTCTTTCTCAGCTACCAGAACGATGGCATGTCCACCACGGCCATTCACAAGCGATTGATGCGCTACCGGGACCAAGCCGGGGTCAACCTCACCGCCCATCGCCTGCGCCACACCTTTGCCAACAATCTGGTCAGTGTCGATGTGCCGGTACTCAGCATCCAGAAGCTGCTGGGACACGCCTGGTTGACGACGACGCAAACCTACGTCGCCGCCAATGACCGCCAGGTGCAGGCCGACTATGACGCGGCCAGCCGCGGACTGGAGGGATGGCGATGAAAACCGCGACCGAGTCTGTGGCCGAACGCTATGACCACGCGCTGCATTGTGCGCGCCACTATCGTCTCTTGCCCGATTCTGCGGTTCCCAAGCCCACCGCTGCCTGGCCGCCGGAGAACATCGCTCTGCTCGAACGCTACCGCGACTGGCTGTCGGGCAGCGGCACCAGCCAGTATGTGATTGATTTGCTCTACATCCCGATGGCCGGACACGTTCTTGGCCTGAATCTCAAGCCATACGAACAACTCGATCTGGACGCAGATTTGGAAAAAGCATTGGCCTATATCAAAGCCAAACGGTTGAGCGCCGAGTAGACCGATATGTGCCGCAATGCGTTGCTCAAGTTCCGTCTTTTTCTGCGCCAGCAGCGCGACCAGCACGATGTGGTTCTTGCTTTTCCCGATCGCGACACGATTCTGCACCGCTACTGCACCAGCCTGCCCGACTGGCTGATCGAGCAGTCGGAGCACTACCAGCACATCCGGCAGCGCCACTGGCGTCCGGCGCGGATGAAACAGCGCGTGCTGCGCTTTTGGAGCGGCCACACCCGCTTGTGGCGTTGGCTCTTTGAACGCTATCCCATCACCTGTGTCGCCGACGTCAAACGCCAGTACGTTCTCGATTTTATCGACCACCGTCTGACCGAGGGAATCGCCGTCAGCACGATCAACCAGGACCTGCGCGCCTTTCACATCTTTCTGCTCCACCTGCAAGAACAGGATCATCCGATCCCGCAAGCGTTACTGCGCATTCAGTGCCTCAAGCAACCCGACCGCCTGCCTCGTTTCCTGACCGACGACCAGGTGCGTGCGCTGCGCGACGATTTTGAGCAGCGCGTGATCCAGGCACGGTCACCTGCGCGGCGGCGCGATGCGCTGTTGGACCGGGCCGCATTCTACCTGCTCTGGCAGGGCGGTCTGCGTTGTGGCGAAGTTGAAGAGCTGCGTATGGACGATCTGGACCTGAATGGACATAGATTAACAGTGCGTCAAGGTAAAGGACGAAAAGACCGATCTCTTTTTCTCACTGACACAGCCGTCCGTGCTTTGAATGACTATCTTCAGGTACGCGGTATGGGACCAACCAACCACGTCTTTTTCTATCGCAACCAGCCCTTATGCAAAGACCTGGTACGCGACCGGATCAAAGCCGCCGGGGAGCGTGTCGGCGTCAAGGCCACACCCCATTGCCTGCGCCACACATTTGGGACACAGCTCTTGAACGCCGGCTGCCGCGCGACCAGCATCCAAAAGCTACTGGGGCACCGCAGCCTGAATTCGACCATGATCTATGCGCGAGTACACGACCACACCGTCGCCGCCGACTATTACGCGGCCATGGCCCGCATCGAAAAGAACATGGATGCCTCGGCCGGTGTGGAACAGACCTTGTCCCACTCCTTGAGCATCAACGAACACCGCGATCAATTGCTGGCCCTGCTCGACCGGCTGGCCGACCCACAGATTAGCCTTGAAACACGCCTGGATTTGGTTGAACAGGTGCGCCAACTTGTGATACAATAGAGTTGCCGGTGCGGAGGATAGGGCAATGCTGGAGAGCAACCCGAGCGCCGACGCCGGTGACGGTGCAACAAGGGCAGAGTCGATTTGACTCTGCCCTTCGTACTGAACCCAGGTTGCACTGTCCACAAGGCGATAAACTCATGGTGGGCATTACGCTACAGTCATATTCTACAGAAGTTATTGATCCACCGAGATTACTTTTCTCTCGCATATTCCTGTATGCACTCATCCCAATATATTGAGTCAGGCGGATTGACGGATCGATCCCATAGCTCAATGGGTTGCAGGTGAAAGAAAACCGGGTCTGCTGGCGGGTCTTGATTAGGTGGTGGTAGCTGAAAATGAACAGTCAAAACCATCGCAATTTCACCAAAGCCTGGATGAGTTTCAGTAGAGTAATAGACATAATGGATTCTGTATAATCCATCATTGCATTTAGCCACGTACCCCCTAACGAGTTGTTCGATTTCTGAGCGTTTGGGCGGCCTTCCATATTCCTGCTCAAACTCTGTGAACAGATACTCATAGTAGTTGTAGGGGAAGTAGTAGTTGCCAAAGGAGCCGATGTCGCTCGGATCCACGCCCAATTCCTCTGCAATCGCCAGCACATTTTCTCGCGGCACACCATATCTTTGTACGACCCGGCTTACTGGATCTACAGGGGTCTCTTGATTGACACATCGGGCACTTGTGCACACCAGGAACATGGCAAGAAAGCATGTTAAGTATTTCAAAGGGTAACCTCCCAGTATGAGCAACATTGGACAAACTTACGGAGCCAAATCTCGACGAATGAGATCTGGCAAACCAGAGATCGATATCTTTCCTTGACGCAAGCCTCTTGCATGTCTGGTTGCAATCTCGCCCATATTCACATCAAGCTGATCGGTGTTGTAGGTGACGATCAAACCACTAAAGGGTATTGTCGAATCGACATATGGATGAGACGACACGCTTATGCCTTGCCCAACTTCTCTAGCCCAAGTCATCGTATTAGCAATCCAGCCCCACATATAGTATCCAGCGAGCAATTGACCTGCATAGTGATGTGTGTTCTCGGCTACATCTGTCACCTCAGGACTAAACCCAGTCATGCCATGGTTCAACCAAGTACATAGAATATCCTGTCCACATTGTGGTACTTGCACACGCGGTCCACCGAAACCTTGCCGAACACCCCCCAGAATCTGGTCCCGTAAGGGACTCCAGCATATAAAAGTGCGATCGCCCAGACGAACTGCTCCTCTTCCCCAGACTTGTACCATTGACCTAGTCGCTCAATTTGAGCTGCAAAATCATCAAGTGTCTCTCTACCTACATAGGCGGTCCTGAACAAATCCACACGATTCTGGCTATAGTATGCCCAATCATCCGAAGTCCATGCTCTGCTTCCACTCACAGGGCCAGGAAAGATCACTGAATACAAACGTGCTTGACGGTCTGCATCTGTTGGAACGCGGTCATTCTCTTCATAGAACGCTTGTTTCCACTCATCATCTAGCGGATCATGGCCTGACGGATCTGTATACTTGAGTGCGTTGTTGTAGACGTATGAATAACGG
>DAOTYC010000083.1:0-22862 GCA_034435095.1 Anaerolineae bacterium | reverse complement strand
TCGTCCGCTCCGAAAAAGACGTGGTCCAGCGCAATCCACGGCGACGAGCGGACGCGAGCCCGGGTAGGGTGGGCCCACACGAGCCGTCCGGTGTCAGCGTGAAGGCAATAGAAAGATTGATCCTCTGAACCGAAATATACACGGCCGTTCCAAATAGCTGGCGTTGAACAGATGCCGGCTCCTGTAGGATATTTCCAGCGCAATTCACCGGTCTGGATGTCCAGCGCGTAGAGGTTGTAGTCATACGCCCCGACATAGACGGTACCGTTGTACAACTGCGGAGAACTTCTGACTTCATCTTCGCACTTGAATTCCCATACGATATCGACATCATGCTCTGTCAGGGCTTCGCTGCTTAGAACCCCGGTGGAAAAATCGCTGGCAGAACTGTCGGCCAATCTGGAACGCCGGCCGAGAACCGCCAAAAGGGCCTGTTTCATTTCTGCCGCCGACTGAAAGCGGTCCTTGGGGTCATAGGCCAGCGCCTTCATCACCACGGACTCCATGGCTTCGGAGACCTGCGGATTGAGCTGCCGCGGTGGCCGTTCGTGGAAAGTGAACGGCGGTTCAGTGCGCGGGTCTGACTTGGTCAACAGATGATGAAGCGTGGCCCCCAGGGCGTAAATATCGCCGATGGGGCCGGAAATGCCGCGATACTGTTCAGGCGGCGAGTACCCTTCGGTGCCGATCATGGTGCCTTTCTCACCGACCTGAAACACTTTGGCAATCCCAAAGTCAACCAGCATGACCCGGTTCATGGTGTTGATCATCACGTTCGAAGGTTTCAAGTCTCGAAAGACGATGGGCTGTGGCCGCTGGTTGTGCATATAATCAAGTACGTCGCAGATTTGAATGGCCCAATCGGCAACCTGACGCTCATTGAGAGGGCCGGGGCTGCTGTTGATGATTTGCTCCAGGTCCTGTCCATCAATGAATTCCAGAACCAGGTAGCTGCGTCGTCCTTCGCTGAAGAAATCGAAGATCTTGGGAATGCCCGGATGGTTGAGCGTGGCCAGGATGTTTGCCTCGCGAGCGAAATTCTCGGCATTAATCTGTTGCAGACGAGGGTCGGTTGTTGGGTTGAACATTTCCTTGACTGCACACAGCCTGAACACATTGGCAAATCGAAGGTCGCGCGCTTGATACACTGCCCCCATGCCCCCCACGCCGATGATCTTGATGATTTCGTAGCGTCCCTGCAGGGTGGTGCGTGGCGACAGGGTGTCGGTATGCATGTGAGACAACTGTTGGGTTTCTCGGACATCATGTGCGCCCGGTGAATCTGACACGTGACCTCTCCCCGATAGCTTCTCGAATAACATATATTATACGGTGTCTTGACGTTTATTGCAATATTCGGGTAGCCAGGTTCGGAATGAAAAGTGTGGGCGGCGCGACAGCGGCGACGTAGACTCTCGCGGACTGGCGTTGGCAGTGTTAGGGAAGCTGCTGTACGACTTGTTAAGCGGGGGCGCATACATTACGTAGAAGTGAACCGCTTACAGCGCAGTGTCAGTAAACAAAAAAGTGGAGCTGAGGGGATTCGAACCCCTGGCCTTCTGACTGCCAGTCAGACGCGCTCCCACTGCGCCACAGCCCCATGATCGTTGCGCCGCTGTCGCCCCACAATGTGGACAATGGAGCTGAGGGGATTCGAACCCCTGGCCTCATCAGTGCGATTGATGCGCTCTCCCAGCTGAGCTACAGCCCCCCACGGCGAATGATAGTATACCTTACAATCGGGTCATTGTCAAATTGACGCGCCGGAGGCCTGGCCTTACGCCGCGGGCAAGGTGAAGTAGAACAGGCTGCCCGCGCCTATCTGGCTCTCCACGCCGACTTCGCCGCCCAGTCTCTCGACGATGCGGCGCACGATGGACAATCCCAGCCCGTGACCTTGAACGCGCATTTTGCTCAGTCGGCTAAACTCGGCGAACAATCGGACCTGCTCTTCAGGAGCCAAACCTGGCCCGTTGTCGCGCACCCAAAAACGCACATACGGCCGATCACGGTCCACTTTGTCTCCACCGCCTGCCTCGTACACCGCCGGCTGGAGCGGATTAGAAAGACGATCAGCGCCGAGTTCCACCCGCGGCGGCTTGCCGCCATATTTGATGGCATTACTGAGATAATTGACCCAAACTTCTTCGACCCAGGGTGCATATCCCCAGGCGATCGGCCAATTCTCTGGCGATGAGATTTCGGCCTGGCGATCGCTGATCAATGTCTCCAGGCGACTCAGCACCTCGGCCACTATGGCGCCCGTGTCCAGAGGTTCGATATCAACCTGTTCCAGCCTTCGAACCTGAGCCAGCAGCAGAAGTTCATCTATAATGCTGATCATCTTATAGCTGGTGTTCCTGATCTGCGCCGCCGTTCTTTCCTGTTCTTGGGGTGATAGCTGGGCTCGTGCCAACAATTCGCTGTAGCCAACAATGATGGACAAGGGGGTCTTCAGGTCATGGGCCACCGTGTGAGCGAACGCATCCAACTCTTCCGCATACTGGCGCAGGGACTCCTCCACCATTCGTCGTTCGACGACCTCTTCTTCCAGCAGGCGATTCTTCTCTTCCAGGCTCTTCTGCAACTCGCGCAGTTTCAAGTGTGTTTGAATGCGCGCTATGACCTCTCCGGGCTGAATGGGTTTCGTCACGTAATCTACGCCGCCGACCTCAAACGCTTTGACCTTGTCGGCAGCTTGATCTATGGCGCTGATGAAAATGACCGGGATGTCCCGCGTCCGTTCGTCAGCCTTGAGCCGGCGACAAACCTCATAGCCATCCATTTCAGGCATCATGATGTCCAGCAAGATCATATCAGGGGGCTCGGCTTGCGCAGCAGCCAACGCCGCCGCCCCACTGCTGGCCGGCCGCACCTTATACCCCTCCTTAGTCAATAAGTGCACCAAGAGGTGCAGATTGAGGGGGACGTCGTCAACTACCAGCAGGTCTGCTTTGTATGACTGGCCCTCGATAAGAGATTGCAGTTCCAGCGAGTCATGAGGCCGTTCCATAGGAGTTGTCACCTCCTCTCTTTTTCTTCGGCGAGTCTGCGGTTGGTTTGGTGGCACAAAGCCACGATTTCACCATACTTGAAATCACGCGCCAATGCAGTTAACGCCGTCGCCCCCATAAAACTATGATCGCTGATTCGTTCGATGAGCTGGTTCACGGATTCCATATCGAGCCGGATGGCGGCTTCTTCCAGGCGAGCCAACAAATTGGGCGGTACTTTCATCAAAGAAATGGCAGTCTTTTCCTCTTCCGTCGGCGAGGTGAGGTTCGCCGCTACGCCGGAGAAGCTCTGGGCAGCGTGCTCGGCAAATAGCCTGTCCACCTCCTGCACCTGTCGGTCAAGTTGAGCTGCTTCGTTCTTCAACATTTCCAGCAAGCCGTTGACCAATCCCAGGAGCTGCTCCCCGCTGCTGTTGATCATCTCCAGACCCTCTCGTTGGCGGGGCGTCAAATTGTCGTCGTTGACCATCAATTGACCAAAGCCAAGGATAATATTCAAAGGTGTGCGGAATTCATGGCTCAAATTAGACAGAAACGCGCTCTTGGCGCGGTTCGATGCTTCGGCAGCGTCCTTCGCCTGGCGCATGGCCTGCTCGGCGCGGATATGTTCGGTGATGTCCAGGAGCACGACCAATTGTCCTTCAATTTCACCATGCTCGTCACGCAGCGGAAAAATGCGCAAGTCGAACGTCTGTTGTCCATCCGGTGATGTGATCTGGATGTTTGCCTCTCCCGCTTTGATGTGACGAAGGAGCTCTGACCAGTAGTCCAATAACTGGTCGAGCGGCCGCCCGATTGCTTGTCCATTGCTGAGGCCCAGCAACCGCGCACCGGCAGGATTTATGTCGAGAAGGCGTGACTTCTTATCCAAGACCAGTATGGCCTCGCCAATGTTCTCCATCACTTTTTCCCTGGCCACCGGCACGATGTCTAAGAAATGGGCGCGAAAAATGCCCCAGGCGGTAACCGCAACGGTTATGTTGAAAGCAAGAGGCGTCAGGTCCAGATATTGGAACGGGCGCAATCCGACTAAGTACACCATATTGGTCAGCCAGGGCACCGCGGCACCGGCCACTATGGCACTTGCCTGGGTGCGGTAAAGGCCGCGCGCGTTCAGCCAGAAGCGCACCATCAGTGCCAGGCCGGCGGCGAACATCAGGTGAGTGTAGGCAATGAAGGCCCAGTAGGCCGGACCGCGGGTGAGAGCCGCCAGGGGGAAACCTGCCGCGGAGGAGACTTGAATGTGTGAATAATATAAATGGTGCAGGTGGTTAGTCCAGTGGAGCAGCAGAGTTACGGCCGGCACGATGCTCAACAGCGCCAGGGTGGTCCATTTCAGGCGGGGCCAATAGCCAGTATATTCGGACACAAAGCATAGCCAAGTCACTGGTATGGCGACGATCCCGACGTACTCAATCCTGAGCCACCATGTGATCGCTGACAGGTCGGCGCTGGCCAGTTCCATGCCATAGCTGAACGTCCATATTGCAACGGCCCACATCATGATCGCCAGCCACATCAGGCCAGCGCGGTCACGTCGTCGCCAGGTATATAACCCAATGGCGGTGCACACCAGGCTACACGTGACCAGTGATAGAATGTAGCCATGCAACTGCCAATTCATCGCCTCGCGCTTTCTCTTGTTGCCAAGCAATACACCGAACTCGTTCAATTATACCACCCTTTGCCCAACGAAGCAATCCCAGTAATGTGTGCCTTTGACTTTTGGCCGATATTGTGTTAATATTAAAACATAGGTGGGCGACAGCAATCGCCCGCGTCAGTGATCTGGATCAAGTCGTAGTATCTTGGCATCACTGAGTGTGCTGCAGGGTACACTCATTATTATTTTTCATCATGATAGTCTTTCGTCATGGCTTCGCTCTCCGCGCGGCAGCAGGTTATTTGGGCTGAAGTCCCTATCATTTCTTTTATCAAGCCGATAGGTCGGAGAGCAAGAGCGGAGGAGAGAATACGGTTACAAATTGAATATTGGAGGGCACGCTTAATGAGCCTGGAATTCCTGCTACGCCTCATTGGGATGGGCGTTTTTGCGGTCGGGGGTTGGCAGTTAGGCGTATTTTTGGCGGGGCGAGCCGACACTCCTTATATCCGTTATGTGTTGGTTCTCAGCCTGGCCGGGGCTGCTTTGGGATTATTACTTACTCCTCTTTTAACGATCAGGCCCCTGGAATGGTCCCGCAGGAAAATTCGCCAGCTTCCTGCCCATCAGTTGTTCGCCGGAATTATCGGACTGGTTATTGGTCTTATCATCGCTGCGCTTTTGGCTTTACCTTTATCACTTCTGCCGGGGCCGTTCGGTCAGATTCTACCCTTCATTGGGGCGATTCTGTTCGGCTATTTTGGCGCAGCGGTCATGGTCATGCGCCAGCGGGATTTGTTCTCGCTGGTAGGCGGCCAGTTTTCGCGAGACAACGTCTCTCGTGAGGATGGCATCCTTCTACTTGACACAAGCGTCATCATAGACGGCCGTATTGCCGACATCAGCCAGACCGGATTCATCCGCGGCACGATGGTCATACCCCGCTTTGTGTTAAACGAGCTTCAACATATCGCCGACTCTCCAGACCCATTGCGTCGGAACCGGGGCCGTCGGGGGCTTGACATGCTCAATAAGCTCCAGAAAGACTCCGCCGTGCCTATCCGCATCACCGACATGGACGTAGAAGAGTTTCGTGAAGTTGACGACAAGCTGGTGCGTCTGGCGCGCAACCTCCGCTGCCCGATTATCACCAATGATTTTAACCTCAATCGGGTGGCCGAGCTGCAAGGGGTCGTCGTCCTGAATGTAAACGAGCTGGCCAACGCGGTCAAGGCCGTCGTCTTGCCCGGCGAGACGCTGTATGTGCGTATCATTCAGGAAGGCAAAGAGCCCGGACAAGGCGTTGGCTACCTGGATGATGGCACCATGGTAGTGGTTGAAAACGGCCGCCGTTACATCAACAGCGGCATCAACGTGGTGGTGAGCAAAGTGTTGCAGACATCCGCCGGCCGGATGATCTTCGCCCAGCTCGAAAACAACAAGACCTGAGTGCGGAAATTGTGTTACCGGATAGTGTTGACAGGCGACGCTTAAAGGAATTGCCTGCACCCGAACTGGTCGCTCTGATCGAGCCTCATTGGCGGGGGGTATTTGGCTGTTCGGCTCGCGCTGAAGGAACGGTTTTCCCCGTGGCGGCATGGCAGGAGACGTTTGTCATCGCGGCCAGAGAAGAGGCAACGTCATTGGCCGACCTGGTTCGGCTGGCTGAGCCGCTTTTTGTTGACGCGATTGTGAGCTATACTCCGGAGGCGCAGCAGTGTCTGAACGATGGTTTCGCCGGCGAGGTGCTTTCGGCTTTCCGAGAGGGCTTGACGGCGGTTGAGCCATTCGATTATGATCAGGTGAACCATTACCTGCGCGACCTGCGCTGGCGGTTCAAGTCGGATAAAGGGCTGACCGGACGCCAGGTAATGTCGGTCATTCGTGCTGCCCTGACGGGGGCGCTGGCCGGCCCTTGCCTGGTTGTCATGGTCATTCTTTTGGGTAAGGCGCGATGTCTGCAAAGGACATCGGCTGCGCTGCAACAAATATAATCGCGCACTTTGGAACTGGAGGTCGAGGGGGTAATCTATGACTCTGCGAGTTTACAATTCCTTGACGCGAACGAAAGAGGAGTTCAAACCCTTGCATGAAGGCATGGTTGGCATGTACGTCTGTGGGCCGACCGTGTATGACCATGCTCACATCGGCCACGCCAAAGTCTACGTGACTTTCGACGTGGTGAACCGGTATCTGCGTTATCTGGGCTACCGTGTGCGCTATGTCCAAAACATCACCGACGTGGGGCATTTGACCGACAACGCCGACGCCGGCGAGGACAAGATCCTGAAGCGCGCGATTTTGGAGCGCGTCGAACCGATGGAGCTCGTCGAGAAATACATGCGGAGCTATTTCGAGGACATGGACGCGCTGGGGGTGATTCGTCCAGATATTTCTCCCCGCGCCAGCGGCCACATCCCGGAGCAAATTGAGCTGATCAAGCAGTTGATCGCCAAGGGCCATGCCTACGAGGTCAACGGTTCGGTCTATTTCAGTGTGTCGAGTTTCCCAGAATATGGCAAACTGTCCGGCCGTCGTGTGGAAGAACTGCGCGAAGGCGCGCGTGTGGAAGTCATCGAAGAGAAAAGAGACCCGGCCGATTTTGCCCTGTGGAAGCGGGCCGAGCCGGGACACATCCTCAAATGGAACAGCCCGTGGGGCTGGGGCTACCCCGGTTGGCATGCCGAATGCTCGGCCATGGCCAGCAAGTATCTGGGCGAGACCTTTGACATTCACGGCGGGGGCCTGGAAAACATCTTCCCGCATAACGAATGTGAGGTGGCCCAGAGCGAAGCGGCTACGGGTAAACCCTTTGCCCGCTATTGGCTGCACAACAATATGGTCACCGTTGACGGCGTCAAGATGGGCAAGTCGCTGGGCAACGCGATTTTCCTGAAAGACCTTTTCAAGCGATACCCGCCTTTGGTCATCCGCTTTTTCATCCTGTCCAGCCACTATCGCTCGACAACGGATTTCAGCGACGAAGCCTTACAGGCCGCTCAGAAGGGCCTGGAACGACTTCACGGCACAGTCCTTCTTGTGCGCGAACGTTTGTCGCAAGCGGAGAGCGGTACTTTGGATGCTCAGGTCGCGGAGATGCTGGCTCAGCATAAGCAGCGTTTCCTTGAGTTCCTGGACGACGACTTCAACACGGCGGCGGCCATCGGCGAGCTGTTCGAGCTGTCCAGGGATGTCAACACGTTGCTCAATTCCGGTCAGACGGTCAGCCGGGAGACCCTGCAGGCCATTGACAATCTGTATCGCGAATTGGGCGGACAGATACTGGGCATTGTTCCCGATTCGCTGCCCGAAAAGTCGGTCACTGGCCTGGATGAGGCCCTGATTCAGCTCTTGCTGGACACGCGGGCCAGGCTACGCCAGGCCAAACAATGGGAACTGGCCGACGGCATCCGCAACGGCCTGGCCGAATTGGGAGTCATCGTCGAAGACCGGCCGGAGGGGTCGGTGTGGCGCATTGAAAAGTAGGGCCTGTCAACAATCAGAGCAAATGGCAGCTAATGTGCATCGCGCCGCCTGAATCGGTCGCACGGCTGCTACCTGGTCACTGTAATCGTCACATCTTTCGGCAAGGCCAATCCGGCGGCAACTTCGATGGCCTTGATGATGGCTGCTGGAACAGGGCAGGCCGGATGGGGCAGGCATTGTGGCGCCAGATGCAGCGTGCGCGGTCCCATCCGCCGATAAGAGATCTCCTGATAAGCGTTGACTTCGCCCAGTTCTTCAATCAGCTTGCGCACATGCTCACAATCGCTTTCGACTTTCAGGCTAATTGTCTGACCGTCGTTCAGGGCGGTTGCGACGATTTGGGTGCGCATCGCACAGATACCTGCGTGAACTTCTACACGTGCCAATGAGCCCTCCTCAAAATCTTCGTTTTATGTGGCGGGTTGCCGATGTTCGGTAAGCAGTTTCGACAGCGCATCAACGATCAGGCGATGTTCAACCTGGTGCACCCGGTCAGTCAGAGACTCCAGCGTGTCATCGGGGTAAATCGGCACCGACTCCATCGCCACGACCGGCCCGGCGTCCACCGATTCGTCCGGGACGAGGTGAACCATCACGCCCGTCTCGCCCGGAAGTCCGGCCTGGCTCGTTGCGCGGTAGGCCTGAAAGGCCCGCTCGATGGCGTTCAGCCCGGGGAATTGGCCGGGCAGCGCGGGGTGCAGGTTCACCACGCGATTGGGAAAACGCCGCAGGAATTGCCCAGAGAGCACCCGCAACCAGCCGGCGAGCACCACCCACTGCACGCCATGGCGTTCAAGCAGGTCAGCCAGTTCAGCGTCTCGCATCCGGCGTGCCGCCTGTCCGGCGGACCTGGGCGGATACGGGAAATGAATGGCTGGCAGGCCATGCCGTGTAGCCCGTTGCAGGCCGAACGCTCCGGCCCGGTCGGAGACGACGCAGGCGATGGTCACGCCCGGCAATCGGCCGGCCTCCACCGCGTCAATGATGGCCTGCAGGTTCGAGCCATGGCCAGAGATGAGTATGGCGATTCTGACCGCGTCACTCATACGATCGCAACCCGGGGGCTGTCGTCCGACACGGCCGTTACTTCGCCGATCCGATAACTGTCGTCGGACAGCAGCCCAAGCGTCCGTGAGACATCCTTCGGCGAGACGATCACGATCAGGCCAACCCCCATGTTGAAGACGTGGTACATCTCTTCCGAAGAGATGTGGCCGGCTTGCTGGATGAGACGGAAAATGTCCGGCGTCGGCCAGGCGTCCTGCTCGATTCTGACACCCAGCCCCGGCGGCAGAACGCGAGGGATGTTTTCATAGAAGCCCCCACCAGTGATGTGCACCAGGCCCTTGATGTCTACACCTCGCGCCATGAGCCGGGTCACTGGTTCCAGGTAGCTGCGATGAGGGGCCAACAGAGCATCCCCCAACGTACCGGTGCCGTCGGGCATTGGCATATCCAACGGTGTGGCGGCCAGGGCTTTGCGGGCCAGGGAGTAGCCGTTGGTGTGCAGGCCACTGGACGGCAGGCCGATCAGCACGTCGCCCGCGGCAATGCGCGAACCGTCTATGATTTGGCCGCGCTCAACCCAGCCGACTATGGCGCCGACCAGGTCAATTTCTCCCGGCTGATAGACGCCTGGCATCTCTGCCGTTTCGCCGCCCAGCAGGGCGCAATTGGCCCGGCGGCAGGCCTCCGATATGCCGTTCACGATCTGTAGCACCCTGTCTGGGTCAAGCTGGCTGGAAGCGATGTAGTCCAGAAAGAATAAAGGCTTGGCCCCCTGTACCAGGATGTCATCAATGCAGTGGTTGACTAAATCGTGGCCCAATGTCTCGAATCGGCCCAGGGCAGCCGCGATCATCGTTTTGGTGCCGACACCATCCGTGGAAGCGACCAACACCGGATCCTTCTTGAGCTGTAGCCATTGTATGTCGAACAAACCTCCAAAGCGGCCATGTCCGCCCAACACCTCCGGCCCGTATGTGGAACGCACGATGGCCGCCATGCGTTGTTTGGTCTGAGCAGCGCGTTCAATGTCGACGCCGGCATCTTTATATGACATGTGTGCGGGGGTAGAGGCATGCTCTTCGGCCAAACCCGCGTCATCGTTTTCTTCGCCAGATGTGCTCATTGCCTGACTCTCCTTGGCCTCACAGCCTCTTGTGGCGCAAAGCCTTGGCGCCGATGTCGCGCCGATATTGCATCCCCTCGAAGCAGACAGCGCGCACAGCCCAATACGCGCCGGCGATGGCCGCCATAAGGTCGGGCGCCCGGTAGGTTATGCCCAACACGCGCCCGCCGGCGGTGACCAGCCGCCCCTTGTCGTACCGCGTACCGGCGTGGAAGACATGCGCGCCTCGAGCCTCGGCTTCAATCAGGCCCAAGATGGGCGATCCGGTGGAGCACTCATCGGGATAGCCTGGCGCGGCGCAGACCACGCATACACAGGACTCGGACGACCAGCGAATGGACAAACCTGACAGCTTGTCGTCGAGGCACGCCTCGATCACCTCCAGCAGGTCTGTTTCGAGCAAGGGCAGGATGGCCTGAGTCTCGGGGTCGCCAAAGCGCACGTTGAATTCGAGCACCTGCGGACCGGTCTCAGTGAGCATCAGGCCGGCATAGAGTACGCCGCGAAACGGCGCGCCTTCTTGTCTCATGCCGTCAATGGCAGGTTGCAAGATGGTCGCCGTAACCTCCGACAGGCCCGCCGCATCGAGGAACGGCGCGGGCGCGCAGCAGCCCATTCCACCGGTATTCGGGCCTCTATCGTGGTCGAAAATGGCCTTGTGGTCCTGCGCCGGAATCATGGGCACAGCCGTATATTGGTCGCAGAAGGCCAGCACCGACATCTCCTCGCCGGATAGGCCAGTCTCGATGACCACCTGCTTTCCCGCTTCGCCGAAAACGCCGACAATCAACGCCCGGTATAACGCCAACTCGGCCTGCTCCATCGTGTGACACACGGTTACCCCTTTGCCCGAAGTCAGGCCATCGGCTTTGACGGCTACCGGCAGGCCGAGTTCGCGCACGTGCCGCAGTCCCTCTTCATAGCTGGAAGCGACCCGGTAAGGCGCGGTGGGGATGCCATGGCGTGTCATGAACTCTTTGGCGAAGACCTTAGAAGTCTCCAGCCGCGCCGCTGCCTGCGTTGGGCCAAAGGCCCTGATCCCGGCCGCGCTCAGGCGATCAACCACGCCCAGCGATAGGGGGAGTTCCGGCCCCACCACGACCAGGTCAACAGCGTGAGCCGATGCAAAACGTTGCAAGCCTTCTATGTCGGTCACTCTGATCGGAACGTTCTGCGCGATGGTCTCGGTACCAGCGTTGCCTGGGGCGACGTAGATAGCGCCAACGCGCGGCGATTGGCGAAGTTTCCAGGCCAGTGCATGTTCGCGCCCGCCGCTGCCTACAATTAACACATTCTTCATTCGTGCTACCTGCATTTCCTTAAATTAAATCTGCTCATCACATGATAACCCCATCAAAGGCCAGCTTCTTGCCAGCTTCTTCGTGCACGACGAGTGGGTACGACCCTGAGAAACAGGCCAGGCACAGGTTATCAGCCGGCTGCCCGATGGTTTCGGTCAGGCCTTCGATTGACAGGTACCCCAACGTATCAACACCGAGCCGCTGGCGAATGTCCGGGACGCTCAGCCGGTGCGCGATCAGTTCCTCGTAAGTCGCCATGTCAACGCCCATGAAGCACGGGTGGCGGATAGGCGGCGAAGTCACCCGCAGGTGGATTTCCCTGGCGCCGGCGTCCCGCAACAACGACATAATCGGCCCGCTGGTATTGCCGCGCACAATCGAATCATCCACAACAAGCAACCGTTTGCCGTGCAAGTTGTCTGTGAGAGCGTTGAACTTGAGGGCGACGCCCAGTTGCCTGAGCCGTTCGTCCGGCTGGATAAAGGTACGCCCAATATAGCGGTTCTTCATCAGCCCTTCATTGTACGGCAGGCGGGTTGCAAGGGCACAACCAATGGCCGCCGCCGTTGCCGAGTCGGGGATGCCTATCACGACATCAGCATCAACCGGGTGCTCCACAGCCACGCGGGCGCCAAGCTCCTGCCGCACGGTGTGCACCAACCGCCCCTGAATGACGCTGTCAGGCCGCGCGAAGTAAATGAACTCGAAGGCGCACAGGGCGCGGCGCGCTGTCGGCAGGCCCTGGATGGCCTCGACGCCGTTTTCATTGATCGCTACAATCTCGCCGGGCTCTATCTCGCGTACGAAGGTTGCGCCGATGGTGGCCAGGGCGCACGACTCCGAGGCCACCACCCAGCCGGAAGACAATTGCCCCAGGCACAGGGGGCGTATGCCCCACGGGTCGCGCACGGCGTACAGGGTGTCGCGCGTCAGGATGGTCAATGAGTAGGCACCGCGGGCGCGCACCATGAACATTCGGATGCGGTCTATCCAGTTGTCGCTTGACGCACCGGCCAACATCTGGGTGATGACCTCGCTGTCCGACGTAGACACCAGTCCTACGCCGTGGCGCAGCAAATCGCGGCGCAATTCGGCCGAGTTGACTAGGTTGCCATTGTGGGCCAGCCCCAGTGGCCCCAGCGCCGATTCGAGCAGGAACGGCTGCGCATTGTCCACCCGCGATGCCCCTTTGGTGGAATAGCGATTGTGGCCGATGGACAGATGCCCCTTCAGTGGGCGAAGGGCGTCCTCGGTGAATACCTGGCTGACGAGCCCCATGGCCTTGTGCAAGCGGGCCGATTTGCCATCGGAGACGGCGATGCCCGCGCTCTCCTGCCCTCTATGCTGTAAGGCATACAGCGCGAAAAATGTCAGGCGCGCGACATCCTCGCCCGGCGCGTAGATACCGACTACCCCGCAGGCTTCGCGCGGGCGGTCAACACCCATTGCCGATAAGGTCACGTTCCCGGACATGTTCGTTACATCCAGCGTGTCCATAGATTTCTAACGGATTCCCCTCGTGTACTACGTCCAGAATTCACCTGTGTAACTACGTTTGTAGCGAGATTTCAAGATGTTGCCAATTCCTGGTCGTCCGTCAGGATGCGCTCTATTTGCGCTTGTTGGAACTTTACGATGCGCTCGCGCAGGCCAGGGTCGCTGAGGGCCAGGATTTTGGCGGCGGCCAGCGCGGCTGCGCCGGGTTCGAGCACGGTCAGAGCCGCGACGCCACCGGGCATGCGCAGCGAAGAGAACAGGTCGGCTCCCGCGAATCGGTCCGAGTACGGCGGACAGGCGATGACCGGCGCTGACACGTTGGCATCCACCATGCCAGACAGCGCGTTGGACCGCCCGGCTATGGTGATGTACACCCGCGGACAGTCGGTCATCTCGTAATCGGCCAGTATTTTCAACAGGTGCGCCGCGCTCTTGTGTGCCGATGCGATGCGGAATTCAGCTTCCAGGCCAAAGCCGGCCAGCTCCTTCCCAATTTCCTGCGCAAAAGACAGATCTGATTTGGAGCCCATGATAATGATAACCTGTCCTGCCATAAGCGTTTTTGTCTCCCCAAGAACCAATCTTCAGAAATTCTCAGTCAGGTCCGCGACCTGTTCGTATTTGGCTAAGATCAGGCTCAACCCATCGGCGTCAACCTGTTTCATATCGCGGTAGATTTGTTTGTCCAGCATTCTCTCCCGTTGGCCGCCCGGCCAGATGCGCCACGAGTCGTTGTCAATGACATCGGCGACCAGCAGGTGGCCCTCCGCGTCCCGTCCGAACTCGATTTTCAAATCTACCAGTGTCACATCCTGAGCGGCCCAGGCCATCTCCAGCGTCTCGAATGTTTTGCGCCCCAAGGCGGCCATTGCCTCGACTTCCGCGGCGGAGGCGATGCCCTCGCGGCTGATGTCTTCGGGCATGATCTGCGGGTCGTGCCGGGCATCATCTTTCAGGAAGAATTCGACCAGCAGCGGCTCGAAGCGCGTCCCCTCGGCAACTTCCGGATGTCTCTTGAGGTACGAACCGGTCGCCATCCGGCGCATGACTACCTCCAGGGGGATCATCTGGCAACGGCGAACCAGCATGGTCGTCTCATCCGTCTTTTCGACAAAGTGGGTAGGCAGCCCTGCCTGAGCGAGCAGCTTGAAAACGTTGCTGGTGGTGCGACAGCTCAGCGCGCCTTTGCCCTGGATTACGTTCCGCCGTGCGCCGTCGCCTGCGCTGATGGTGTCTTTGTGGACCATGTAGGCCAGCGCAGGGTCTGCCGGGTGCGCATAGATGATCTTGGTTTTGCCTTCGGCCAATTTTTCTCCAAATCGAACGTCCACCATAATTAAATTATAGCCTACCTTTCGTTTCATCCAATTTCTTCCAAATGAATTTTCAGTTCGGCGGCGAAATTGCGGGCACGGTCAACTGCGTCGCCCGTGTATGCCCGCAGGCCGAGCAACTCGGCGATTCTGTGTTCGGGAAGCCATTTCTTGATGGTCTCATCCGTCGCCAACAGGGCGGCCAGTGGATTCGGTTGCCCACCCTGAACGGCAGCCCAGGCCGTCTGGCTGTGTTCGCGGATGAGCTCGTGCATCTCCTGACGGTCTGCACCAGCCTTTGCCAGCTCCATCAACAGCGCCTCCGTGGCCGCGAAAATCCCGTACCGGTCGAGGTTGCGCTCGATGCTGCCTGCATGTACCGTCCAGCCGCTCACGATGCGGGTCTGGGTGCGAAGAATTTCATCAATGGCAATGAACGCTTCGGCCAGCACAATGCGTCGGTTGGCCGAATCGTCAAGCGTCCGTTCGAGCAGGCAATTGGCAGCGTTCTGCCAGGCCACTGCGGGCAGCGCGCCCACATAGCGGGCCAGCGAGCAAATCTTCTCGCTGTTGATGGGGTTGCGCTTGAAAGGCATGGCCGAAGAGCCAACTTGCCGGCGGCCAAAAGGTTCGGCCATCTCGCCAAACGGAGGCGATTGCAGCACCCTGAGGTCGAAAGCCATCTTGTGCAGGGAGGCCGCCAGTCCGGCCAGGGCGTTGAGTACGCGCAGGTCCTGCTTGCGTGGGTAGACCTGAGTGGTCAGCGGAAAAGGCGTCAGGCCCAGCCGACGCATGAACGCCGCCTCCAGGTCGCCAGCCGACCAGCCGGTGCCTTCCAGCAGCCGTGCGTATGAGGCCGACGTGCCCACCGCGCCCTTCAACCCCTTGCCACGGAGGGCCTGCCTGAGCGCGATGATGTCATCCAGGTCGAGCCACAGGTCCTGGGCATATTGGGCCAGGCGGTAGCCCACCGTGGTCGGTTCCGCCGGCTGGAGGTGGGTATAGGCCATGCAGGGTGTCTCAGCCCAGCGTTCGACCTGGTCGGCCAGGGTGCGCAGCAGTTCCGCCAGCCGCGCTTGAACGAGCACCAGGCTGTCGCGCAGGCGCAACACATCGGCATTGTCTTCAATGTCCATGCTGGTCGCCCCCAGGTGAATGATCCCACCGCCGACCGGACATTGTTCGGCGTAGGCGCGGACCTCGGCCATCAGGTCGTGATGGATCTCTGCTTCGATGGCCTGACTGCGCGCCAGATCAATGTCCTCCCGATGCCTTCTGAGGTCTTCAACTTGCTCTGAGGAAACGAGGCCAGCCTGGTGCTGAGCTTCGGCCAACGCCACCCACAGCCGTCGCCAGAGCAGCCGTTTGTGACGCTCGGACCACAGTTCGCGCATCGCGTCACTTCCGTAGCGCCAGGTGAAGGCCGAGAGGAATGTGGCGTGTGTGAAGCTGCCACCATTCATTTCCGAAGCTGGTGAGACGCCCGTGCCCGCGGCGTTGTCCGCGCTCGAATGGTCACCGATTGTCTCCATGCGGTTTAGCCTCCGAACAAATTCTGGGCGTATTCGATGCCAGCCCGAAAGATAGCCAGCCCCGATCCGCCGGATTCGCCGCGCGTCCAACGCGGGCGTTGGTAGGGCAGAACATGGTCCTCCGGGTGCGGCATCAAGCCAAATACATTGCCGCGCTCGTTGCTGATGCCCGCTACGCCTTCGGGTGAACCGTTTGGATTGCCCGGGTAGTCAACTGGATTGCCCTGACAGTCCACGTAGGTCAGCGCAATCTGGTCATTGGCTTTCAACCGGTGCCACACAGCTTCATCGTCGGCGAGAAATCTCCCCTCGCCGTGAGCCACCGGCACATACAGCAGTTCCTGCAATCCGCGGGTGAAAACGCACGGGCTGTGCGGGTTCGGTTTCAGGTATACCCAGCGGCATTCAAAACGTGCGCTCCGATTGAAGGCCAAAGTGGCCGCCCGGCGGGGTGGATGCCCCCGGCCTTGCGCTTGCGGCAGGTGGAAGGGCAAGAAGCCAGATTTGACCAAAGCCTGGAATCCGTTGCAGATGCCCAGCACGGGTCTCCCTTCCTCGATAAACTGTTCCATTTCGTCCCGAAAACGGTGTCGCAGGTCCAGAGCCAGCAGAGAGCCAGCGCCCAGGTCGTCGCCATAGGAAAAGCCGCCTGGCAGCACCAGCATTGCGTAATCTCTCAGGCGGCGGATGCCTGCTGCCAATTGGTTGACGTGGACGATTTCCGCCTGGCCGCCGGCGAGCTCACAGGCGTAGGCCGCTTCCACGTCACGGTTTGTCCCCGATGCGTGCAAAACCATAACCTTTGGTCTGCTCATTCGCCTACAAACTCCCGCCTCGCCAGGCCGTTTCAATCGCGCTCAGCTCCGCCCGGACAATTTCGCGCCCGTCCAGTCCCCGTATGCGGACAAACGGCTCAGCAGTTACCCTGCCGATGCGCGCCAGTGGGCAGCCGGCCATGACCTGTTCGAACGCCAGCGCGTCCTCCGGCGCAACCTCTACGGCGTAGCGTCCGTTGGACTCGCTGAAGCAGAGGGTCACGTCGTCAGGCAGGGACGTCGCGCCCGGTGCATTTCCCAGTTGAATGTCCACGCCGAGGTCGCCGGCCAGGGCCATCTCGGCCAGCGTCACAGCCCACCCCCCTTCCGAGCAATCGTGACACGCTCGGACGAGCCTTTGCCGCATGGCCTGATGCAGTGCTCTGGCGGTCTTTGGGCCGTCTCGGGCCGGCTGCGGCGCCCCATCACCGATGGCGTGTTGCAGGCGGTAGTAATGGCTGCCTCCCAGCTCGGTGCGGGTCTCGCCTACAGCGTAGACCAGGTTGCCGGCTCGCTTGAGGTCCATGGTCACCGCCTGTCGTATGTCCGGCACGATCCCCACCGCGGAAATCAGCAGCGTAGGTGGGATGGAGAGTTTCCTGCCTGTCGAGCCGTCGGTGTACTCGTTGTTCAGGCTGTCCTTCCCGGAGATGAACGGCGTCTGATATGCCAGGGCCGCATCGTAGCAACCTTTGCAAGCCCGCACCAGGTCCCCCATGCGGTCGGGCAGGTTGGGATTGCCCCAGCAGAAATTGTCCAGCAAGGCGATACAATCGGGGTCAGCCCCTACGCAGACCGCGTTGCGCACCGCCTCGTCAACCGCTGCATGGGCCATGAGATACGGGTCCAACGCGCCATAACACGGATTGATGCCATGGCTCACGGCAATCCCCCTCCAGCCTGGCACGCACATCGGCTTCAGTACCGCCGCGTCTGATGGCCCATGCTCTCGCGCGCCCACCAGCGGTTTAACCACTGTGGCGCCCTGTACCTCGTGGTCGTACCGGCGGATGACCGATTCCTTGCTGGCAACATTGGGGCTGCGCAGGATGTCCAACAGCACGTCGGTCAGGTCGCCCGTGTGGTGAGGTGGACGTGGGAAAGCGCGCGCTTCCCACCGCGCGCTCAGTTCCCGCTGAGGCGCGCCATCGTGCAGGAATGCCATCTCAATATCGGCGACGATTTCCGCGCCGTAAAACACGCGCAGACGCCCGTCGCCAGTGAATTCACCAATGTCGGTCGCTTCCACGTCCAGCGAGCGGCAGATGGACAACAGCCGTTCCAGATTGGCCGGCGGGACGGCCAGGACCATCCGTTCCTGCGCCTCAGACAGCCAAATCTCCCACGGCGACAGGCCGGCGTATTTCAACGGGACGCGCTCAAGCTGGACGCGCACGCCCAGCTCGCTTCCCATCTCGCCGACCGCCGAGGAGAGGCCGCCTGCGCCACAGTCGGTAATGGCGGTGTAGAGCCGCTCGTCGCGAGCCCGCATGATGGCCTCCAGTGCTTTTTTCTCGGTGATGGGGTTGCCGATCTGCACCGCGCTGCCGGATTCCTCGGCAGTGGTGTGCGTCAGCTCAGCGGATGAGAAGGTCGCCCCGCGCAAGCCATCGCGGCCCGTGCGCCCACCGACTACGACGATGCGGTCGCCGCGCCGGGGGGTGCGCGTATGCATTCCAATCGGCGCCAGGCCCAGACAGCCACAGAAGACCAGCGGATTGGCCTCGTAGCCCGGATCAAACAGGATAGCTCCACCCACTGTTGGGATGCCCATCTTGTTGCCGTAGTCCTCAATGCCAGCCACGACGCCCGTAAAGACCCGCCTGGGATGGAGGACGTTGGGCGCCAGCTCGCCGGTCTTGTCTTGAAGGCCAAAACACAGGACGTCTGTGTTGGCGATGGGGCGGGCCGAGACGCCGATGATGTCGCGGATCACCCCGCCTACGCCGGTATTCGCGCCGCCAAATGGCTCCAGCGCGGAGGGATGATTGTGAGTCTCGACTTTGAAGGACAGCTCATAGCCGCCATCGAAATCAATGATACCCGCGTTGTCAATGAAGGCGGAACGCACCCAGGGCCTGGCGACCTCCTGTGTGGCTCGCCGGATGTAGGTTCTGAGCAGGCCGTCAATGTGTTCTCGCCTGACCGAGCCATCTGCTAATCGTTCCTCGTAATGCACTCGCCCTCTGAACGTCTTATGCCCGCAATGCTCCGACCAGGTCTGGGCGAGGGTTTCCAGCTCGACATCGGTCGGGTCGCGTCCTTCCCATTGGAAGTAGGCCTGAATGGTGCGCATCTCCTCCAGATTGAGCGAGAGCAGGCGACGCCTGTTGATTTCCTCCAGTCCCGGGTCATCGGCCTGGCGGAGAGACACAACCTCGACCGCCGGTTTGTCATCCACTTGCGCTGCCTGCCGAACGAGGCCATCAGTCCGTAGTGGGCTGGCGTCCTTGAGAAGGAAAGAGGGGGTTGCGGCGCCCAATGTGGCGTGCTGAATGACGGGATTGTACAACACGTTTTGAGCGATGCGGTTTGCCTGCTCCACCGACAGCCTGCCATACAGAACGAAGCGGCGGCCGGTGGCGGCTGATTCGATTGGGGGCGCACCGATGAGCTGCGCGCCGCGCACGATATTTTCGGCCACGCTGTCGGTCACGCCGGGGTGGAACGTGACCTCAATGCCCCACTCTGAGGCCGCGGGTCTGGTGGGAGGCGGGCCGCTTTCTGTCACTCCTGGGGCGCGAGCGGGCTGGAGCTGGCTGATGCGGTAGTTTTGTGAAACCGGGTCGGCCAACAACTCGCGGCACAGCTTTTCCACGGCTTCCCCGGCCAGGTCGCCTCTGATGAAATACAGGTCTATCACCTGAAGCCGCTCCACCTGATAACCCAGCGCGGCTATGGCAGTTAGCAAGCCTTCAGCGCGCCCGTCAACGATGTGCGGCTTCAGCCAGACTTCGACGCGGTATGTGATGTCCGTCATGCCCGCTTATCCCATACTCCTGTAGTTGGGTGCTTCTTTCGTGATCATGACATCGTGGGGATGGCTCTCGATCAGGCTGGCCTGGGTGATGCGGGTGAACTGCGCCTTCTCGTGCAGCTCTCTCAGGTTTCTGGCGCCGACATAGCCCATCCCGGAGCGGATGCCGCCGAGAAGCTGATACATGTACTGGCTTAGCGGGCCCTTGTAAGGCACACGCCCTTCAATGCCCTCTGGGACGAGTTTAGCCAAACCGCCGCCCTGCCCCGAAGCATAGCGGTCACGCCCAGGCCCGCTCATGGCCGCCAGCGAACCCATGCCGCGGTATTCTTTGAATGACCGTCCTTCAAACAGGACCAGCTCGCCAGGGCTTTCCTCGAGTCCGGCCAGCAGGTTGCCCAACATCACCGTGTCCGCGCCAGCCGCCAGGGCCTTGACGATGTCGCCGGAATATTTGATGCCCCCATCGGCGATGATGGGGATGCCTCGGGCGTGAGCCGCCTGGGCGCAGTCCACGATGGCCGTGATCTGCGGCATCCCCACACCGGTGATCACCCGTGTTGTGCAGATTGACCCCGCCCCGATGCCCACCTTAACTGCGTCTGCGCCGGCCTCTATGAGGGCCAGCGTGCCCTCTGCGGTGACCACATTGCCGGCGATGATCGGCAGGCTGGGATAAGTCTTCTTGAGATAGTGCACGGTTTGAATCACACTGCGCGTGTGCCCGTGGCTGGTGTCAATGACGATGACATCTACACCTTTCTCCACCAGCGCGGCCGCCCGATCCGGCATGTCGTTCCCGACGCCCACCGCCGCCCCAACCAGCAGGCGACCAGTGGTGTCTTTGGCGGCATGGGGATAATCGCGTTTCTTCTGAATGTCCTTGACGGTGATGAGGCCCTTGAGCTGAAAATTGTCGTCAACCAGTGGCAGCTTTTCGATGCGATGTTTTTGCAGGATTTCTTTCGCCTCTTCCAGCGTGGTGCCTAAAGGAGCAGTGACCAGGCCCTCGGCCGTCATGAAGTTGCGAATAGGTTGGTTGAAATCGGTGACAAAGCGGATGTCGCGGTTGGTCAAGATACCGACCAGGCGGCCGTTCTCAGTGATTGGCACGCCGGAGATATGAAACCGCTGCATCAGCTCTTCGGCCTCGCTGAGCAGGGCATCCGGCGGCAGGGTTATCGGGTTTTCGATCATCCCCGACTCCGACCGCTTGACCCGGTCTACCTCGGCGGCCTGTTGTTCGATGGTCATATTGCGGTGAATGATGCCGATGCCGCCTTCGCGGGCCATGGCGATGGCCATGCGCGATTCGGTCACTGTGTCCATGGCTGCCGATAGAATGGGGATGCCCAGATAAATGTCCGCAGCCAAATGCGCGGTCAGCTCCACTTCAGCCGGCAGGATGTGAGATTCCTGCGGGATGAGGAGCACGTCGTCGAATGTGAGACTTTCTTTGGCGAACCGTTGGTTTGGGTTCATCAGGTTCGAACCTCCTGAAGAAAAATGGGGGCCGCGCCCACCTGAAAACATAAAAAGCCGACGAGTCGGCTTTCAGCGTTGAAACCTGTTTGGTTGAATGTGGTCAGGGAAAGCAGTCTGTCAGGACTCTTCGGGCATAAGCATACCACGATTTGGCTGGTTGCGCAAGTGGGCATTCATTCATGTAAAATGTCACCAATGTGGTATGGTTTTCTCAAATGATAATGTCCGTGGAGGGGGAACATGTCCATTGAAGATAATGAAGAAAAGATGACCATTGATGAACGACACAAGCACCAACGCCAAATGAAAACGCGCTATGAGCAAGCCGGTCATTGACCGACTACGGCGGCAGGTTGGGAAACTGTACCAAGTGGGATAACACGGCTGCGCAGAATGGCATGGATGGACGGGAGCGGGCTATTTTCGTGTCAATACCTGAACTGTGCTATAATGGGCTGGTGTTTCCATCGAAAGGAGTGATGAAGGCTGAGGAAAATGAAACGAATCGCGGTATTGACCAGCGGAGGCGACGCGCCCGGCATGAACGCCGCCATCCGCGCAGTCACAAGAGTAGCCATATCCAACGGATGGGAAGTATTTGGGGTCAGAAACGGCTATGCCGGTTTGCTTGCCGAGGAGTTCCGGCCACTGGGCGCTCGCGATGTGGGCGGCATCATGCAATTGGGCGGAACGATTCTGGGCAGCGCGCGTTGCCTGGACTTCAAGACCGAACAGGGGCGGCTGAAGGGGCTCAGGTCGCTCAACAGAAACGAAATTGACGCCCTGGTCGTCATCGGTGGGAATGGGTCACAGACCGGCGCGGCTGCCCTATCCAAAATGGGTTTCCCGGTGGTCGGCGTTGCCTCGACCATTGACAACGACCTGTATGGCTCGGACATCACCATTGGCGTAGACACTGCCCTGAACATCGCTTTGGAGGCCATTGATCGCCTCAAGGTGACCGCTTCGTCCCATCAGCGGGCCTTCCTGGTCGAGGTGATGGGCCGCAACTGCGGATACCTGGCATTAATGGCCGGCATGATCGGTGGCGCGGAAGCAGTGGTCATTCCCGAAAAAGAGACCGACCCAGACAAGCTGGCGGAGGAGATCCGTTCCGCCTACGAACGAGGCAAGCCACACGCCCTGATCGTGGTGGCTGAAGGGGCGCACTACAACGCCGCCCGACTCATGGACTTGTTCGAGCATAAGAAGGAGACGCTGGGCTTCGAGCTGCGCGCGACCATACTGGGTCACGTCATGCGCGGCGGACATCCTACCGCTCAGGACCGCTATCTGGCGACCGTCCTGGGCGCGGGTGCGGTGGATGCCCTGGCCCGTGGCGAAAGCGGCGTGCTGGTCGGCCTGATCAACAACCAGGTCACCACGACGCCGTTGGCGGAAGTGGTGGATGGGTGCAAGAGCCTGGATTTGAGGCTTTTGGAGCTGGCCGAGATTCTGGCCCGCTGAGCTTCCCCACGGCGTGTAGGCGCGCCGCTCATGGGGTAAGAAACGCCGCCCGCTCCCGTCATGCTGAGCCGAAGGCGAAGCATGACGGACGGTCACCCGCAGGGCAGGTTTCCAAACCTGCCGCCTGATCCGTCCTATCCCGCGCATCCGCTGTTCTCATCGGTCGGGCATGGAAACCCGACCCACAGGGGCTCCGCTCGGCGCGGGACGTACCCGTGACATGCATGAAACTTGACGCACG
>DAOTYC010000082.1:0-17679 GCA_034435095.1 Anaerolineae bacterium | reverse complement strand
GCCCTGGCGTGCCGCTGGACATTCCCATTTTGCGCGAGGCTGTCCGGCGGGGCATCTCGCTTAGCAGCGAGAGTCGGTTTTTCCTGGAGCACTGTCCGGCGCCGGCCATCGGCATCACAGGCTCGAGCGGCAAAACGACTACCGTCAGTCTGGTCGGTGAGGTGTTGCAGAAATCAGGGTTCAGGACCTGGGTGGGCGGCAACATAGGCAAACCGTTGACCCCATTTCTGGACGAAATCGGCGCGGATGACAAAGTAGTCATGGAACTATCGAGCTTTCAGCTCCAGTTGATGCAGAGCAGCCCGCCATTGGCCGCTGTCCTGAACATTACGCCGAACCACCTCGACCGACATGCCTCGATGGAGGAATACATTGAGGCCAAGGCCAATATCCTGCGTTTTCAGCGAGCGGAAGATGCCGCCGTACTGAACTATGACAACCCGGCTACGCGGGAATTGGCACGATTGGTCAAAGGCAGGCTGGTTTGGTTCAGCACTGAGAACGACCTGGCCGAGGCGCAGGACGTACAGCTTGCTGAGGCGCGACAGGTTGTCTCTCAGCCAGAAGGTGGATTTATCAGAGATGGTTACCTGATCTTACGGCTTGGCGGACAGGAAAGAGCCATAGCAAGGCAGGAAGATGTGCGGTTGCGAGGCCGTCATAATCTGCAAAACGTTTTGGCTGCCTGCACGATAGCCGCGCTTGCCGGGGCGAAAGCAGAAGCTATGGCTGAAGTAGTATCTGAATTCCGAGGGGTTGAGCATCGGCTCGAGCTGGTGCGCGAAGTCGCCGGCGTGAAATATTACAACGACTCCATAGCGACCTCGCCGGAACGGTCGGCGGCGGCCTTGCGCGCCTTTGATGAACCCATCATTCTCTTGGCAGGCGGCCAGGACAAACATCTGCCCTGGGACGAGTGGGCCGCATTGGCGCTGGCGCGCACCTCCGCCGTGATCTTGTTCGGGCAGGCAGCAGACATCATAGAGAATGCATTGAGCAAGGCGATGGCTCAGGGGCAACCCGGACAATATCGGCCTGTTATTCGGCGTGCGCAATCCCTTGAAATGGCCGTTGAGTTGGCGCACCGCCTGGCCAAGGCCGGCGATGTTGTTCTGCTTTCACCAGGCGGCACCAGCTTCGATGCGTTTAGGGATTTTGAGGAACGCGGCAGGTACTTCAAAAGCCTGGTCGCGGCTTTATAGTCAGAGTCACGGATTGGGGGCGGGGAACAGCCGCCCGATGGAGCGTTAGTCATGGCAGCACAAGTTCAGAAAGCAGAGAGAACAACTACAGGGAAGGCGAATTACGACTACATTTTGCTTGTCGTTGTCATTACCTTGCTGTTGATCGGCTTGATGATGGTCTATAGCACAACGTTCTCGCTAACTCCAGACGAGCCGACCTATTTCTTTGTCCGTCAACTCCAATGGGCGGCTGTTGGGCTGGCCTTGTTGGCGATCTTTGCCCGTATCCCCCACCACTGGTGGCGAAGGGTGTCGGTCTATATGTTGGTCGGCGTGTTACTCTTACTGGTGGCTGTGCTTTTTATCGGCAGCGAGCGTTTTGGGGCGCAGCGCACGTTTTGGAAAGGTTCTTTTCAACCCAGTGAATTGGCAAAATTGGCTATTGTCATCTATATCGCCGATTGGGTCTCTTCCAAGGGGAACAAGATCCGCCACGTCACCTATGGCTTGATCCCATTTGCGATTCTGATGGGCGTTTTGACCGGCTTGATCCTGTTGCAGCCTGACTTTGGGACTGCTATTCTCATCGTCAGCACGGCGTCGGTCATGTTCTTTCTGGCAGGCGCGGATATCCTCCAGTTGTTGATCGGAGGCGCATTTGGAAGCCTTTCATTGTTGTTTCTGGTGACCAAGTGGCCCTACGCAGCCGAGAGGCTGGCTGTATTCTGGCAGGGCATCAACGATCCGGTAACGGCCGGCCACTACCAGATCCGGCAGGCCCTTATCGCTTTGGGTCAGGGTGGCGTGCTGGGTCGAGGTCTCGGCGAGAGCCAACTGAAGTTTACTTTTCTGCCTTTGTCTCATACGGATAGCATCTTCGCCGTGGTTGGCGAAGAGCTGGGCCTGATCGGTTGCCTGGTGGTCATCGGTTTATTTGCGCTGCTGGCCTACCGCGGACTGCGAATTGCGTTGCAGTCGCCGGACAATTTTGGCATGATCCTGGCGGCTGGAGTGACCACCTGGCTGGTCTTCGAGTCGCTCATTAACATTGCCGTCGTTACGGCAACTTTGCCCCCGACGGGAATTCCCTTGCCGTTCATCAGCTACGGGGGCTCTGCGCTGGTGTCTGCGCTGGCCGGCGTGGGGATTCTGCTCAGCGTATCGCGTGGGGTGCGAGGGGATGGTGACACTTATGCGGATTCTCATAGCCGGCGGGGGGACAGCCGGCCACGTTTACCCAAACATAGCCGTCGTGCAGGCGATGACCGACGTGGTGAATTCGGCGCCCAACAGACGCGCTGAGTTCCTTTACCTGGGAGGGGCGGGCAGCGTGGAGCAGGCTCTGGCACAGCGTTTTGGAATCCCGTTTAAGCCAGTTGAAATGGGCGCACTTCGGGGCAAGAGGCCCTGGCAAATATTCTGGAATGGTCTGAGACTGATGATAGGGCTGGTTCAGGCATACAAAGCAATTGGGAGCTTCCGACCACATGCCATCCTGGTAAGCGGCGGATATGGAAGCGTCCCCGCCATACTGGCTGGACGCCTGAGAAAAGTGCCGGTTCTGGTCTACCTGCCCGATATCGAGCCGGGTCTGGCCGTCCGCCAGTTGAGCCGTTGGGTGCCGCGTGTTGCCGTTTCTTTCCCGGAGACGGCTTCCGCTTTTGCGAAGGACAAGGTTATCGTGACGGGCTATCCGGTCCGCCGGGAATTTTATAATGTGAGCAAATCGGCTGCGCGGGCGGCGTTGGGGCTGGAACCAGGTTTGCCCGTCGTGATGATTTTCGGCGGCAGCAGAGGAGCGCACAGCCTGAACGTCGCTGTGGAGGGGTGTCTGGCGGAATTGCTTCAAGAGAGCCAGGTCATCCACGTATCTGGGCCGAACGATTATGAGGCGGCGCGGTTGAAACAGGAAGAATTGCCGCCGCACCTCAAGAGCAGATACCGTTTGTATGCGTATTTGCACGAAGAGATGGTTCAGGCTTTGGCTTCTGCCGACCTGGTTGTGGCGCGCGCGGGCGCATCAGTCTTGGGCGAGTTCCCTGCGCTTGGCCTGCCGAGCATCCTGGTCCCCTATCCGTACTCTGGACAGCACCAACAAGCCAATGCCGATTACCTGGTCAGGCATGGCGCAGCGATCAGCCTGGCGGATGAGCGGCTGGGGCAGGAATTGCTGTCCGCGGTTCTCGGTCTGTTGCAAGATAGAAACCGCCTTGTCGAAATGGGTCGTTCGGCGGCAGCTCTGCGTCGCCCAGAAGCGGCCCATCGCATTGCTGCCGAGCTGACGGCGTTGGCAGACGCCGCTTCGGCCCAGAATTGGAGTGGCTGAACCATGGGTGGTAAGGGAATCTCCGTGAGCTACAATGACCTTCAGTTGGTCGTTATCATGCTTTTCGGATTCATAGGCATCTTCCGTGGATGGCTGAAGGAGCTGTTCACCTCGTTCTTGCTCGTGCTGATGGCCTTGCCGCTGTTCTATCCAGAGATGGCTAAAGCCATTATTGACCTTGTCAATCGGTTATTTGCTATCTTTATGAAATTGTTGGCCGTTTTGACAAATGGTACGGTGGTTCAGGCTGCGGCGGTTGAGGAGGCCGAATCGTATAAGCTGTTCGTGATTATTCTGGCTATCCTGGTGGTGCTCTCGTATACATCGGATCGAATCGGGTTTGCCGAACAGAAATTGACAGCTTTCAGCGCTTTGCTGGGCGGAATAATCGGGGCCTTCAACGGCTTTTTGGCCCTCTCACTCGCCAAGGATTACGTGTTGGGCAATTTCTTCACAGGCGGCGCAGAAATACAGGCTGCGGCGATGGTTTCGGACCTGTCGCTCAGCATCGGAGATGTGCCCACCGGTCCGTCGTTTGGGGACGTCAGAGCGTATTTCCCGATCATGATCCTGGCCGTTCTGTTTGTGGTGTTGTTCGGCAGGTTCTTCAAATTGCAGTCGCCATTGAAAAAGAAATGATATGGCCTTTGATGATGCACTTTTCCAGAAGCATATTCACCTGATCGGCATCGGGGGTGCGGGACTATCGGCCATCGCCCAGGTGCTGCTGGAGCGAGGCGCGCGGGTCTCCGGGTCTGATCGGCAGGCGTCGGCGGTCACTGCTCAGCTTGCCCGCAACGGAGCGACAGTTTTCATTGGCCATGCAGCGGAACATGTGGCTGGGGCTGACGTGGTGGTCATGTCTTCGGCAGTCGCGGCGGACAATCCGGAGGTTCTGGCCGCCAGGGAACGGGGCGTGCCGGTGCTCAAGCGGTCGGAGTTTATCGGTGAGCTGCTGAAATCGCATTTCACGATTGCCGTGGCCGGCACTCATGGCAAGACGACGACAACCGCGATGATTGCATTCATCCTGGATGAGGCAGGCGTCGCGCCGGGCTTTATCATCGGTGGTGTGTCTCGTAATCTGAGAGCCAATGCCAGAGCCGGCGGGGGACGCTATTTTGTGATCGAGGCGGACGAGTACGACCGTATGTTCTGGGGGCTCAGCCCTGAACTGGCGGTGGTTACCAATGTGGAGTTTGATCATCCAGATTGTTTTGGTTGTTGGGAAGATATGGCTGAGGCATTCGTCACCTTTCTCCGCCGTGTGCCAGCACAGGGCCATATCATTCTAAACGGTGATGACAGGAGGACATTGGACATGTTGACAACAATCGAACTGCCCGAAACTGCAACCTTTGGCTTTTCTGAAGAGGTGAACTGGCGGGCTGTGGATATGGCTTGCGATGAGGCCGGCGGCCATACGTTTTCGGTTTCACACGAGGGGACGGTGATCGGGCCGTTTCAGTTGCATGTGCCTGGCGTACACAACGTGCTCAACGCGCTGGCCGCCATCGCCGCGACTACAGAGGTCGGAGTTAAGCTCAGCTCGATTCAGGAGTCTCTGGCTCGCTTTGAAGGAACAGAACGGCGCTTCGAGCATAAGGGTACGGTCGCCGGGATCACCATAGTTGATGACTATGCCCATCACCCAACCGAAATTCGCGCTACTTTGGCGGCTGCACGCGCCCGTTATGCCGGCCGCACCCTGTGGGCGATATTTCAGCCGCACACATACAGCCGTTTCAAAGCTTTGCTGGACGACTTTTCTCAGAGTTTTGAACTGGCCGACCATGTTATTGTGACCGAGATTTTTGCCAGCCGGGAACGCGATACTTTGGGCGCACATGCCACAGACCTGGTCAAGATCATGCGACATCCCGACGTGCGCTACATCGCTGAATTCGACGATATTGTGCGTTTCCTGGTCGAGAACCTGCAGCCGGGGGACGTGTGTATCACGCTGGGGGCCGGGGACTGCTATCTTCTGGGCGAACGGCTGCTTGACAGGCTGCGAGCTGTTTCCAGCGGCGCGGACTGATCGTTTCTGAGAATGGGTAGGGGCGGTGAAAGAGCGCGATTTTGAGTCGCAAGGCCATGAGAGCACCCTCTCGGCGGTTGCCCTCGAAAGCTGGCAGCAGGAGCTGAGAAGGCTGTGGGGCGAGGCCTTGAAGCTTGACGAACCGTTGCTGCGCTACACCACTTTTCGTATCGGTGGCCCAGCTCAGGCCTTGCTCGTGGTTCGGACAGTTGACGACCTGTGTAGCGCGGTCCTGTGGGCTCGCCACAGGCGAATCCCGTTTTACGTGTTGGGGCAAGGCAGCAATGTCCTGGTGGCCGACAGAGGTGTCGAAGGCCTTGTCATCGTGAACCGCTGCCAAAACTATCGGTTTGTAGAGTTGGCGGAAGGGGTGACTGTGTTTGCGGAAGCAGGCGTCAGCCTGAGCAGACTGGCCTATAAAGTCAGCGCACGGGGTTGGTCGGGGCTGGAATGGGCTGCGGGTATTCCCGGCACGCTGGGAGGTGCTATTGTTGGCAACGCTGGCGCATTCGGCAGCGACATCTCCGCATCGCTGATAAGGGTCGAGGTGCTGGACGGCCAGGGTGAACGACGAAGCTATGAAGCGGCGAACCTGGATTTCTCTTATCGTTCCAGTCGTTTCAAAAAGGAAGGGGGGCGGTCGAATCGAGAGTTGATTATCTTAACCGCAGAATTGTCATTGAGCCGGGCAGACAGGGCACAAGCGATAGAGAGATGCCGCGAGGCGGTTCGCCTGCGGCGGAAGTCGCAGCCGCTGGATGAACCCAGCGCGGGCTGTGTGTTCAAGAATCCGCCTCGAGATTACGCCGGCCGCCTGATTGAGGCTGCTGGTTTGAAGGGGAAACAAATCGGTGGAGCTCGATTCTCCTGTACTCACGCGAATTTTGTCGTAAATGATGGACAGGCGACAGCGCGCGATGTGCTGGCCTTGATTGATCTGGCCAGAACAGAAGTCAGGCAGCAATTCTCCCAGGAATTGGAACTGGAAATAGAGTGCATCGGTCAGCCTGTATAGACCGCCATTCTGGAAAGGAAAGCTCATGGAAACTGAAGTGAAAGCAAAAGTCGAATTAGGGGTGGGCGCCCCTTGCGGGTTGTATTGCAGCACCTGTCCAGCCGTCCAAAACGGCAGCGGCCCCCACACCTGCTGTACCCCACGATACTGCCCTTCTCACACCGAGAGCAGAGCCTGTGAGGTCTATCAGTGTTGTGTGGTCAAGCGTGGCCTGGATGATTGTTCATTCTGTCCAGAGTTCCCATGCAGTATGCTGCTCCGGTTCGCTCACAATGCCGACCATCCGGAAAGAATCCCGGCGATTATCAATCTGCAAAGACGCATGGTGCTGGGCTCAGAGCGCTGGTTGATGGAGGAGCGGATGTTCTGGCAACAGCCTGAAAGGGAGGAGCAATGGGAAGAGACCCGTCGAATGCTGCGGGAACGACGTCGGTACTACGATGAGGTGCGCCTCCGCATCATTGAAGTTACGGCAGAAGTGGAACTGGCGATGTCCTGTAGCAAGAGACTTGAACAGCCGTTGCATGTTCGTTCTGAAGTTTAAGCCTGGACGGTCAACGTGAAGTCCTTTGCCTGTGTAGCCCAAGACGCTCAGAGGTTACCTATGCCGCTCATAACTAAACGTGCGCCTCAGAAGAGACGTCGCTCGGAAACCAGATTGGGCAAAGTGAAAGAGGCTGACTCGCCGACGCTGCCCATGTCGCTGGTGCCAGTTCAGTTCAATTGGCAAGCCAGACTTCAGCGCGCGCCCGGCTTGATTCTCGTGGGGCTTCTGGTTTATTTGTTGCTGTATTTGTTCACCGATGCCAGGTTCTTCGTGTTCGAGGCGACCATAGCCGGCCATCGCCGTGTATCGGCTCAAGAGATCTATCAGCAGGCTGGTCTGGAGGGACAAAGCATATTCTTCCTGAACCCTCAAGAAGTCAGCTCTCGGATCGAACGGTTGCCGTATATCAAGACGGCCAAGGTGACCTGCCGCCTGCCTGCCGGAGTCCGAATCGAAGTGATTGAGCGTGAGCCGGCCTATTTGTGGCAGGTAGGCGATAGAGTGTATTGGTTGGACGAAGAAGGTGTGGTGATGGAACCGCGAGGCAAATCGCCGGATACGATTGTCTTTCTGGACGTAGACGCGCAGATGCGGGTTCCCGGTTCTAGAGTTGCCCCTGAGATTCCTGAGACAGCCCGGATATTAAGAAAGTGGCTGCCAGAGGAGAAAATATTTCTATGGTCGCAGTCTGAGGGGCTGAGTTTTAAGCACCACGACGGCTATCCAGTCTACCTCGGCCAATTGACCGACCTGCCAGCAAAACTGGCGACTTTGCGCGCCTTGACCGAAGAGTTTGCGCGGAACGACATCCGGCCCGAATTTGTTGATTTGCGGTTCGCCGGTCGCCCTTACTACAGGTAGGGAGAGGAGTAGCCTTGGACAGGACAATTGCCTGCATAGACATAGGTACAACGAAAACCTGCACCCTGGTGGGCGAACGTGACGCCGATGGCAATCTGCGGGTTCTCGGCGTTGGTATCGCTCCATCCAAAGGCATTCGACGCGGGATGGTTGTCAACGTAGCTGAAACGGCGCAGGCTATTGCCGCATCGGTCGAGGGCGCGGAGAGGATTTCCAATTACCATATCGAAAGCGCGTTGGTAGGTATCGGTGGCAAACATATTTCTTCGATCAACAGCCGCGGAGTTGTGGTGATTTCTCGCGGGCACAGAGGGATTACCGAGGAGGACGTAGAAAGGGCACTTGAGGCGGCGCGCGCCATTGCCATTCCCCATAACCGGGACATTATTCACACTATTCCCAGGGGCTACATGATTGACGACCAGGACGGGGTGAAAGACCCTATAGGCATGCAGGCTTTCAGGCTGGAAGTGGAAGCTCACATCGTGACAGGCGCGTCCTCATCCATCAATAATTTGGTTAAGTGTGTCGAAGCGGCTGGTCTGGGCGTGGATGATGTCGTGTTGCAGCCGCTGGCCTCCGGCCTGGCGGTGCTGACCGAAGAGGAACGCGAGATGGGCGTTGTGCTGGCCGATATTGGCGGCGGCACGACCGATGTGGCGATTTTCATCGAAGGCAGCATCTGGCATACGACGATTCTGCCCACCGGGGGGAGCTCCATTACCAACGACATTGCCATAGGGTTGCGTACGCCTTTCACCACAGCAGAGGAAGTCAAGATCCGTTACGGGCGCGCCTTCCCTGACTCTGTTGACGACTCGAAGCCGCTGGACATCACCTCTTTTGGAGACGGAGGTCACCAGCAAATCTCCCGCCAATTCCTTGCCGAGATTATTGAGGCGCGAGTTGAGGAGATCTTCAAGATGATCCTGCGCGAAGTCAAAAGGTCTGGTTATGATGGGCTGCTGCCGGCTGGTATCGTTCTGTGCGGCGGTACGGCCAACTTGCCGGGCATACAAGAACTGGGCCGAGAGATTTTGGGCATGCCTGTACGCATTGGCGCGCCCCATGACCTGCAAGGTCTGGTTGACGTGTTGGGCAGTCCGGCCTATGCCACTGGCGTCGGCCTGTTGATCTGGGGATTGAAAGAGCAGCCCCCGCCGCCTAGAAGCGCGCCCGGTATGGGAAGCAAGGTCTTGGGGCGGTTATCTAACTTGTTCAAGCCGTTCTTGCCCGGCTGAGACATGAGAATTGAACCGGCGGATGATTATTCAAGGATGGATAGCTGAAGTGGTACCAAACATTAGTTGAAGGAGGTTTGAAGTGATGCAGAACGTGAAGACCGACATCGAGAATTTTGCTCAAATCAAGGTAGTGGGGGTTGGTGGCGGCGGCTCAAACGCGGTCAACCGCATGGTTGAAGAGGGCATCCATGGGGTTGAATTCATCGCCATCAACACCGACTCACAGGCGTTGCTCCTGTCCAACGCCCCACAGCGCGTCCGGATTGGCGACAAGCTTACCCGTGGGCTTGGCGCCGGTGGCAACCCGGTCATTGGTGAAAAAGCAGCCGAGGAGTCCAGAGAAGAAATCTATGCTGTGCTCGAAGGCGCTGACATGGTGTTCATTACCTCTGGACTGGGCGGCGGCACAGGCACGGGCGCGGCTCCGATTATTGCGGAAGTGTCCAAAGAGGTTGGCGCTCTGACCATCGGCGTTGTGACGAAACCGTTCAGCTTTGAAGGCAGCCGGCGGCGGACTGTGTGCGAGGAAGGCCTGGAGCGCCTCAAAGAGAAGGTGGATACCTTGATCGTCATCCCCAACGACCGCCTGCTAGACATCGTGGACAAAAAGGCCTCGATCAAGGCCGCCTTCAAGATGGCTGATGAAGTGCTGCGCCAGGGCATTCAAGGCATTTCCGAATTGATTACTATGCCCGGCCTGATTAACCTGGACTTCAACGATGTCAAAGCGATCATGTCTGAAGGCGGCGCGGCGCTGATGGCCGTCGGGCGCGCCAAAGGCGACAACCGTGCGGCGGAAGCGGCGCAACAGGCCATTTCCAGTGCGCTGCTCGATATCACAATTGATGGGGCGCGCGGGATTCTGTTCAACGTCCGTGGCGGCGAAGATTTAGGTTTGTTCGAAGTCAACGAAGCAGCGGAAATCGTGCGCAAGGCAGCGCATCCCGATGTCAACCTGATCTTTGGCGCGGTCATTGACCCAGAAATGAAGGACGAAATTCAGATCACGGTGATCGCCACCGGATTCGATGGCACCGCGCAACAGCGTCGGCAGACCCTTAGCGTGAAGCGGCCGCCACAGGTTGTAGCCGGGCCGGAGGTAGACCCGACAAAGATCAAACAGTTTCCGACGAATATCTCGTTCGACGCCGAGGACATAGATATTCCGGCTTTTATGCGCCGCCGCAACCGTAGCAGCAATAGCTAAAGCCCTCCCCAACGGCATGGTAACGCCGCTTTGGAAGGTCTGAGTGAATTGGCCGGCGATGGTTCCCTCGACCATCGAGTTCCGGCAATACACGGATGACGAAACAAGGAGGTCGGCTTCAGCCTGCATCCGAGCCTGTGGACGCTTGTTTAAGGAACTTCGGGTCCCCTTACCCTCACTACTGCCGCCTGTCGGCAGCATCGAGCCGCGCGCTCGACGGGGGACCGCATCCCCTCTCTCCCCCTCCTCGCCATGAGGAGGGGGAGAACCCCCTCTGCCAAGGATTTTAAGGTTGTCCCTCTTGAAATCATGGACGAATTGTGGTATAGTATTTACAGTTTAGTCTACTAGATATTGTATCTGACGTGGTAATACCTACAATATATAGTGTATTTGCTCTAGGCCTGGTGAGTCACCCAATTGTGCAAGGGGCAGTTCAGTGTGTACGTAGGTACGCCCCTTGTTTTGTTTTTGAGCAGAGGAGTTGTCAATGAAGTGCCCCTTTTGCGACGCGAACGATTCGCGCGTGGTGGATACGCGCCAGGTGGAGGCAGGCATCCGCCGGCGGCGTGAGTGCAACACCTGCGGCAAACGTTTCACCACGTATGAACACGTGACAGGCATCACGCCCCTGGTGGTCAAGAGCGATGGCCGAAGGGAAGAATTCGACCGTCAGAAATTGCTGGTTGGTGTGCGCAAAGCGTGCGCCAAGCGTCCTATTCCTGGTGAGGATATCGAGAACCTGGTGGCCCATATCGAGGAGACGGTGCTGGGGTCGGGCCGCACCGAAATCAGCAGCAAAGAAATCGGCCAGATGGCGTTAGAAGGATTGCGCCACCTGGATGAGGTGGCGTACATCCGCTTTGCCTCTGTGTATCTGGACTTTAAGGACTTGGAAAGCATGAAAAGAGAGGTCGAAAAACTGTTGGAACATCGTTAAGTCGCGCTTCATTTTGTGCTATGTGAGTTTCTCGTAAAGCATCAGCCGATACATTGATGACGTGCTTGCCGGGTGGACATAACCGCCCAGTTGGTTCATACTTTTGGAGGAAAACATGAGCGACCCTGTTATTCAACTCAGTCCCAATGCCATTACCGTGTTGGAGCGTCGTTACCTGAGGAAAAATCAAAAAAGCGAAGTGATCGAAACCCCGGAGCAAATGTTCAGGCGGGTGGCTCAAACGATTGCCGATGTCGAGACAAAGCACGACCCGACGGCAGATACACAGGCCCTGGCCAATAAGTTTTTCTGGCTCATGGCGCGAGTGGATTTCCTGCCCAACTCGCCGACCCTGATGAACGCTGGCACGGAACTGGGCCAGTTGGCGGCCTGTTTCGTCCTGCCCGTAGACGATGACATGACCAGCATTTTTGAAGCGGTGAAAAATACGGCCCTGATCCACCAAAGTGGGGGAGGCACCGGCTTCTCCTTCTCTCGCCTGCGACCGGCTGGCGATGTCGTCCGTTCGACTGGCGGGATCGCCAGCGGCCCTATCTCGTTTATGCGCGTGTTCGACGGCGCGACCGACGTGATTAAACAGGGAGGCCGCCGACGGGGAGCCAACATGGGCATTTTAGACGTAACCCATCCGGACATTCTGGATTTCATCGAGTGCAAGGCCGTTGAGGGCCACTTTCCCAATTTCAATATCTCGGTCAGCGTCACCGACGCCTTTATGCAGGCCGTCGAGAGGGACGAGGAATATGACCTGATCAATCCGCGCACGAAGGAAGCGGTGAAGAAGTTGCGTGCCCGCCAGGTGTTCGACAAAATCGCCGAAATGGCTCACCGAAATGGGGAACCGGGCCTGGTCTTCATAGACAGGATGAACGCTTTCAACCCGACCCCTCACCTGGGCCGGTACGAGGCGACCAACCCGTGCGGTGAGCAGGTCTTGCTGCCGAACGAGAGTTGCAATTTGGGTTCCATTAACCTGGCAAATATGTTGGTTGGCGGACAGATTGACTGGAAGAAACTTGAGGAAACAGTCAAAGACGGGGTGCACTTCCTGGATAATGTGATCACCGCCAACCGTTATCCCTTGCCGGTGATCGAAGACATGACCCTGCGCACACGCAAGATTGGCCTGGGGGTGATGGGTTTCGCCGACATGCTTATTGCTTTGCACGTCCCCTATGATTCTGAGGAGGCCGTTGACCTGGCCCGCATCGTCATGGAAGCCATCAATTACTGGAGCAAAGAGGCATCGGTCGAATTGGCCAGGAAGAGAGGGGCTTTCCCGGCTTTTGAGGGTTCGATCTATCAGGAGGGGCGATTGCCTATCCCCGACCCGGTTGATGTCGGCCCGTCCGTGAGGGCGCGCTTCAAAGCGCCCCGGTTCGACTGGGCCACGTTGCGCGAGCAAATCCAGAAGTATGGCATACGGAATGCGACCACGACGACTATAGCTCCCACCGGTTCGATCAGCATCATCGCCGGGGTTTCCAGTGGCATCGAGCCGCTGTTCGCGCTCGCCTACACGCGTAATGTCATGGACAACGACCGCCTGGTCGAGGTCAATCAGATGTTTCGCGAAGCGGCCGAAAAGGGTGGCTTTGCCAGCGACGAGTTGTTTAGCCGCCTGGCCGAGGGTGAGAACATGCAGGATTTCGAGGATATACCGGATGAAGTCAAGCGGCGCTTTGTGACCGCCATGAACATCTCGGTCGAGTGGCATATTATGATGCAGGCAGCTTTCCAGGCGTTCACCGACAACGCTGTCTCGAAGACCATCAATGCCCCGAACAGTGCGACGGTTGAAGACGTTCGCCAGGCTTATCTCCTGGCGTATAAGCAGGGCTGCAAGGGGCTGACCGTGTACCGTGATGGCAGCCGCCAGGTTCAGGTACTGACGCGCGGAGCCAAGAAGCCGGAGGTAGAAGCCAAACCGGCCGGAGTCCGCAGCCCGCGGCCTCGCCCCAGCGTGGTGCACGGTGTGACGCAGAAAATACAGACCGGCTGCGGCGGGCTGTTTGTGACCATTAACGAAGATGATTACGGCCTGTTTGAGGTCTTCGCCAACATGGGCAAGGGCGGCGGCTGCGCTTCATCCCAGACCGAGGCGACCGGCCGGTTGATTTCGACGGCGCTGCGGGCGGGAGTTGATGTGAAGTCTATTATCGAGCAACTGCGCGGCATCCGCTGTCCCAAGCCGGCTTTCGACGGCGGCTCGGTCGTCTTCTCGTGCTCCGACGCAATAGCCAAGGCGCTGGAACGGTACATCCGTGATGGGGAGCAGAACGGCGAAATGCGCAACAGCAAAGAGAAAGCCCGCCAGATGGCCAAAGAGAAGCTGGTTCACAGCAGCGACGGGTTCCGCCCCGATTGTCCCGATTGTGGCGCGGTGTTGCGCTTCGTGGAAGGGTGCGCCGTGTGCGCTGAATGTGGTTTCTCAGAATGTGGTTGAATGCTGGCAAACTCAGGATACTTCTTTAGAAGAGGAAATATTGGGGATGTTATTAGACGACAGTTACGAAGCCATTCTCGAGCGCGGGCGACAGTTGGCCGGCGAAGCCAGGTTTGAAGAGGCGGTGGAACAATACAGACGGGTATTCAATCGCCTGGCCAGGCTCAGCCCCCGAATGCTTGAAAATCGCCCTGATTTGCAGCAACTGCGGTTTGATGCGTTCTTAGGGTTTACCGCGTTGTTGGTTCATCTCGGCCGCTATGACGAGCTGATCGAAATATCAGATAAGCTGGCCGCTGCCTCTTCCGCAGACGAAATGGTGATCTGGAGAATCAGCCGGGCCTGGGGACTGATTCACAAGGGCGCACAGGAGGAGGGGATAGCGGAGTTGCACGACCTCGAAAATGCAATGCCCGGCAGCTTCCCGGTTCTCTCGAATCTGGGGCGAGCTTACGCGCAGTCTAAGGACTATGAGAAGGCATTGGCATATTTCGAGCGCGCCTTTGAAGCAGCCGATGACAAGATGGGTAAAAATCTTGTTTATTTGGATCGGCTCAATGTCTACACGGAGCTGAGACAACTGGATAAACTGGTCGAAACCTGGAAGCAGGCTGTTGCCACAGACCCTTCATTCAAGCGGACGATGTCGTTGCTCTATGACATTTGTCTCCTGGAAGGTGACCTTCAAAAGGCGACGGAGTTAATCATGATGGATGACAACCCACTGAGACGAGGATTGTATTCTGGGCTGATCGATCTCAAGTCTGGAGACAGACGGTCGGCCGAACGGCAGTGGGAGCGGGTCCTTCGCCGTGAGATTGATGAGCAAACTGAAGGGATAGAGCACTGGATGAAGTGTGGTCTGCTTCTGGGGCGAGCCGATAGAGTGGTAGACCGGGTGTTGCCGGTTATGGCCGCCGGCAACGCATCGTTTGCGTCCGCTTCGTTGTTGGGTGTTGCCTTCGCTGCGGTTGGCAATGTGGAACGAGCAAACTCCGTATTCCGGTTTCTCAGGGATAGCCTGGGCAAAAAGGAAGGCGACAGGCTATCGTCAAGGCACTGGAAAATGCTAAACCACTTCGTGCAAGACGAGGCAGTCAAGGCGGCTCTCAAGCACCATTTTTACACTGATGAAGACCGGCAGGCCGAGAGCGAAGAACCAGGTGAGGCAGAGACAACCTGGCTAGAGGTGATTGAGCAGTTGAAGGAACAGGATATAGGAGAGGCTTAGGCCATGCGAGCACTGGTTCAGCGCGTCAGAAAGTCATCGGTTAGCGTAGATGGTCGGGTGGTTGGCGCTATCGGGCCGGGTTTGACCGTCCTGTTAGGGGTCAAGGAAGGAGACACAGAGGAAGAGGCTCGTTGGTTGGCTTCTAAGGTCGCCAACCTGCGCATCTTTCCCGATGACGAGGGCAAACTCAATCGGTCTGTGCTGGAGATGGGCGGACAGGTGCTGGTCGTCTCCCAATTCACGCTCTATGCAGACTGTCGCAGGGGCCGCCGCCCGAGCTTCGTCGAAGCGGCGCGCCCCGAAGTGGCCGACCCTCTGGTGGAAAAGTTCGTTGAGTTCTTGCGAGCGGAGGGCCTTCAGGTGGAGACCGGCATCTTCCAGGCGGAGATGCTGGTGGAGATCCATAACGACGGGCCGGTGACTGTGCTGGTGGAAAAGTAGACCTGTAATAGCACGTCACCTGCTGGTTTGAGCAAAGCTTCGACGGACACAAGGAGATTCGAGGACATGTCCCCATCGCTCTATCTGGCATTGGCAATCCATAACCACCAACCTGTTGGCAATTTCGAATTTGTATTTGAGGAGGCGTTTGAGAAGGCTTACCTGCCATTGGTGGAGCTGCTTGAGCGGCATCCGTCCATTCGCCTGGCGCTTCACTATACCGGGCCTCTGCGCAATTGGCTATTTGAACAAAAGCCCGACTTCTTGCAGCGAGTGAGGAACCTGGTTGAACAGGGCCAGGTGGAAATCATGACCGGTGGTTACTATGAGCCCATCCTCGTCTCGATACCGGACGCGGACAAGCTGGGGCAGATCGCCAAGTTGAGCGCTGCGGTGCAAAGCGATTTTGGCTATTCTCCCAGCGGGGCATGGCTGGCGGAGCGGGTCTGGGAGCCTCAACTGGCTAAGATATTTCATGAGGCCGGCGTGGCCTATACTATTGTGGATGATACCCATTTCAAATATGTCGGCCTGACCGATGACGATTTGTTTGGCTACTATGTTACCGAAGAGCAGGGCTACATCCTGAAAATCTTTGGCAGCAGCAAACATCTCCGCTATTCCATCCCCTGGAAGCCGGTCAAGGAGGTCATCACCTGGCTACGCGAGCAGGCTGAACGGAACACGAGCCCGGCGCCGCGGGTGGCCGTCATGGGAGACGACGGCGAGAAGTTTGGGCTGTGGCCTACGACCTACGAGCACGTATGGCGGAACGGATGGTTTGAGGAGTTCTTCTGCGCCCTGGAGGAGAACGCCGCCTGGCTGAAGACTATCTCGCCCGCCGACTATGCTCGCCAATTTCCGGCGATAGGACGGGTATATCTGCCTGCCGCTTCGTATGATGAAATGACTGAGTGGGCGCTGCCGGCCGATATGTCGGCGGACCTCACTGACCTGAAGCATCAGCTTCGGGAAGAAGGGCGGGATGATGTGCTTCGTTTCATACGGGGGGGATTCTGGCGCAATTTCCTGGTCAAATACCCTGAAGTCAACAACATGCACAAGAAGATGCTGCGCGTGCATGACAAACTGCACGCTGCCTGGAACGACATGCCCGAAGCCAGCCGTTGGGCCGCTGTTGACCACCTGTGGGCCGGCCAATGCAACTGTCCCTATTGGCATGGCGTCTTCGGTGGAATCTATCTGTCTCACATTCGCAAGGCCAATTACGAGCATTTGCTCGCGGCTGAGAACGCAGTGGATCAGGCAGTTCGTGGCGCAGAGGGTTGGATTGAAATTGATGAAGTGGACTTCACGAGGGATACCCACCAGGAGCTGTTGATCGAGACGCCCGCCATGAACCTCTACTTTTCGCCCTCGAAGGGCGGCGCGCTGTTCGAATGGGACTGGCGGGCCAAGCGGTTCAACTTGCTCAACAATCTGACCCGACGCAAGGAAGGGTATCACCGCACGCTGCTGAGGGCGAGCCAGGAGGCCGCCCGGCACAAAGCGGCCGAGGGCGAGGCATCGGGCGAGGCGGAAGGGAAGGTGGTCAGCATTCACGACCTGGTGCGCTCAAAGGAAGAGGGGCTGGAAAAGTATCTGTTCTATGATTGGTATCAACGTTCGGCGCTGTTGGACCATTTCCTGCATCCTGGCGTGTCGCTGGAGGCCTTTCGCACAGCCTGTTACGGCGAGGCCGGTGATTTTGTCGATCAACCCTACGCCGCGAAGATCAGCCGCTCAGACGGCGTTGTAGCCGTGACGCTTGCCCGCGAAGGCCATGTCTGGGTAGGCGATGTGTTCAATGCGGTGCGGGTGGAGAAGACGGTCACCGTGAACTGCCAGGGGACGTCGTTGCCCATCCGCTATGTGGTGACCAATCAGGGCGCGGTCACGCTGGCCATGCCATTTGGAGTGGAGTTTAATTTCAGCTTGCTGTCGGGCCATTCCCACGACGCCTATTACGAAGTGCCGGGCGTGGAGCTGGAGGATGACTACCTGGACTCCATCGGCGAGCTGGCTGATGTGAGAGAAGTGAATTTGCTGCACGAGTGGTTCCGGTTTCATATCCGTTTGACCTTTGACCGCCCGGCGACCTTGTGGCGGATGCCTATCGAGACCATCTCCAATTCCGAGGGTGGTTTCGAGCGGGGCTATCAGTGTTCGTGTGTG
>DAOTYC010000081.1:0-9396 GCA_034435095.1 Anaerolineae bacterium | reverse complement strand
GCAGATTGCTTCGCTTCGCTCGCAGCCATGTAGCATAGCCCCTTGTGGGCGTAACGGGCACAAGGCCCTATGCTACAGCCGCCAACCCGCAGATTGCTTCGCTTCGCTCGCAATGACCGGCTAGTTTCTTAGTAGCGGAGCGAAGAGTCTCCTCGTTCCATGCGGGGCGAGATGCTTCGCTTCGCTCAGCATGACGGAAGGGGCAATGCTGTCAATGGATTCGGGGAAAGCGTAGAGACGTTGCAATGCAACGTCTCTACGTCGTCTTCGCCTGTCGTTGCATACGGCGGACGATTCGGCGCGTTCGTCATCCGAACGACCCTTACGTCTCCCGCCACGTCCTGTCGAGCAACAGCAAACCGACCACCAACGCCATCGTCGCCAAGCCATACAGCCCTATGCCGAAGGAAAACACCGGGTCGCCTGGCTTATACACCAACATGCTCAGGAACGACAGGACCTGGTTGTTCACCCCGTGCAGGTAGGCGGCCAGCCACACGCTCTTCGATTTCATCACGGCCAGCCCCAAGATGAAGCCCAACAGCACGCAATAGACGGTCATGAGAAAAATACCGGCCACCGGATAGCCGGGGTAGTTGTGGCCCATCGCAATCACGGGCGCGTGCCACAGCCCCCAGATGAAGCCGACCAGGGCCACGCCGCGGATCTTGCCCAGCCTGACCAGTTCCCGCTGCAAAAAGCCGCGCCAGCCGAATTCCTCGCCGAAAGTGATGGGCAGTGCGATGAGCGGGGTGAGTACCACCGACTGCACACCCATGATCAGCAAGAACTGAAGGTTCGACATGTCTTCCAAACCCGTCGTTGACTGTCCGGCTGCCCGCGCCAGCTCTCCGATCAGGGCCTTCGCGTCTACAGCCTCGCCCAGATGAAACACCGAGTTCAGCCAGGTCATCGCGCCATACAGTGCCGCCAGGAACACGGTGAACAGCACATACCACTTGAATGGACCAAAAGCCAGTCCCCATCGTTCCCGCTCTGGCCTGGCAATCAAAAACTGAGATACGATGATCACGCCCAACATGACCAGCGTGACAAACTGAGTCGCGCTCATCACCATCGCCTGGGCCGGGGCATCAAGCGCGACGGCGGCCAGCGCGCCGGCGGCCAGGTAGATCAGGCCATACAGCAAGAAGAGGTACACGAAGGCGCGCAGCCAGCTAAACCCGCCGCGCCAGTCAAAGTCGCCGTCACGAAAGACGAAGACCTGCAGCAGCAAGGCCACCCAGGCCGGAATCAACATCATGGCCTGCAACATCAGTCCGGCCGCCGGCGTCGCCCCATAGCCCACCGTCAGAAACATCAGCAGATTGTACGCATAAGTCAGGCCAAAGGTCGCCAGCACAAAGCTCAGCACACGCCGCCGCCATACACCATCCACGGCCGTTCCTGGCCGGACACCTACTGTCTCGCCCATTGTTCAGTCCTCCTCCTTCCTCAGCTCGTCCAGCACTCGTTGCAGGTCGTCGGGCAGCGGCGCCGACAGGTCCAGAAATTCGCCCGTGACCGGGTGGTGGAAGGCCAACCGCGCAGCGTGCAGAAATTGCCGCTCCACTGCCACGCGCTGCTTGCGATAGCCGTACACCCGGTCGCCGACCACGGGATGTCCAATGTACGCCAGATGCACGCGAATCTGATGGGTGCGCCCGGTGTGGGGCTGAACTTCCAGGTACGTATGTCGGGCGAAGCGTTCGAGCACCCAATACTCCGTCTCCGCCGGGCGGCCACCGGCTACCACAGCGATCTGCTTGCGCCGCTGGGGGTCGCGGCCCAGCCTGGCCGTGATCAGCCCATGCCCGACAGAGACCTGTCCCTCCACCAGCGCCCGATAGAGCTTCTTGACCGTTCGCGCCTGAAACGCCCGCTGCAATGCTGCTCTGACAGTCGGGTTCTTGGCCACGACAATCAGGCCCGAAGTATCCTTGTCCAGGCGGTGGACGATGCCCGGCCTGTCCGGCTGCTCTTCGTCCGAAAGGTCGGGGGCATGGGACAAGACGGCGTTGACCAGAGTGCCTGCCTGATGTCCGCAGGCAGGATGCACCACCATCCCCGCCGGCTTGTTCACGACGGCCAGGTACTCATCTTCGTAGACCAGGTCGAGCGGGATGGGTTCTGCCTGAAGCGGCGCGGTTTCTTCTTGCGGCCAGTAGACGATGATTTGATCGCCCGCCCGGACCCGATAGTTGGCCTTGACCGGCGCCCCATTGACCAGCACCAGGCCGGCGCGGATCAGCTTCTGCACGGCGGCCCGCGACGCCCCGGCGACCTGTTCCGACGCCAGCCGATCAATTCTCTCGCCGGGGACTTGCACTCCAAATTCGATGACTTTGGACACCTTACCACTCACTCGGCTCGCAGCGCGCCGTTCGGCGCGCTCCTGGCTTAAACCAAGAAAAAGGCCGGGCTTCCATTATGCGGAGCCGGCCTGAACCAACCAGTCCATCAGGCGCGTGCCTAAACCGCGTCGCTTTTCCGCGCTGGCACAGATTCGTCCCGTTCGCCCGGTTCCCACAGCAGGGCATAGGCCAACAGGGCCACGCCCAGGACGATGCTGGTATCTGCCAGGTTGAAAACCGGCCAGATCTTGAAGTCAATGAAGTCAATCACGTAGCCAAACCGCAAGCGGTCAATCAGGTTGCCCAACGCGCCACCCAACTGCAAGCCCAGGCTCACCTTGATCAGCGAATGGCCGGCTGGCATGTGCCAATAATACACCGCGATGACGACGGCGACGATAATCGCCACGACCATGAACACCGAGCCCAGGCCAGGAAACAAACCAAACGCAGCCCCGCGGTTGGTCACCATCGTAAAAGAAAACCATTTGTCCAGTACGGGCAGCGGCGCCCACGACTGGCCGGGCAGCAAGTTTGCCACAACCACCCGTTTGGTCAATTGATCGACGGCCACCACACAAACCGCTATGAACGGCAGGAGCATGAAACTGCGCCACCTTTTGTCGAACACAAAAAACCCTCTCCACACAATGCCAGAGTTGCAGTTCGGCGACCCCCGGCCCGACAGACGCGCCCGACGGGCAAGTCGCCGCTTTGGGCCGGCGCAAATCTGACTTGCGCCTTCCGGCCACTAGAGACAGCCTATTCCAGCGCCGCGGTCGGCTGGGCTTTCTTCTGACAATCCACACACAGGCGCGCCTGGGGCAACACTCTCAGCCTTTCTTCTGAAATCATGCTGCTACACATCTCACATTTTCCGTATGCGCCGGCCTCAATTTTCTTCAATGCGTCATCCACGTCGCCCAGCACCCTCTCCAGGTGCCGCAACAAGGCCATATCCTTCGCCTGCTCGAAAGCCTCCGTCGCATCATCGGCCATGTGATTGCCATAGCCCAGATTGTCGCCGGCGACCGTGATCGCCGACAACTTCTCGATTTCGCCCCTCAGGCGCACTTGCTCCCGTGTGAGAAGGTCGCGGAAAAACTCGACCTGTCTCTCGTCCATGTCATGTTACCTCCCGTGATGGGCCTGGCCCATCTCAACAGACACCCCCAGAGCGGTTTCATTGTAACTGACGCCAGACAAAAAGGCAAATTTCCTGGTCAACCTGAGTGCCTGAAATTCCCCCAATTTGACACTCCGGCGTAGTTGTGCTATAGTGATGTCAGTCACATGGATGGGCAGAAACTTGACGTGCGCCCTCCCAATCTTTGCCATCCTAAACATGGGAGGTGATGCCAATGGACAGTAGTAATAGTACGAAGGTCGGGGCTCACCTCCTGGTGAGGAGCTAAGCCCCGACCGGGTAAAGAGAGGACCCCGCCTTGAGAGCGGGGTTCTCTCTTTATGTTTTGACTTTTCATTTATTTCCGATACAATGCCTATGCACGCCAACTTGCGTTCCGCGTGACACCTGGCGAAGGAGCGTGGACATGACAGACAAACCCAGAGAACTGACCGCAGAAGAACTGAGCCGCCGCTGCGAGATCGTCGGCTGCACGGCGACTTCGACGGCCGACCTGCCCGAATTGGTGGGCATCATCGGCCAGGAACGGGCCACACGGGCCATCGAATTCGGACTGGACATGCCCTCTTTTGGGTTCAACGTCTTCGCCATGGGGCCGGCCGGCGCGGGCAAAACGACCACCATCCAGTCGTATCTGCAACGCAAGGCCAAATCCGAACCGACGCCGGACGATTGGTGCTATGTGAACAATTTCAAGCAGCTCGATCAGCCGCGCGCGATCCGCCTTCCCGCCGGGATGTCCAGACGGCTCAGAGACGCCGTTGATGGGCTGATCAAGACCCTGCGCGAACAGATTCCCCGCGCCTTCGAGGGCGAAGAATACATCGCCCACCGCAGCCGCATCGGCCGCGACCTGGATGAGCAACGTAAGGCCGCGCTGAAGCAGCTCAGCGACTACGTCGAAGAGCGAGGGTTCACACTGGTGCAGACGCCGATGGGCATTGTCATTGTGCCGGTCATCAACAACGAGGCACTTACCCCCGAAAAATACGAACAACTGGACCCGGAGACCAAAGAAAAACTGGAAGCCATGCGCCCCGACATGCAACAGAACCTGGAAAAGACGATGTTGCATATCCGCGAGATGGAAAAAGCGGCCAAGAACAGGCTGGACAACCTCGACCGAGAAATTGCGGCCTTCACGGTGGGGCATCTATTCGACGAACTCAAGGCACAATTTGCCTATGAAGAAGTAGACGTTTTCCTGGACGAGGCCAGGGAGGACCTGATTCAAAACATCGAGATTTTCAAATCACCCACGCCGGAGTCCAAAGATGGCGGCGACCTGCCCCAGATGATCTTGTCCCGGCTGGAATCGCCCTACGACCGCTACCGTGTCAACCCCATCGTGGACAACAGCGGACTGGAGGGCGCGCCGGTGATCGTGGAAGTCAACCCGACGGTCTACAATCTGGTGGGGCGCATCGAGCATCGGGCCGAATTCGGGGCGTGGGTCACCAACTTCCGGATGATCAAAGCCGGCGCGCTGCTGCGCGCCAACGGCGGCTATCTCGTCCTGGATGCCAAATCGGTCCTGATGCAGCCCTTTGCCTGGGACGCGCTCAAACGCTGCCTGCGCAGCCGCGAGGTGCGCATCGAGGAGCTGACCCAACAATATAGCCTGGTAGCCACGGCCAGCCTGTCGCCCGAGCCGATCCCGCTCGACGTGAAAGTGGTGCTCATCGGCGATGCGCAGACCTATTATCTGCTGTATTCGCTGGACGACCAGTTCCCCAAGCTGTTCAAAGTGCGGGCCGATTTCGCCGTGGATATGCCGTGGGACGATGACAATGTGATGAAATACGCCCGCTTCATCCGCGACCGCTGCGAAGAGGAAAAGTTGCCCCACTTTGACATGGGCGCGGTCTCTAAGGTGGTGGAATATGGCGCACGGTTGGTGGAAGACCAGCGACGGGTCACCACCCGTTTTGCGGCAGTGGCCGATCTGGTGGACGAAGCGGCCTATTGGGCGCGGAAAGCCGGGCATGAACTGGTCCGCGGCGAGGACGTCCAGAAAGCTATCGCCGAAATGGAATATCGGGCCAGGCAGTTGGAAGAACGCCTCCAGCAGCGCATTGAAGACGGCACCATCAAGATAGATACGGATGGGGCCGTGGTGGGGCAGGTCAACGGCCTGGCGGTCATTGCGCTGGGCGACTACTGGTTTGGGAAGCCGTCGCGCATCACCGCGCGGGTGTTCATGGGCCAGGCTGGGGTGATCAACATCGAGCGCGAAGCCAAGTTAAGCGGCAGCATCCACGACAAAGGCGTGCTCATCCTGGCCGGTTATCTGGGCGGCAAATACGCCCAGGACAAGCCGCTCAGCATCTCGGCCAGCATTTGCTTCGAGCAAAACTACGAGGGCGTGGAAGGCGACAGCGCGTCCTCGACGGAGCTGTACGCCCTGCTGAGCGCGATTTCCGGCATCCCACTCAAGCAGAACCTGGCTGTGACCGGCTCGGTGGATCAGAACGGGCGCGTCCAGCCGGTCGGCGGCGTCACGCGCAAGATCGAGGGTTTCTTTGACCTGTGCAAGGCCCGCGGCCTGACTGGCGAGCACGGCGTGCTCATCCCAGAGGCCAATGTCAAGAACCTGATGCTCAAGGATGAGGTCATCGAGGCAGTGCGGCAGGGCAAGTTCCATATCTATCCGGTAGCGACCATTGACGAGGGCATCTCGTTGCTGACTGGCCTGGAGGCTGGCGAACGAGGGCCGGACGGCGCCTACCCAGAGGGTTCGGTCAACTACGCCGTGGACCGTCGCCTGCGCGAGCTGGCCGAACAGCTCCATGAGTTCGGCAAGAAGAAAGACGAGAACGGCCAGGGAAAAGAGAAAGAGAAAGAGAAAGAGAAAGAGAAAGAAGAAGGTGGGTAAAGAAATGGCTCGCGTGGCCGTAGTCACGGATACTTGCGCCGGCGTCTTGCCGGAACTGGTCGAAGAGCTCAATATCCAGGTGGTCAGTTACTACGTCCACCGCGAAGGCCGGATGCTGAAAGACACCGAGATTGACTACGCTGAATTTTTCCACTATCTGGCGACGACCCCGGTCTTGCCGACAACTGCTAACCCCGGCGCGGGAGAGTATCTGGAGACCTTTGAGCAGGCTGTGGAGGCCGGCGCCAGCGGCCTCGCCGTGGTGACCATGACCGCCGAGGGCAGCGGCGCCTACCAGGCTGCCGTCATGGCGCAGCGTATGTTTAACGAAAAATACCCAGATATACCGATCGGTGTGTGCGACACGCGAAATGTGTCGGGCGCACATTTCCTGTTCTCCGTCGAAGGGGCACGGGCGGCCCAGGCCGGAGCAGACGTGTCGCAGGTCATGGCCCTGTGGCGGCGCATGATCCCGGCCACCCATCTGCTGCACACCGCGCCGTCTCTGGATTACCTGTACAAAGGGGGGCGAATCGGGCGGGCCAAACATCTGGTCGCCACCTTGCTGCGCATCAAGCCCATCATCACCATGAAGGATGGCATCATCGAGCCGGTGGCTCAGGTGCGCACCCGTGACATGGACAAGGTCTTCCAGAAAATGGTTGAGCTGATCCACGCCGACGTGGGCGATGCGCCGGTTAAGGTCTGCTTTGTCCACACCGTGGCACCGGACCTGGTGGAGCAGGCCTGGCGGCTGGTCAAGGAGCAGGTGAACGTCGCCGAGATGTTTATCTCGCCCATGTCGCCTGCGCTGGGCGTCCACAACGGGCCGGGCACGGTCAGCCTGAGTTATGTGCCGACGTCGGTGTTATTTGAGCCGTCAGGGTGACCTGATCCCGCCCATCGTCGGTCAGCAATTGTTCCCGGCTGGCGGAGTCGTATAACCTGACGACAAGCCCGGCCGGCCCCTCCAGATTGGTGCTCTCAAACATCAGGTACCGCGTGTCACGCAGGACCTCTGTTGGCGTCCAGTTGTATCTGGCCGCCGCTCCGCCCGCCGGCGCACCCTCGTGTTGGACGATGACCGCGCCGCTGACCTGATCCACCAACTGGACGAGAACGGTGTAGCGAGCTTCCGCGCCGCGCAGCCCAGCCCACAACAGGCTGACCTGAAGGTATTGGCCTGGCCGAAGCGCCACCGGTTCGGCGTCCGCCGCGCCGGTCGAAGCGGGCAGTCTCTGCTGAAAGAAACCTTCCCTGTCGGCAATTGCCAACTGCACATCGAGCAGCCGAATGCTGCCCTGGGCGAAGGTCGCCAGTGGGGTTTCTGGCAGCGGGGCATCTTCCTTGTGCAGCCAGATCAGGTCATTGGCCTGGTAATAGGGGCGGAAATCGGGGCGGGGCAGCACTTCCTCGTCCACGATGCGGTGATAGCGTTCGTTGACCGGATACGGATTGCCCTGACGGTCCAGTATGATGTCGTCCGCCTCGCCGATGACATCGGGGAAGACGTAGACTGCCTTGCGCTGGGACACGTGGGGCACAATATCGCTCTGGGCCGAAACTGTCGCGTCCGGCGCAAGGCGGGCGATAATGGCCTCGATACGAGCGGCGCGCTGCGGAGGAGTCCCTTGTACGGTCAGAGCATACGGCAGCGAACTGTATTGCACGAAGGCATAGAGGCTGCCCAGACACATCGCCGTCGCGCCAATGGCCCGCCACCGGCCGCGCAGGTAGCCAAGACCCTGGACGGCGGCGGCGAATAGCAGAGGCAACAGCAGGGCGACATGCCACTCCTGGAGGGTGTAGAGAGAAGGCTGCTCGCTGAGCTGGAGGTAGAGGAACACCGGCAGCGACAGCGCAAACAGCGGCCAGCCCAGCAAGGCCAGGAAGCCGGTAGGCAGCAATTGGCGCAGAAAGGCGGACAGGATTTCCCAGCGGGCCAGGTGCGCCAGCGGCACGCCGGGCCGCGTTGCCAGGGTGAGCAGGGCCTCGCCCAGCGACCCGCCCAGGTAGCCATAGCGCGCGCCGATGGCCCCATAGTCACCTTCTTCGCGGAAGGCCGGAATGACCACCTGTGTAGCCATAGCCAGCCACGCCAGGCTGAACAGGCCAATGGCAGCGCCCCACCTCCGCGTCTTCGCCTCGAACAACAGGTAGGCGCCAAAGGCCAGGGTCAGGATGGCTACATCCTCTTTGCACAACAAAGAGAAGAACAAAGCCGCCGCCAGCAGACGGTAGCGACGCCGCCCTAGCGCATAGGCCGCCAGTGAGACAAAGGGCGCCGAGAGGGCAATCTCGTGAAAGTCGCTGAGGTTGATCAGGTGCAGGGCAGGATTGAGGTAGAAGGCCAGCAGGACGACGGCCGCATAACGCGCTCCCAGCGGACGAAATGAGCCGGCACCGTCTTCAGTAGATGATCGGTCGCCGCGCGCCAGCCAATACAGCGGCAGGCCGGCCAGAGCCAGGGCCAGGCTCTGGGCGGCGAGCAGGCCGCGCACATTCGGCCAGAGCCAGTAGAGCGGGGCCAAAAAGAGCAAGATGGGCGACAGGTGGTCGCCCATGAAGTTCCAGGGATACTTCAGGCTGTTTGCGAAAGGCTGGCCGTAGGCGATGTTCCACACAATCTGGTCAAAATAGCCGAGGTCCAGCGCATGGGTCAGGAAACGCGCATGTAGCCGCCAGGCCGCACCTGTCAGAATGGCAAAATAGGCCAGCGCCAGGGCGTATGGGAACACGTGAGCAAGCGCGGCGCCCTTTGCCGCCGAAAGCTGCGTTTTCAGGTGCTTTTCTCCTCCGTTCGATGAATTCATGCCCTCACCAGCGCGGCCCCATCCCGTCATTCTGATCTCCCCCATGGTCCGTAGGCGCGCCGCTCATGGGGGGAAGAAACACCACCAGGTGTCATTGCGAGTCGCCCACAGGGCGACGAAGCAATGTAGCATAGCCCCTTGTGGGCGTAACGGGCACAAGGCCCTGCGAGTCGCCCACAGGGCGACGAAGCAATGTAGCATAGCCCC
>DAOTYC010000080.1:0-6324 GCA_034435095.1 Anaerolineae bacterium | reverse complement strand
GCGACCGCTACGACCTGGAGTTCCACCTGGTGCGCCGCTTCAACGCCGACCCCGCTCGTCTGCTGTGGTGCCGACAGGCTGAGTGGAAAGAAAGCTGATAGCCGCCGAATCGGGCCGGCCGTCATTCTGAGCTCCCCCACGGCGCGCGGGCGAGCTACTAAGAAACTACCCTGTTCCGTCATTCTGAGCCAAAGCCCTGAACGGAGTGAAGGGGCAGCGAAGAATCTCAACGCCTGCCAGTGCGAGATGCTTCGCCTTCGGCTCAGCATGACGGAGTCGGGCGGCGCCCACTAAGAAACGATTCAGCCATGACACCCGGTGGTGTTTCTTCCCCTATGAGCGGCGCGCCCACGCGCCGTGGGAGAGCTCAGAATGAACACCGGCGACCAGTACTGAAGCATCGAAGAAAAGCGTGGTGTGGCGGGTGATTCTCGTCAAATTATGATCCCTGGCGCAGGGCGGTCAACAGCGATTCGCCAACAACGCGAGTCTCCTGGTCAACCTGATCGTCCTTAAGCCATTCTTCTACCTGTGTCTGCGAAAAAGTCCGCAATTGCGCACCTCCCGCAGCGGAGCTCGCCAGCAGAAAGATCTCCACATTTTCTTTCGGGATGCGGTATTGGCGGCCGAGCTTGGAGGCCACTAACTTCCCTTGTCTGATGTAGCTGTATACCGTCTCAGGAGCAAGCTGCAAATATTCAGCCACTTCCTGCGGCGTTAGTAAGTCCTTCGTCAATGGCATGTGCAGTCCTCTTTCTGTCAGATGAATCATGTCCGGTTTATTCTAGTCCGGTTCGGGCCGCCTGTCAACGTTTGAGTTCCCACAAAATTGCCTCTTGACGGCTGGCACAAAATGCGGTATAATAATGTTATAGTGGTACATTTATGTACAACCGTACCACCGCTATTGGGCCAACGGCCGACTATCGATCGCTTGTGGACGTTCTCTGGGGTAGGCCGCTCACGATTTGTAGGGGAGGATATGACATGCGCAAGTGGACTTGGCTTGGGAGCATCTGTCTGGCGGCGGTGATGCTGTCGCTGGCCGTGGCGGCGCAGGCGGCGCCGCCGGCACAGGACCCGCAGTTTGGCGGCGCGGCCCTGTCGCCGGGTGAGCCGGTCAGGGCCAGAATCAGCGGCACCGCCATCAACTGGGGCTATCGCGGCGAACCAGATTTGCACCTGACCCTGACCGGTGCGGGCTGGCAGATGGAAACCGTCACCGACAACGCGGGCCGCTTTTCATTCGACAACCTGGGCGAGGGGTTCGCCGTGATCAACCCTCTTTTGCCGCCAGGCAGCGGGCTGAAGCCGATGACCGTTGACCTGGCGGTGCCGTTTGTGGGGCCGCTCAACCGTGTGGTCAACATCGGCATCTACGGCGGCGAGCAGACGCCGGCCGGCCTGCCGGTGGACATTCAAATCACGCCGGATAAGTACCAGGTCGGGCCGGGCGAGACGATTTCGTTTACCGTCACCGTTTCCAACGTCATGCCCAACGACATCCATGAGGTCTTCGTGACCGACCTGTTCCCGCCCGAGCTGAAGCCTCTCACCATCGAACCATCCGTGGGTGCGGGTTGGGTCGGCGGGCAACTGGCCGCGGCGCATTTGGGCAACCTGGCGCAAGGGCAGGGGGCGACCGTGCTGATCACCGCCGTGGCCGACCCTAACCTTGACCCCAACCGGAAACTGGTCAACCGCGCCAGTGTGTTCTATGCGGAGAGCGTGGCCTTGCAAGCGGAGGTTCGCCTAAACGAGCCGATGGCCGAACCGATGGTCCTGCCAGAGACCGGCGTGCAACTGGGGCTGCCGGTGGGTGCCGGCGCCCTGCTGGTCGCGGCCATGATTGGCCTGCGCCGCCTGAGAACGGCGCGCTGACCGTACCTGTCATGTGGATTGCTTCGCTTCGCTCGCCATGACGGAGTGGACGCCCCCGTCATGCTGAGCCCAGGCCCTGAGCCGAAGCGAAGGGGCAGTGAAGCATCTGCCGCACGCTCAACGTGGCGGGTCAGGGTTGCGCTGAATTTCATGGGGCGGAACACGTTATCCTCCCCAATAAATAGCGGAGGGACGACCGCCTCCCCAGGCGTCGCCCCATCCCCTTACCCTCCCCCAGGCAAGGTTTACATCGCGTGGAAGTGAAAGATAGCGGAGGGGCGACTGCCTCCCCAGACGTCGCCCCTCGCCTTACCCTCCCCAAGGCAAGGCTTACACCGCATCTCTATCATAGCACACTTGCCTCCAAATGGAGTTAAGTTTGGGTTAAGAATTGGTGAAGAAACGGTGAAGGGGCGAAGCGACACCCACTGAGCTACCGCCTCACCCCTCCAGCGCGCGCCGGACTGCCGCCAGCAGGGCGTCGGAGGTGAAGGGCTTCTCCAGCACAACGCAGTTCTGCGGCAGGTCAACCAGGTCGAGGGCGATGGAGCCGGTCATAAACAGCACCTTCAGGCCAGGCTGAAGGGCTCGCGCCCGCTCGGCCAGCTCGCGGCCATCGAGTGCGCCCGGCAGCCCAATGTCGGTCGCCAGCAGGGCGATGGGCCGCTGACGGACGATCTCCAGCGCTGACTCACCATCTTCGGCCTGCAACACCTGGTAGCCGGCCACCGTCAGATGTCGTTCGGTGAGATAGCGGATGTCGGCCTCGTCTTCCACCACCAACACCGTCGGTCTGGCTTCGGCTACGAAAACGGTCGAAGCCGGCGCAGTTGCCGCCTCGGCCGCCGGGTGACCGGCCCGTGGCAGGTAGATGCGGACGGTTGTCCCACGCCCCGGCGAGCTCTCGGCGGTGATGTGGCCGCCGTTCAGGGCGGCCAGGCCGGCGGCTACGGGCAACCCCATGCCCGGCCGTTTGCCCTTGGTGGTGAAGAACGGCTCGAAGGCGTGCGCCAGCGTGTCCTCATCCATGCCAGCGCCGGTGTCGCGCACGGCCAGCATGACGTGCGAGCCACAGAACATCTGGCCGCACTGACAGGCGCACTCGTCCAGCAGCTCAACGTTGGCCGTCTCTACGGTGATGCGCCCGCCTGCCGGCGTGGCCTCGCGCGCGTTCTGCACCAGGGCCATCACCGCCCAGCCTATCTGCTCGGTGTCGGCCTGCGTCGGCGCCAGGTCAAATGCCAGGTCGAAGTCAAGGCCCACATCCTGGCCGGCCAGTTCGTGCAACTGAGGTCGAAGGTTGCCGATCACCTCGTTGAGGTTGGTCTCCGCTCGTTGCACCGGCAGGCGACGGCTGAACGCCTGCAACTGCCGGGTCAGGCCCTTGATGCGGCTGGCTGCCCGCCGGATGGCGTCCAGGTCTTCGTATTCAGGGTCGTCTGGCTCACGGCCGCGCAGCAACACCGACACGTAGCCCAGAATGCCGGTCAGCGCGTTGTTGATGTCGTGCGCGGCCCCGCCGGCCAGCCGCTCCAGGGCGGCAATTTTCTCGGCGTGGTGTAGCCTGGCCTGCTCGGCCAATTGTCGTCGCAGTTCGGCCAGCTCCTGCTTCAATTCTTCTGGGGTTTTGTCCTCGTCACTCATGGTGGCAACCCTACTTTCTCATACAAGGCGGTGAACCGCAAAAATTGATGGCAGGTTTGGAAACCTGCCCTACGCCTGCGGCTCAGCAATCTCCCTCCACCGTCGTAGCCGTAGGTCGGGTTTCCATACCCGACTACGGCGGCAGGCTTGGGAACCTGCCCTACGGTGGCTGCCCGGTCATGCGAACGCAGCGAAGCAATCTCCTCGTTGGCGGCCGCGGTATAGGGCCCTGTGCCCGTGACGCCCACAAGGGGCTATGCTACCCCCGTCATGCCACGCGGGATGCTTCGCCTGCGGCTCAGGCGGCAGGTTTGGAAACCTGCCCTACGGCTGCGGCTCAGCATGACGGGCATCCATCGCGGGTCTAGCCTGCTCTGGGCAGGTAGATTTCAAAGCGAGTGCCACGACCCGGTTCGCTGGTCACCCAGATGTCGCCGCCGTGTTGCCGGATGATGCCGTAGGTCGCCGCCAGGCCCAGTCCGGTCGCCTCGGCCAGGCCTTTCGTGCTGAAGAACGGCTCGAAGATGCGCGGCAACGTCTTGGCGTCTATACCGCAGCCGGTGTCGCTCACCGCCAGCCGCACGTAATCGCCGGGCGGCAGGTCTTCGGACCTGACCCAGAGTCCGTCCCCTGACAGAGAGGCGGGATTTAGCACGACGTTGGCCGTCTCGATGGTGAACTGCCCGCCGTCGGGCATGGCGGCCTGGGCGTTGAACGCCAGGTTGAGCAACGCCTGCTCGATTTGAGCCGGGTCAACCCTCACCGGCCACAGGTCGGGCGACAGGTGCAGGTTCAGCGTGACGCGCCCGCCCAGCGCGGGAATCAGGACCTTGTCGAAGCGCGTCAGCAGCTCGTTGAGGTTGACCTGCACCGGCCTGATCATCTGGCGGCGGGCAAAGGCCAGCAGCCAGCGTGTCAGCTCGGCCATCTGGCGCGCGCCGGCCAGCACCCGCTCGATGTCCTGCGCCGCCTGGCTGCCCGGCGGCTGCTCGCTGAGCGCGAACTCGGCGAAGCCGATCACGCCGGTCAGCAAATTGTTGAAGTTGTGGGCTATCCCGCCGGCCAGCGCGCCGATGGCCTCCATCTTCTGCGCCTGGCGGAGCTGCTCTTCCAGCCGCTTGCGCTCGGTGATGTCGGCGAAGAGGGCGACAAAGTGGCCGCGCTGGGGGCTGTAGGCCTGCACCTCGAAGTATTTGTCGAGCGCGGCGACATAATTCTCGAAACGGACTGGCTCGCCGCTCAGGGCCACCCGGCCATAGGTCTCAATCCAATGTGGCTCGAGGTCCGGCAGCACCTCGCGCACCGTGCGGCCGATGACCTGCGCGCGGGTCAGGCCGGTCAGCGCCTCGAAGGCCGGGTTGACATCCAGGAAACGGTAATCGCGCGGCGTGCCGCTTTCATCCAGGATGATTTCACACAGGGCAAAGCCGTTCAGCATCCTGTCGAACAGCAATTGGTAGTTGCGTTCGCTCATAAACACCTCCACCGTGGTAAATGATAATGCAAATCAAATAAAACGGCAAATTCCCGTGGACACGGTGCAACGTGCCCGGTCTACGTCATGCTTCGCCTTCGGCAGATGCTTCGCTTCGCTCAGCATGACGGGAGGGGGCGGTGTTTCTTCTCCCAATGAGCGGCGCGCCCACGCGCCGTGGGGGAGCTCAGAATGACGGGAGGGGGCTTCTGCTGCACTTGCCTGAAATCCTGGGCGCACGCTCGCCAGTCGTCAGTTGGCGGGCGGACGCGAATGCGCTATAATCTGTGACGGTCACATAATCCGGTCGCAGAGGAGAAGAAAATGAACCCTATTCCCATCATTGACGTACACATGCACCTCTATCCCCGCTTCGGCGGCTCGTGGCAGTCGCGGCATTACGGCCAGGTTCAGCGCGAGGACGGCTCCATCTTTCAGGCGATGAACCCCAGCTTCGTCAATACGGACAGTCAGCCGGAGGTGGCCCTGACCTACATGGATTGGCTGGGTGTGGAGAAAGCCGTGCTGCTACAGGGTGGTCTGCACGGCGTGCAAAACATCTTCTATCAGGACGTGGTCAGCCGTTGGCCGGACCGCTTCGTGGCGATGGCTCAGGTCGATCCCACGCTGGGCGACGAGGCGGCCCGCGACCTGCGCTATTTTCTGGACAACGGTCTATTGGGCGTGAAATTCGAGATGGACGAGCTGCGCAAACGCCGCCCACATGTTTCGTTCACAGGCAAACAGGAACTGAAGGTTCTGGAGGTCGCCGCCGAGAAACACGCGCCGATATTCGTCCACCTCAGCTCGAATGCCCACAGCCTGCGGGAGGGCGAAGAGATCATCCAGCTCCTGGAACGCTGGCCGCATTTGAATTTTGTGGTCTGTCACATCGGCATACCGCCTTTCGAGCACTGGCAGCAGCGCGCCCTGCTGGCCCAACACCCCAACATCTATCTCGACAATTCCGCCTTTTACTGGTTTTTCCACGACAGGCAGACCTATCCCTATCCGGACGCTCTCGAGAAGCTGTGCTGGGTCATCGAGCAGGTCGGGGCAGACAAGGTATTGTGGGGGTCGGATTATCCGATGGCTTTGGTGTTGACCACGTACAAGCAGATGATTGACCTGGTTCGGGTTGAAGCGAAATGCCTGACCGATGAACAGCGTCGGCTGATACTGGGAGAGAATGCCCGTCGGTTGCTGGCCCGCTGGCAGGCGGAACGGCGGTAGACAGGCGCTTCACCGGCGCCGGAGAGTGACTCACTCTCCGGCGCCGCTCAGCAGTGCCCCCAAGGGAACTTCATGGCCCTGATTGTCGCAAC
>DAOTYC010000079.1:0-18227 GCA_034435095.1 Anaerolineae bacterium | reverse complement strand
CGGGCCTCGAACTCCTTCCGTACCGACTGGGTCTTCGCAGCCATCGCCATCGTCTCGCTGTTGAGCATCGTGTTGTTCCTCAGCGTGACCGTCCTGGAGCGGGCCGCGCTGCCCTGGTACTATTCCGCGGCGCGCGAAGAGCAATGGGAGGAGATCAAGGTGCAGCCATAGCCGGCTCTACATGGGCTCACTGAGGGGCGTACATCGTGTTTGTCACCAAGAAACCTGGACTTACGTCCAGAATATGAATACAGGAGGTAGTGAAATGAACAGACAAAATCAATCAACACAAAACAGAGTCTTTTTCTCGCATGGCTGGACGAGCCTGCTGATCGTTGTAGCTCTGTTTCTCGCCGGGTTTGCGCCAGCATCGCTGCAGGCGGCAGAACCGCAGGCAGTAAAATTTTCATTAGACTGGGTGCCCAATACCAACCACACCGGCATATACGTCGCTTTGGACAAGGGCTGGTATGCCGAAAAGGGCCTGGCTGTGGAGATTCAAACCCCCTCCGACCCGGCAGCCGCGCTCAAGCAGGTGGCTTATGGACATACCGACTTTGGCGTGAGCTTCCAGGAAGAGATTACCATAGCTCGCTCACAGAAGATTCCGGTAGTCTCAATTGCCGCCATCATCCAGCACAACACCGGCGCCCTGGCCTCACTGAAGGAAACGGGTATCAAAAGGCCTAAAGACTTCGAGGGTAAGCGATACGCTTTCTATGGGTCACCACTTGAGGAGGCAGTGTTGGCTGGTCTGATGGCCTGTGACGGCGCGGACGTCAAAAAACTGGAGTTTGTGAACGTCGGCTTCGATGCCTTCCCGGCATTGCTGGCCAAACAGGTTGATTTCATCTGGCTCTTCATGGCCTGGGACGGTGTGCGCGCAGAGATGATGGGCAAGCCACTGGAATATATCCCGGTGTCCGGAGATTGTGTGCCGGACTACTATACACCGGTTCTGATGGCTGGCGAGAAGATCATCGCCGAGAGACCCGAAGTAGTCAGAAAGTTCCTGGAAGCTACCGTGCGCGGCTACGAGTTTGCCATTCAGAACCCAGAAGAGGCGGCAGAAATTCTGATCAAGCACGCGCCCGAAGGTGACCCGGAGCTCATCCGCCGCAGTCAGGCATGGCTCAGCCCGCGCTACCAGGCCGACGCAGAGCAATGGGGTATACAGAAACTGGAGGTCTGGCAAAAATTTGGCGACTGGATGGCTGAGCGTAATCTGTTGCCCGGTCCGGACTTCAAGGCAGAGGAGGCTTTCACCAACGAGTTTCTGCCGCTGCGGGCAGGCGTCAAGAGCCAGCCGGCTGCTGTGACGCCAACGACCAAACCATGACGATCAGCTATCCTCTTCACGCCGTTCAAGAACAACTGAACCCGGCGGCACAGTCTGGCGAGGCAGGCCAGGCTGTGCCGCCCAAAATTGAAGTCAGAGATGTTTCCAAGACGTTCCGCGTCAACGGGAAAATTTTTCATGCCCTACAGGGCATCAATCTGCACGCGCGCGACCAGGAGTTCGTAACGCTCATCGGGCCGAGTGGGTGCGGTAAGAGCACGCTGTTCAACATCATCAGCGGCCTGCTACAGCCGGACCGGGGGGAAGTGTGCATAGACGGCCAGTGCATCGTCGACCGGCTGGGGCGCATCGGCTACATGCCGCAGAAAGACCTGTTGCTGCCCTGGCGGACTGTGCTGGACAACGTTGTCCTGTGCGCTGAATTGAATGGCGTGCCCAAACAAGAACGCTATCGCCGCGCCCGGGAATTGCTGCCCTTGTTCGGCCTGGAAGGCTTCGCCTCAAGCTACCCTACGGCACTGTCCGGCGGGATGAAGCAGCGTGCGGCTCTGCTGCGCACATTCCTCTGCCAACAAGAAATCGTCCTGCTGGATGAGCCATTCGGAGCATTGGATGCCATCACCCGCATTGAGATGCAGGAATGGCTGCTTGAGGTATGGGAGTCCTTTCGCCAAACGATTCTGTTCATCACGCACGACGTGCAAGAGGCCGTGTTTCTCTCCGACCGGGTGTACGTGATGTCGCCGCGGCCCGGACGCATCTCCCTGGAAGTGCAGGTTGATTTCCCGCGCCCGCGCCATCACCGCATCGTGTCCGACCCCCGTTTCGTTGCCCTGAGTGAGCAGTTGTTCGACGCGCTGAAGAGAGACAACCATGAACGACAAGCTGGCCTTTGACCGAGAAGAGGCGCGACAATATGAGGCCTGGTTTGAGACGCCCGCCGGTCAGCGCATAGATGCCCAGGAAAGGGCCCTGATGGCCAGGCTGCTGGCCGACTTCGGTCGGCCGGGCACAATGCTGGAGGTGGGTTGTGGGACAGGCCACTTCTCGCGCTGGTTCAAGCGCGAGCTGGGCTGGCGGGTGCATGGCATTGACATCTCCCGCCCCATGCTCGAAGAAGCCCTGGCCCGAGATGCTGCGTTTGAAGTCGCGCTGGCCGACGGGGCTGCGCTGCCCTTCCCTGACCACTCATACGATGTGGTGACAATCATCACCGCGTTGGAGTTCATGCCCTCTCCGGTCGCTGCGCTGCGCGAAGCCATGCGCGTCGCCCGTCGCGGCGTCATGGTCTGTGCGCTGAACCGCTGGAGCGCGCTGGCCGTCTGGAGGCGATTGGTCGGCCTGTTCATACCAACCCCTTACAGCCGGGCCCGTTTTCTATCGGCGGGCGAGCTGCGCCGGCTGGTTCGCCAGGCAGCGCCAGGCCAGCCTGTGGATATGGAGATACGCACGGCCGTGTGGCCCGGCTTGCTGTCCAGATTTGAAAGCTCCAGAGGTCAACTGGGTGCGTTCCTCGGCGTGGCCGTGCGTTCGGGGTAGACAGGAGTCCAACATGGGCGTTTCGGTGCAAGTCAGTTTCTACGTGCTCGGTGGCGCAGACCTCGCCGCTGCAATCGAGCAGTTCCTGGCCGTGCTGCGTCAACATGGCCTGACGCTTGAGGTGGGCACGATGAGCACGGTCATCTGGGGCGACCTGGACGAAATCTTCGCTGCCCTGCGTGACGCTTACGAACAGGCCAGCGCGGGCCAGGCGACGGTCATGACTATAACCGTGTCGAACGCCTGTCCTGTGCCATCGGCGTAGGCAGGCCATGGTCTCAGCAGGCTGGGTACGGCCCCGTACTCAGCAGCGTCCCCCTGTGTTCTCATACAGACGGGCAATCTCGTCGCGGCGAAAGCGAGGCAGTGGATGCCGGCTGCCGCCTTGAGACAGCACCATGCCTCCGTCTGCGTCCGTCAGCCGGCCGATCACGGCGCCGGCAATGCCCTCCGCCTGCCACAGTTTGAGGAGCTGAGAGGTATACGCCGGGTCGAGAGCGACCAGCAGCGCGCCGGAGGCGATGACGCCCAGCGGGTCCAGACCGAATTCGGCGCACAAAGTCCGTGTTTCCGGCAGCACGGGTAGAGCGTCACCGTCCAGCCAGACGCCGGTTTGGGAGGCCGTGGCCATCTCCCAGACACCGGTCGCCAGGCCGCCTTCGGTCGGGTCGTGCATGGCGTGAATCGCCCCGCAGGGCAAGGCCTCAACGGCCAGGCGGGCCTCGCGCAGCACGCTGATGCCAGGCTCATGCAGCATGTTGCGGCAACGGGCCAGGAAAGCATCGCTGTAGCGCGCCACAAGTTCATCGCCCCTTTCTCGGGCGATGATCGCCGTCGCTTCGATGGCAATGCCCTTGGAGAGCAGCAGGTCATCGCCGGGCCGGCCGCCGCTGCTGCGCACCAGCCTGCCGGGTGCGACCTCGCCCAGCATCTGGCCGACTACGATAGGCCGCTCGAGGCCATAGCTGACCTCGGTATGGCCGCCGCAGAGCAGGGCGCCTACCTGCTCACAGGCTTCGGACAATTGTCGGAAGATGTCGTCCACCAGCTTTTCATCGGTCTGAGCCTCCGGCAGAAGAACGGTGGCCAGGAACCATCGTGGGACGCCGCCGCATACGGCGATATCGTTGGCGTTAACCTGTACGGCATACCAGCCGATTTCATCGGTGGCAAACGTGATGGGGTCGGTCTTGGCTGCCAGGTAGGTCGTCCCGAAATCAATTACGGTGGCGTCCTCCCCAATAGATGCGCCGACCAGCACGCGCTCATCGGCTCGCGTGTAGCGATGCAGCAAGTCGGCCAGGAACTCTGACGGCAGCTTACCCAGTGGCAGGTTATTCATATCCTCTCCGACGATATATCCAGATTGCACCGCCGTATTATCGCCTCAACTGCCATATTTGTCCAGCGGCGGTGCAGCGCAAGATGCTTCGCCTCCGGCAAATGATGCTTCGCTGCTCCTTCGCTACGCTCAGGACTTCGGTTCAGCATGGCGGCCAGCCCGATTCGGTGGCTGCGGGGAAACGCCGTATGCGTCTGCTTCCTTGAAGTTTCGGATGCACCTGTGGGCGCTGTGCCGGACGTAACCTACTTGCTCGATTGGGTGAACCGCTGAGCGGCCTTCATCGCGGACTCAATGCGCATGAACTCGCCCACACTGTCCATCGTCAGCAAGCCAACCAACTGTCCACCGTGCAGCACAGGCAATGTATGGCACTGGCAACTTTGCAGGCGCGCGAAGGCTACTTCCAGCATGTCATACGAGTCGGCTGTCTGGAAATCGCGGCGCATGACTTCTTCCACCAAAGCATCTGGGCCTTTGCTCACCAGCTCGCTGATCAGTTCACGGTGCGTCAGCACGCCGACAACCCGTCCGTTCTCGGTGACAGGAAAGTCTTGCTGGAACCCTGATCGGACGGCCTCGGCCGCCTGAGCCAGGCTATCGCGCGGTGACAGAGTACGGAAGTCGGTCAGCATGGCACGACTGACTGGGATGCCGGCCAGCGCTGAACGCATTTGTACCATCTGCGCTTCGCCTGCAGCACCAATCCACACGAAGAAAGCGATGAAAAGCAGGAAGGGATTGTAGAAGAAGCCTAAGAACCCGAACATTAAGGCCAGGCCTTGCCCCACACTGGCAGCAATCTGCGTCGCCTGGGTATATTCCATCCTCATCGCCAACAAGGCGCGCAGGACACGCCCGCCGTCCATCGGAAACGCAGGTATCAGATTGAACCCGACCAGGAACAAATTGACAACCATCAGCCGCTCCAGGAAAGAACCGCTGGTCACTCCCAGAGTCTCAATTGGTACCAGACTGGCGCTAATCGCCAGCCAAGCAAAGAGCACTACGGCGATGACCACATTTACCGCCGGGCCGGCCAATGCTACCCACAACTCCTGGACGGGGTTGTCGGGCATACGCTCCAGCCGGGCCACACCGCCTATCGGCAGCAAAGTGATATCGCGCGTCTTGATGCCGTATTTCCTGGCTGTCAGAGCATGGCCGTATTCGTGCATCACCACACACGCAAAAAGGGCCAGAATGAACCCGACCCCGCCCAAAACCGCCGCCATGGAGCGCTGTTGAATCCAGTAACTTAGGGCTATCCAACCGATTAACAGCAAGAAGGTCGCGTGCATGTACACGCCAATTCCGGCAAATTCGCCGATTTTCCATGACCATCTCATTGCAAATACCTCCCTAATAGAACAAATGTGGCAGTATCTTAATGACCCTGCCCTAAATTTGGTATGATATGCGACATACAGGCTGGCGGGTCTGGCTTGAGAATAGTCCATTCCCAACCATGCCTGATGTGCAGAGGCAGGCGTCTGGCTGGAAATCCGTGGAAAAGACGTGGCTTTCGATACTGAGGCCTGCCAGTTCTCGAAAGTCTGGCAGGCCTTGTGTGGTTTCGGGCAAGATGCCCCCGTTCATATCCAGGCCGAGTGGGCCAGGCTCACTTGATCTCCGGCGAGCGGTAGTCCCAGTTGTTCTTATCCAGGTCGCTCAAAATCTGGACGATGGTGTCAACCAGAATTTCCTTCATCCTAATGCCCTTCTCGCGTGTGCCTTTGGTCGGGTCGCCCGATGCACCGGTGTTGGTCAATTCGTTGAAAGTCCACTTAATGTCCACGTGTGGGGGCAGGTGCGGCACCACGCCGGCTGCCTTCGACATGTCCACCAGGTCTGGGAACAGGGCCAGGCAGATGGAAGTCTCGCCTTCGCCGCCATGCCCCAGTCCATTCCAGACCTCGAAGAAGCCCGCCGGCACCAGGTCGCCCACCAGCCGCCACCAGGCATCCAGCGAGACAATCTTGAAGTCGGGGTGGTTGACCTTGGCCGTGCGGGCGGCAATTTCAATCGGGGCGATGTTGCCATCATGGCCGTTCATGATGAAGACCTTACGGATGCCCTCGCGGTAGACCGACTCCAGAATGTCGCGCAGGATGGCGATTTCAGTCTCGAACTGAAGGGAAACCGTGAAAGGAAACTGCTTGTAGTGTTCGCTGACGCCGTAATTGACCGGCGGTAGCACAGCCGTCTTGGGCACACGCGCCGCCACTTCCAGGGCAATGAGGTGAGGGGTCAGAGAATCCGTGCCAAAGGGCAGGTGATTGCCGTGGCTCTCCAGCGACCCCAGCGGCAAAATGACTTTCTCAAACGGATGTTCCTTAAAATCTGCCGAATTCCAATGCTGAATCTCGTAAGGATTTTTGGTCATTCAATATCTCCTTGTGAAAAGACCTGTAGAGACGCGATTGGTCGCGTCTCTACAGCCTCGACGGTCGTGGATATAGCTCAGGGCGCCGGCGCCTTCTCAGGCACGAGTTCGGCGGCCAGGGTGAACTGTTCGTCCTTGACCAGGATAATGGTCACGCCCTTCTGCGGGATGCGTTCGCCAGCCGGATAAGTGATCGTGCCGGTCACGCCAGGGAAGTCCTTGGTCTCACCCAATGCCTGACGGATGGCCGCCGGGTCGGTCGAGCCAGCACGCTGGATGGCATCGGCCAACAGCCGGGCAGCATCATAGCCCAAGCCGGCAAAAGCATTCTCCGGCGGGTTGCCATACTCGGCCTGGTAGGCCGCCATGAACTTCTTGACCGCCTCAGTGCCCAGCTCGGCGTTGATCAGCGAGTGGGTGGCAAAGTACACATTGTCCGCACTCTTACCAGCAATTTGAACCAGCAACGGCGTGTCGAAGCCGTCACCGCTCATGATGGGCTTGTCCAGACCAGCGTCGCGGAACTGCTTGACGATGGTGCCCGCATCGTCCGGCCCAGACGAAATGTACAAAATGTCCGGCATCGTGCCCAGCGCCTTCAGCTTGGTGATCTGGGCCGAGAAGTCCTTGTCACCTGTCTGATAGGTATCTTCCAACACAATCTGCCCACCCAGCTCGGTGAATCGCTCCTTGAAGTACTTGCCAAGCAGCAGGGTGAACTCCATGCCCTTGTCAATGAGCAGATAGGCTGTCTTGGCCCCCAGCGTGTTGACGGCATACTCCGCACCCGCAGCAGCCTGCACGTTGTCGCCAAAGCAGGCCATGAACAGGTAATCGGGCACCTGCTCCGGCAGCCTGGGCGAAGTGGCACCAGAGGTGACGAACACCAGACCAGCCTGCGCAGCGATGGGCGCGGCAGCCAGCACCATGTCGGTGTCGCTGAAGCCCATCATGGCCACCACCTTGTCGGACTCGACCAACTGCGTGGCCGCGTTGCCAATCGTGGCAGCGTCGGTCTTGCCGTCGTACAGCACCAGCTCGAGCGGCCGACCCAGTACGCCGCCGGCAGCGTTGATCTCCTTGACGGCCAGCTTGGCCCCGTTGGCTGACGGCCCATCCAGCGACGACTGCGCGCCGGTCATGTTGTAGATGGCGCCAATCTTGATTGGCTCGCCGCTAGGTTCGGCGGCGAACGCGGCTGTTACACCGCTCAGCAAACTAACGATAAGCAGCACGGTCAAAAGCATACGTCGTTTCATCGTTTCAAATCCTCCTTCTTGCCCATAACGAGTCAGAACAGACAACATGCGCGACTCAAAATTGAACCCGGATGTCAAAGGATGTCGGACCTCTCACCCCCTTTCGTCAAAAGAGACGGGACCAAAGCCAATTGAAGTCAATCTCTCGGTCCCCCAGCAGGCCCTTCGGGCGAAACACGATAATCAGCACAAACAGGACAGCCATGACAATTTGGCTGGCGCCGTAGACAGGAGGAATGGACACAAAACCCAGGTCAATGCCGCGCTCGGCATTGCGCAACACTTCGGACAATACGGTGATCAGCACCGTGCCGATCACCGACCCGCTGACCGAGCCCATGCCGCCGACGGCCAGCATGGTGATGACACTGAAGGTCTGGACAAAATAGAACGACTTGGGCGAGAACGACATGATGAAGTGGGCCCACAGCGAACCCGCCACAGCAGTGAAGAACGCGCTGATGCAAAACGCCAGCAAACGCGATTTCATCACGCTGATGCCCAACGATTGCGCCGCGATGTCATTGTCGCGGACGGCCATCATGCTGCGGCCAAATGAGGAGTGGCCCAACCTCCAGATAATATATATGGTCAGCACCGCCCAGCCCCACACCCACCACAGTGTGGTATAAGGAGGAACACCAGCGAAGGTCCTTGCGCCGCGGGTCATCGAATCCCAGTTGATGAGCACGACCTGAACGATCACCAAAAAGCCCATCGTTGCAACTGAAACATAGGGGCCACTCAGGCGCATCAACGAAAGCCCGACCAGGAAGGCGATGAGCATCGCCAGCACGCCGGCCAACAGAGTAGCCGTCAAAAAGGGCAATTCGACACCTGAGAGCCAGGCGGGCAGGTCGGGCAAATTGACCTTTTTAAGTGAGAGTGGGAGGGTGAGGATCGCGGCGGTGTACGCGCCGATAGCCATGAAACCAATGTGGCCCAGCGAGAAGACGCCAGTGAATCCGTTGGATAGGTTCAGGCTGACAACCAGAATGATGTTAATGCCAAGCAGGACAATGATTCGTTGGATATACGCGCTGGCGGCCAGGGACGCATAAGCCAGCAAGCCGGCGAGCAAGACGAACAGAAGCACGATGGTGAGAAGGTTGTATAGCCGATGTTGCATTTCAGATCTTCTCCCTCTCCGTGGGGCCCAGGATGCCATTGGGCCGAAATAGCAGCAAAATGATCAGCGCGATGAACACGAAGGCATCGCGAAATGGCGTCAAGGAGGCCGGCAACAGCCCTTGCAGCAAGATTTCCAATGTACCCAGCACGTAGCCGCCTAAGATAGCGCCGGGAATGCTGCCCAATCCGCCGATCACAGTGGCAACGAAGGCCTTAAGCACCGGATAGAACCCCATCAGCGGGTCAATTTTGCCGACACGTGCGCTCCAGAGGACGCCAACGATGCCAGCCATGAGCGAACCAATAGCGAACGCATAAGCGATCACAGTGTTGACATTGATGCCCATCAGGCGGGCCGCCAGCAGGTCGGTCGAGGCCGCCCGCATGGAGATGCCGATCTGTGTCCTGGTCACGAAGAACGTCAACAGCAACAACAGGATAATGGTGACGCCGATGGCGATCAGGTCAATGGAGGAGACGCGCAGGTTGCCGAATTGCAGCGCGCCGGTCAGTATTGAGGGCGCGGAAAATGGCCGTGAAGTGGGCTGGAAAAGCAGAATGGCCGAGTTTTCGAGAAAAATGGTCACGGCGAACGAGGTCAGAAGCATGGCGACATCTGGCGCGCCGCGGATGGGGCGGTAGGCCACCCGTTCCATGATGAGGCCGGCGACCATGCTGGCCAATACACCGATGATGGCCGCGACGCCAAACGGCAGACCGACCAACATCAGCATCAATGTGGTGTAACTGCCGACCATGATGATGTCGCCGTGTGCGAAGTTGATGAGGCGCAGGATGCCGAACACCATCGCCAGGCCGATGGCCATCAGCGCGTAGAGGCTGCCGATGCTGACCGCATTGATGGCCTGCTGAAGGAAGAATTCGAGAGAAGTCATGCCGTCTAGCCTCCCAGATAGAAGCGTTGGACTTCAGGATTGGCGCGCAACTCTTCGGCCGGGCCGCTCATGACGACACGGCCGGTCTCGAGCACGTAGCAACGGTCGGCTATCTGCAGGGCCTGGCGGGCGTTTTGCTCGACCAGGAGGATGGTCACACCCTCGCGATGGAGTTGCTGAATGACCTCGAAAATGACTTCCACGATGACCGGCGCCAGGCCGAGCGAGGGCTCATCCAGCATGAGCAGACGCGGGTCGGCCATGAGCGCGCGGGCGATGGCCAGCATCTGTTGCTCCCCACCGCTGAGCGTCGCCCCGTTCTGGCGCAGTCGTTCGCCCAGTATGGGGAACAGGGCGATCACCCGCTCCAGGTCGCGGGCCACCTGGCGGCGGTCTGTACGCCGAACCGCGCCCATGAGCAGGTTCTCATACACGGTCAGGCCGCTGAAGATCCGTCGCCCCTCTGGGCAGTGAATCACGCCCAGGTTCACAATATCGAACGCGCTGCGCTGCGTCAGGTCCTGCCCGTCGAAGATGACGCGGCCGGCGCGCGGTTTGACGATGCCGGAGATGGTCATGAGCGTGGTAGATTTGCCCGCTCCATTTGATCCCAATAAGCTCACCAGTTCACCCTGTTCAATCTCCAGGCTGACGCCTTTCAGGGCGTGAACTTCGCCCCAATAGACCTGGACATCTTCGAGTTTAAGCATTGAACTTAGCCTTTCCCAGGTAGGCTTCGATGACCTGCGGGTCGTTGCGAATTTGTTCGGGCGTCCCCTCGGCGATGATCTTGCCGTAGCTCAGCACCTGGACGCGTTCACACAGTTGCATAATGAGCGGCATGTTGTGCTCAACGATGATGATGGTCAGGTCGTATTCTTCACGGATACGCAGAATCAGCTTCAGCGCATCCATGCTTTCGCTGGGGTTCATGCCAGCGGTCGGCTCGTCCAGCAGCAATAGGCGTGGACGCAGGGCCAGCGCACGGACGATTTCCAGCCGCCGGCGGTCGCCATAGGACAGGCCGGTGGCCATCGTATTGGCTTTGTCTGCCAGGTCGAAGAGCGCAAGTTGTTCCAAAGACCTGTCGGTAAGCCGACGTTCGCGGGCGAGGAATGAAGGCCAACTGAGCAAGGTGGTCAGCAGGTTGTCGGGGTCGCGCAGTTGCTGGGCCGCTTTCACGTTGTCCAGCACAGTCATGCTGGAAAACAGGCGGATGTTCTGGAAGGTCCGGCCGATGCCCAGCGTGGCGATTCGATTGGGAGGCAGATGGGTAATGTCACGCCCATCGAACCATATTGTGCCGTGTGTGGGCCGCAGATACCCGGTGATCAGGTTGAAGACGGTGGTCTTACCCGCACCGTTTGGCCCAATCACACCGAGGATTTCGCCCGGCCTCAGCTCTACAGCATAGTTGTCAACGGCCAGCAGCCCACGGAAAGCCTTGCTGAGTCCAACGACTTTAAGCAGCACCTGTCCGTTTGGCATAAAGGAGTACTCCTCAAAACGATTAATTTAGCCGCACTGCGATGGTGTTTTGGTCAAGGAGTCGTCTCTGGGCGCGACAATTGCCTTAAAGGCCAGTCGTGGCCCAGAAACACGGATCAAGTCGGGCTAAAAAGGCCAATGGCTCAGCCGCTGACCTGATAGGTTGACCGGTAATTGTAGCCTTATGTTAGCACAATTCAGGTATTGTGTCAACTGGTGGAACGCACCCCAAATAACTGTCAGTTTGACCGAATAGGCCATTCTGTGGTAGAATAAGTTCCAGATTGATACACAGTGCACATAGCCCGACCAAGATGTTGCACCGTGTTTCCCCATTAAGCCGAAGGAGGTGCGAATTATTATGGAGCATTTCAAGCCCTGTGTGTCGGGCGTGTTGGATGAGTTCCCCGCACTGCGCCGAGCCAAACCGTCCCGTTATTTCGTCGTCGTTCTTACGGTCTGTCTGCTGGCCGCCATCATTTTGGCTTGCGCCGGCCCGGCCACGCCGGAGTCGAAAGCGTCGGTGTTGATCAACTCGCCGGCCGCGGGTGCTGCTCTGACGCTGGGGCAGGACGTGGAGGCCAATGTGTCGGCCACCGACCCTGCAGGTGTCGTCAAGGTCGAACTTTGGGTTGACGGTCAGATGGTTGCCTCCGCCTCGACGCCGAACGGACAGCCACAGACCAATGTCGTTGCCGTGTTAGCCTGGAAGGCGGATAGCGTCGGGCTGCGCAAGCTGCAGGCGCGGAGCGTTAACAGCAAGCAAGAAACCCTCACCTCTCCTGCGGTGGAAGTAGCGGTGCAGCAGGGGGCTACCCCCCAATCCACCAACACTCCAACAGCGACAGCGATACCAATCGCTCCCACTCCGCCGCCGACGCCTACAGGCTGTACGCCGATGGTCATCGTGCAGGCCAAAGCCTTGAATGTCCGCAGTGGGCCCGGGACGACTTATAGCACGCTGGGCCGCCTGCAGGCAGACGAAACGGCCGAGGTCGTTGGCCGCAATGCCGCCGGCACCTGGTGGCAGATCCGATTCGGCACAACCTATGGCTGGGTCTCTGGCTCCTATGTAACCCCCAGTTGCACCGACAGAGTACCCATTGTCGATCAGCCCACGCCGGCGCCCACCCCTACCCCGGCAGCGGACATCAATTTCTGGGCCGACAACCCGACCATCGCCCCGGGCCAGTGCACCACCATACGCTGGCAGGTCAACAACGTCGCCGCCGTGTACCTCAACGAGGGCGGAGCCGATCAGGGCGTAGCCGGCCAGGGTAGCAAGACCGTCTGTCCGGCCACTACCGTGACTTATCGGCTCATCATCATTCTGACCAACAATCAGCGCGTTGAACGTCCGCTGACGGTGACGGTGCAGGGCCAGGGCGTCAACATCAATCTGCGCGCCGATAACACCAAGCTTAAGGAAGGCGACTGCACCATCCTCCGCTGGGATGTGGATGGCGCGAAATCGGTATACATCAGCGATGGGAAGCAGGAAGGCAGCGTTTCCGCTCACGGCAGCGCGCAAATCTGCCCCAGAGAGACGGTGACCTACCGCTTGCGTGCCATCCGTTGGGATAACTATGAAGAGCGGCGCGAACTCCAGATCAAGGTTGAAAAGGGGCCAGGGACCATCAATTTCTGGGCCGACCGCCTCGACATCAACAGGGGCGAGTGCACCGTCCTGCGCTGGCAGGTAACCAACCCCCGGCGCGTCTTGCTCAATCAGGGTCAGGGAGAACAACAGGTTGCCGCGCAAGGCAGCACGCAGGTCTGCCCGCCCAGCACCAACACCTATATCCTGCGCGTCGAGTGGCAGAACGGCCAACAAAGTCAGGATGGTCTGACCATCACCGTCCACCAGAACCAGCCGCCGCCGGTCGTGCAGTTCAGCGCGAACCCACCGACCATCCATGTCGGGGAATCTTCCACCCTATCTTGGAGTGTGCAAAATGGCCGGAACGTGTACCTGGATGGCAACGCCGTGCCGGCGCAAGGCTCGCAACAGGTCTCACCGCAGCGAGAGAGGACCTATGTCCTGCGCGTCATCGGCCTGGATGGCAGCAGCAGCGAATACAGGGTCACCGTCAGCATCATTATCGCCATTGCGACGCCGACCATCCGCATCAGCGCGAACCCGACGGAAATTGTGGGACGGCAGTGCAGTGTGTTGACCTGGAGCGCCAGCCACGGCAATGAATTCTACATCAATAACGAACCGGTAGGGCAAAGCGGCAGCCAAACGGTCTGCCCCTCACAGACAACGGACTATACGTTCCGCGTCTCCACGCTGGGCACGATGGACGCCTATCAGACCGTGCGGGTCACCGTCAGGCAGCCTGAACCTGAGCCAACGCTGCCCCCTCCGCCGACGCCGGCGCCGGAGCCAACGTTGCCGCCTCCGCCAACGCCGGTTCCAGAGCCAACCGAGTTCATAATCGGCCCTGGCGGCCTGCCGCCGACCGAAGAGCCGGATCAACCGTTGATGATGCGATAGGTATGCATTTGATGTAGAGGTGAAAAGACCGTCTGAAAAATCTGGTTGAACTTGCAGGGACTCAGCCAAGGAGGTGTTGAGATGAGCGTCTTGAAAAGCGAGCCAACGGAGCGTTCCATCAAATATCGCGGCCTGCTGGCGACCGTCGGCGTGATGGTCGTGCTGCTGGTTGCCTTCAGCGGCGTGAACCAGGGGACCGCGCCGGGGATGGTGACCATCAGCTCGCCGGTCAACGGCAGCAATTTCGCCGTCGGCAGTGAAGTCATCATCAGCGCTACGGCGACCGATATGGCCGGCATCGTTCAGATTGAAATGTGGGTCAACAACATGCTGACCGGTATTGCTTCGGCGCCGCCCGGCCAGACCCTGCCGATACAGTTGAACCTGATGCTGCGCTGGGTGCCTGCGCAACCGGGAGCATACACGTTGCAAGCCCGCAGCGTCAACGGCCAGAATCTCGCGCCCGTTTCCGCGCCGGTGGTCATTACTGTGGTACAGGCTGGGCAGCCCACTATCACGCCTGTCGCCCCCACCCCCATTCCGTCGCCGGCGCCGTGTGCGCCACTGGCTATTGTCCAGGCCAGGACATTGAACGTGCGCAGCGGGCCAGGCACAGGGTTCGGCGTGTTGGGCAGAATGGGACAAGACGAAACGGCCCAGATCACCGGCCGTAATGCAGCTGGCACCTGGTGGCGAATCCGTTATGGGACGGCTCACGGCTGGGTTTCGGCCTCCTATGTCGCCGCCAGTTGCGTGGAGAATGTCCCCGTCGTCGAGGAACCGACTCCTGCGCCCACGCCGACGCCCGCAGTCAACATCAACTTCCGCGCCGATGCGACCACTATCAATGCCGGACAGTGCACCACCATCCGCTGGGATGTTGACGGGGTCAAGGCGGTGTATTTCAACAGTGGTGGCGGCGACCAGGGCGTAACCGGCCATGAGAGCCGAACCATCTGTCCAGGCACGACGACGACCTATCGCCTCATCGTCATCCTGACCGACGGGCAGAGGATCGAGCGGCAAATCACGGTTAACGTTCAGGGACAGGGCTACAACATCAACTTCCGTGCCGACCGGACGCAGATCAGGAGGGGCGAGTGTACCGTTCTGCGCTGGGATGTGGATGGAGTCAAGGCGGTATACATCAGCGACGGCAGCCAGGAGGGCGGCGTGTCGGGCCACGGCAGCGCACAAATCTGCCCAGGCAGGACTACAACGTATGTGCTGCGCGCCGTGCTGTGGGACAACCGTGAGGAACGCCGCGAGGTTCGGATTGACGTACATCAGGACCAGCCGTCGCCGGTAGTTCAATTCGAAGCCAATCCACCAGATGTGTACGCGGGCGATCCGACCACGCTGATTTGGAACGTACAGAACGCCAGAGAGGTCTACCTGAACGGCGGCGGCGTCGCAGGGCAGGGGTCGCAGCAGGTTTGGCCGCAGAAAGATACGACTTACGTCCTGCGCGTTGTTGGCCTCGATGGCAGCAGCACCGACTACAAGGTCACCGTGCGCATCATCATGGCCATTGTCACGCCGACCATTCGCATCAGCGCGAACCCAACCGAAATCGGGCCGCAGGGTTGTTCAACTTTGACCTGGAGCGCCAGCCACGGTAACGAGTTCTACATCAACAATGAGCCGGTAGGACAAAACGGCACTATGCAGGTCTGCCCACAGAACTCCACCGATTACACTTTCCGCGTCAGCACCTATGGCGCGATGGATGCCTATCAGACGGTACGGGTCAATGTCATCCAGGAACCACAGCCTGAGCCGCCGCAGCCGGAACCACAGCCGCAACCCGAGCCGCCACAGCCTGAGCCGGACATTCTCATTGGGCCGGGCGGTCTGCCGCCGACCGAAGAGCCGATTGGCCCACTGATGGGCCCGGGTGTCTTGCCCGAATAGGCCACCTGGCCCGGCTGAGAGCAGGACAAGGACACGCTGAAGTGTGAACCGCGAGCACGCGCATCGTCCACAACGGGGCTCGCAGTACACGCTTCAGCGTGGGCTCAAATCGGCAGCAGGCTTGACAGATAATTCGAACTACTCTTCTTCAGCCTTGCCCTTGCGGACTACCTCAACCTCGCCAGCTTCCTCTGGCGCAGCTTCAAGCTCTTCTGCGGCCTCGACGATGCGAGCGACATGAACCACCATATCTTCCGGATCGTTAAGGATGGCGACGGTAGGCGGCACGTGAAGGTCTTTGACGTGCACCGCGTCGTCCAGGTCTTTGAGAGCAGACAGGTCCACGTCAATGTGCGAAATCAGGTCGCCAGGCAGGCATTCGATTTCAATCTCGTCCAGGTCGTGCAACAGCATCCCAAGCCCGCTGAGCACGGCCGGGCTGTCGCTGACGAAATGAACCGGCACGGTGGTACGGATTTTCTCGGTCATCACCACCGCCTGAAAATCAACGTGGGTGACCGTCCCCTTGATGACATCGCGCTGCACGTCTCGCACCAGGGCCAGCGTGGGTTTTTTCTGCCCTTGCACCTTCAAAGCAATCAGGTGGTTCGTTCCGGCCCGGCTGAGAACTGTCCGCAGTGCCTTCTCGGGCGCCTGGATAGCCAGAGAGCCAATTTCATGTCCAAAAACGACTGCCGGGATAATGCCCTTGTCCCTGAGCTGCTTGACCTGCTTGCCAACGATAGTTCGCTTTTCGACGTTCAGTTCCAACTGTTCCATGGGTGTATTCTTCTCCTTGAAAGTGGATAAAAGCCAAATATAAAAGAGGCTCTTTCACCCCAAAATGCGGGGGGCCTCTTCTCTCGCGCCTGATAGACCAATGGCATCGGTATTGTACGGCAGTTTGCGATTTTAGTCAAGACACGGACACGACACCTGACACCGGCTGGTTGTGTCCCGAATTGGTATGGGAATAGCCCACTGCGTCCCGGATTTGTAGGTTCGTATGTTCTCAATTAAAATCACGCGAAGTAGCAGATTGTCCTTCGAGTAATCATCGGGGCGTTTCAGCAGATTGCTGTTTCTTCGCACCTTTTATCCAGTGTCAGTGTTATATCGTTGTAGAAATAGTCTGATAGGACAATGTTAGGAGGGACACGTTGAAAGAGAGAGTTGTTGTCACTGGAATGGGAGCAATTACTCCGCTAGGTTTAGATATGCCAACCACCTGGCAGGCCCTTACCGAAGGCCGTTCTGGCGCAGGGCGCATCACGCTGTTCGACCCGTCCGAACTCAAGATGCAAATCGCCGCCGAAGTGAAAAATTACGACCCCAACAACTATTTCCCGGCCAAAGAAGTGAGACGGCTGGACCGATACTCACAATTTGCCATCATCGCCGCCGACGAAGCCCTGAAAGATTCCGGCTTGCAGGTGACCCCTGAAAACGCCGACCGCATCGGCGTCATCTCTGGCACGGGCATCGGCGGCATCGGGACGCTCATCCGAGAGTACGATGTCATGCTGGAGAAAGGGCCGAACCGTGTCAGCCCATTCTTTGTGCCCATGATGTTGGCCGACACAGCGCCGGGGCTCATTGCCATCAAACACGGGCTCAAAGGGCCCAACATGGTGGTGACTTCGGCCTGCGCTTCGAGCGCCAATGCGATCGGCGAAGCGATGCACATGGTCCGCAACGACGTGGCCGATGTCATCGTAGTCGGTGGCAGCGAAGCAGGCATCTTGCCGCTCGCCGTGGCCGGGTTTGGTGTGATGCAGGCCATCACCGCGCGCAATGACGACCCCGAACACGCCAGTCGGCCCTTTGACGCCCAACGGGATGGATTCTTGCCGGCCGAAGGTGGGGCATTCCTCGTCATCGAGAAACTGTCCCATGCCAAAGCTCGCGGCGCACGAATCTACGGCGAGGTCGCAGGTTACGGCGCGACCGCAGACGCCTTCCACATCACAGCGCCCGCCGAAGATGGCGACGGGGCCATCAGGGCCATGAGACGCGCCCTGCAAGACGCCGAAATGTCCCCAGATGAGATTGATTATGTCAATGCGCACGGCACGAGCACGCCTCTGAACGACCCAATGGAGACCAAAGCCATCAAGGCGGTCTTCGGCGAGCGAGCGTACAAGATACCCGTCAGCTCGATCAAGTCCATGATCGGGCATCTGTTGGGCGCTGCCGGGGCGATTGAAGCGATTTCCAGCCTAAAGACCATCGAAACGGGCATCATCCCGCCAACCATCAACTACGAGACGCCAGACCCGGCCTGCGACCTCGACTATGTGCCCAATGTAGCGCGGCGCGCTCAAGTACGAGCGGTTATTTCCAATTCGTTCGGCTTCGGAGGCCACAACGCCAGCCTGGTCTTCCGCGCTTATGAGGATTGAGTAGCCCTGTATGCCTAAGTTCGCCCATATTGTCGGCTGGGGCAAGTATGTGCCGCACACCATCCTGACC
>DAOTYC010000078.1:0-12393 GCA_034435095.1 Anaerolineae bacterium | reverse complement strand
GGGTCCAACGAGGTCATCGGGTCCTGAAAAATCATCGAGACGCGACGCCCGCGCACTTCGCGCATTTCTCGCTCCGAAAGGGAAACCAGGTCCTGCTCTCCGAGCCAGATTTGACCCGCTGCGATGCGGCCAGGGTCGCGCACCATGCGCAGCAGGGCCATGCCTAATGTGGACTTGCCGCAGCCGGATTCTCCAACCAGGCCAAGCACTTCGCCCTTGCGGATTTCCAGGTACGGCACATCCACCGCTTGCACGACGCCATAGCGCGATGGGTAATTGACAATCAAATTCTGTATCCTGACCAGCGGCTCCGACACGCTAACCCTCCATCAAGCGCGGATTTAGAATCTCGCTCAGCCCCTCGCCCAGCAGACTAAACCCCAGCGTGATCAGCGTAATCATCACGCCGGGGAAGGTGATCATCCACCATTGCCCGGCTGCGACGTAATTCTGGCCGTTGCTGAGGTCCCAGCCCCAATCGGGTACCTCCTGCAAGCCCAGCCCAATGAAACTCAGGCCGGCCTCGGTCAAAATAGCATCGGCCACGTTGAGGGAAAACACGACGACAATCGAAGGGATGACATTGGGGAACACGTATTGGAACAGCACCGTGCTGGCCCTGGCCCCCAGGCTACGGGCGGCTTCCACAAACACCTCCTGTTTGATGGACAGCACCTGGCCGCGCACCACTCGAAAATAAGTGGGAATGTAGACCACGGCTATGGCAATCGCGATATTCAGTTCACCTGGGCCGAGCATGGCGGCCATGGCAATCGCCAGGATGAGGCCCGGAAATGAGTAAATACTGTCCATCACCAGAGAGAGTCCCCGGTCTGGCGCACCTCCCCAGAAACCGGAAATCAGCCCCAACACGATGCCGGTTACGCCGGAAATCACCGCGGCCATCACGGCCACCAGCAGCACCGTCTTGCCGCCGGCGAGGGTTCGGCTCAACATATCTCGTCCGCGCTGGTCGGTGCCCAACACATACCGGTCACCGAACTCACGGCCCTCCTGGCGGAATTGGCCGGCATTGGCGGCCAAAATGGCAGGAGCCTGTTCAGCATCAATCAGCGCAACATCTATCTTACGGGACTTCAGCGCATCCAGCAGCTCGGCCAGATTGTCGTAGCGTTCCCGCTTGATATTTCTCCTGGACAGATACACGTTGCCATTGCTGCCGCGGACTACACCCGGGTTCTTGCCCAGACCTCTCAGGCCGTCCGGTATATCAATCGTGGCCTCGTAGTCTGCCCGCACCAGAACGACCTGTGGACCGCCGCCAGGTGGGGTGAACGGCGCGCCAACCTGATTGGCAGAGGGGTCGAAAGGCAGAATAGATGGCAGGGCGATGGAAAGAATGGTCATGGATAGAATGGCAACTAAGATGAGGCCACCGGCCACGGTGATGTACCATTCGACGCCATACCATCGGCGGCCGCGCAGGAAGCGGCCCAAGAGGCTTATGTCATCGGTTGCGTTCTGCCATGTCACAGGTTCACCTGCCGCGTTTCTAATATCGAATTCTGGGGTCAATGTATGCGTAGGCGATATCTACCAACAGGCTGATCACCGCCACCATTACCGCGAATAGGGTAACTACGCCTTGCACCGTGGCGAAATCGCGGTCATAGATGCGCTCAACCAGCAGACGCCCCATCCCCGGCCATGAAAAAGTCGTCTCGGTCAGGATCGCGCCAGCCAGCAGCAGAGCAAATTGCAGGCCCATCAGCGTCAGGATGGGGATGAAGGCGTTCTTAAGCGCGTGGCCGTACACCAAACTGGTTTCGGTGATGCCTCGCGCCCGTCCGGCAGTGATGAAATCCTGCTTGAGCACGTCCAACATATTGGCGCGGGTGAGGCGAGTGAAAATGCCGGACAAGACCAGGCCCAGCGTCAGCGACGGCAGGATGAGATGTTTGAGCGAGCTGAACAAGCTCGGCCAGTTCAGAGTCAAGATGCTATCTAAGATGTAGAAGCCGGTGATCGCCTGCGGCGCAAGCTCGACGCCCACACGTCCATACGTCGGCAGCAGCCCCAGCTTGAGGCCAAAGATGAGCTGCAAGATGAGTCCGAACCAGAAAATCGGCATGGAGTAAATCACGATGCTCCAGACCCGCAGCACATAGTCCCACGGACTTTTGCGATGCTGCGCGGCAAACGCACCCGTCGAAATGCCAACTCCCGCGGTGACCAACATCGCCGCGATTGACAATTCCAGAGTGGCCGGAAAGCGGTCGAGGATCTCGAGGGAGACGGCCCGACGGCGCGTCATAGATGTACCCAAATCACCTTGAACCAGGCCGGCCAGATACGAGGTGTATTGTACCAACAGCGGCCTATCAATGCCTAGCCCGCGACGACAGTTATCTAGCTGCGCCTGCGTCGCGCCTTCTCGCAGGATGGCGAGACAGGGGTCGCCGGGCATGACCCTGAGAATCAAAAATACGACTGTGACCAACACCCAGACCATTGGCAGTGTCAATAGCAATCGGCCCAGGATGTAGGTTCGCAAAGATGACATTCAGTGTAGCTCCTGCCGGATTTGCCAAACAAGCGAGGGGCGATTGATAGCCCCTCGCTTGTATCAAAGTAGCTTACTGTCTCAGGAACACGTTACCCTTCTTTATAGACCAGGTAGTAATGGAACAGGGCCAGCGGGTCAAGCACGATGCCTTTGACGCCTTCGCGGTAGGCCACAGTCAGAGCCCCCTGAGCAAAAGGCGTCGTAGGGTTCTCGGTCGGCCAAAGTTTCTGAATCTGATCATACAGTTCAGCGCGCTTGGCTTCGTCTCGTTCAACTTGAGCAGCCTCTAGCAGCTTGTCCATTTCAGGGTTGCTGTAGAAGACCCCCAGTCCATCCGTAGCGCCCGTATGCCCAAATGGATACGTGTAGTTGTCGGAATCGAGATAGTCAGGATACCAGCCCAACAGGAAAACCGGCAAGTTGCCCGCATTGCGATACTGCTTGTAGGTCGCCCATTCGGCGCTCTGGAGGTTGACTTTCACCACACCCGACTTCTCCCACTGGTCCTTGATGATCGCCGCTACGTCGGCTTCGGTGTCGCCATAGTGGCTTGGGCTGTACCAGAAGTCCATCTTCAACGGGTTGTTCTCGTCGAAGCCGACTTCTTTCAGCAGGGCTTTGGCCGCTTCCACATCGGCGTCGCCATAGTAATCCGGGTTGTGGCCGAGGAATCCGGGCGGGATCATGCTGTAGAGAGGCACTTTGTTGCCCTGGAAACCGACGTCGGCGATTTCCTCGCGGTCGAGCATCATCGCCAGGGCGTTGCGTACGCGTTTGTCGTCGAACGGCGGGGTCTTGCAGTTGTAGCAGATGTAGCGAATTTCGGTGCCCGGCTGTCTCTCAATCACGATGCCCGGCTTGCCCTCGAGACTCTTCAAATCGACGCCCGCCAGGCTCTTCCAGGCGATGTCAATTTCGCCCTTTTCCAGCGCCAGGCGCATGGTGGCCGAGTCGGCGAAGTAGCGGATGATGACCTTCTTGGACTTCGGCGGGTTGCCGTAGTAGTCCGGATTGGCCTCCATCACCAGCTCCTCATCGCGCTTCCAGCTCGTGATCTTATACGGGCCAATGCCGCCGGACGTGTTATCCGCCTCATAAGCGTCCATGCCCCAGGCCTTCGGACTGATGATCTTGTATGGGTTGCTGGCTACCAGATTGGGGAAGAAGCCGACCGGCGTCTTCAGTGTGAACTTAACTGTGTACTCATCGATCACATCGACTTTGTCTACGTAGTCGCTGACCAGGAAGGCCACCTCGCCGCCCAACGCTTCGTTCATCTTGATTACACGTTCGATAGTCCATTTCACTGCCTCGGCGTTGAACGGCGTCCCATCAGGGAACTTTACTCCTTTGCGCAAGTAGAACGTGTACTCCATGCCGTCATCGCTGGCTTCATACCGCTCGGCCAGGCCGGGCACTGCCTTGCCGGCGCTGCCGGGTTCATTGTTGAGCAGACCATCGCCGGTGTTGTTCCAAATTTCCCAGGCGTGAAAGTCGTACACATCGGCGGGGTCGAACACAGTCATTTTGTCGGTTGTGCCCACAACCAGCAACTCGGTGACCGGGCCGGGCATTTTCGTCGCAGCTTCGGGGCCGCCGAAATATTTGTTATACAGTTTGGCATACGAACCATCGGCCTTGAACCGGACGAGGGCCGCGTTGAAAGCAGCGCGCAGCTCCGAACCGGGCGGGAAAGCCATGCCCAGCGCTTCGCCGCTGGTCAATTCCGGCCCGACCTTGAGCCTGCCAGGGTACTGCTCCATGAAGCCCACCGCCGATGGCAGGTCAATGACCACGGCGGAGACATCGCCTTGCAGCAGCGCAATGACTGCCATGTCAAAGGTGTCGTATCGCTTGACATTGGCATCGCCGAACAGTTCCGTGGCCGTTAAGTCGTTGGTCGTGCCCAACTGGACACCGATAGGCTTGTCTTTCAGGTCCTCAACTCTCTGCGCGCTGGAGTCGGCCGCCAACAAAAGAATCTGGCCGTAGACCAGATACGGATACGAGAAGTCAACGATTTCTTCACGCTCAGCGGTGATGGTCGCACCTGAGGCCACCATGTCGAATTCGCCGGCGGCCAGCGCAACAAAAATGCCGTCCCAGGCTGTCGCTACGAACTCTGGCTTGCAGTTCAGGCGCGCACAGAGGTCATTGACCATGTCCACATCGTAGCCAATGTACGCGCCTGTGGCTTCATCAGGATACTCGAAGGGCGGATAGGTCGGGTCGGTGCCAACAATGACTTTCTTCCCGCCCAGGTCGGGCAACGGCTGGAGATATTCTTTGGCCTTGTCCTTTGACGGAATCCAAACTTTCCACCCGACCTCGATCTGGTCAGGGTCGTTGATCTTGGCAAAAGTCTCATCGGTTGCCGCCTTTTCAGCCGTCGCTGCGATGATGGCGACAACGTCTTCCGCCGTGCCGATATACTGCTCGGCCAATCCGGCCAGCGTGTCGCCCGCCTGGATGACGTATTCTTGCCCCTCTTGCAATAACGGCGCAGCGTTGACCAGAGACGCTATCGGCAGCACCATTGCCAGTATCAGCCAGACACTCAGAAACCAAAATCTCTTATGCATGTTCCTCCTCCAGTAAAACTTAATCTGAGATAATTTGGGTTAACAGCCAAGGAGTAACCACCAAGATGCACCAATATACGTTGCAATAGGCGCCACCTCCTTATCAGTTTGAGCAAACCGAGCGAATCGGCGAACCAGCAAATCTGGCGAACGGACAGGGCCGGAATTTGAATGCCCGTTTGCCCTGTGTCGCTCACTCCCCCAGGTAGGCTTCTTTTACTTGAGGGTTCGCAAAGACCTCCCGCGCTGACCCCTCCAGTACAACCCGGCCGGTCTCCAAGACATAGGCGCGGTTGGCTATCTGCAAGGCCATGTTGGCGTTCTGCTCAACCAACAGGATGCTGGTTCCCTGCTGATTGATCTCTTGGATGATCGAGAAAATCTCCTCAACCAGGATGGGCGCCAGGCCCATCGAAGGTTCGTCGAGCAGAAGCATGGTCGGTTTCGACATCAGGCCGCGGCCCATAGCCAGCATCTGCTGCTCGCCACCGGACAGCGTTCCGCCAAGCTGATTCAGTCGCTCTTTCAAGCGGGGAAAACTCTGGAATACGCGGTCCATGCTGGCCTGAATCTCGCCCTTGTCGGTTCTGGTAAAAGCGCCCATCTCCAGGTTCTCTCGGACTGTCATATTGGCAAAAATCTTGCGCCCTTCGGGCACCTGGGAGATACCCAGCTTGACGATGCTGTCGGCGGCCATATTGGTCAGCTCCCGCCCCTTGAAACGTATGTATCCTTCGCGGGGCCGCAGCAGGCCGCAGATCGTGTTTAATGTAGTGCTCTTGCCGGCGCCATTGGCGCCAATGATGGTGACGATCTCTCCCTCGTTGACGTTGAAAGAGATGCCTTGAAGCGCGTGGATCGCTCCGTAGTATACTTGCAGGTTGTTGACTTCCAGTAACATGTCCTTACCCCCAGCTCATACCCGCCAGGCATGAGAATCCCAGCAGGGCAGAGGATGTCATTAGTCTCTCACGCCCACCACAGCGCCACGCCCCAAGTAGGCCTCTATGACCTTAGGATTGTGTTGAATCTCTTTCGGTGTGCCCCGCGCGATGACTTCCCCAAAGTCCATGACCGTAATCCATTCGCAGATGCCCATCACGACCCGCATTTGATGCTCAATCAGCAGAATGGTCAGCTTGAATTTGTCACGGATGAAATGGATGAGGTCCATCAGGTTGACGACCTCGTTGGGGTTCATGCCGGCAGCCGGTTCGTCGAGCAAGAGCAGCTTGGGCTCAGCAGCGAGCGCGCGTGCTATTTCCAAACGACGCTGCTCGCCGTAGGGCAGGCTCGAAGCCCGATCATCCTGTCGGTCTTGAAGGTTGAAGACCGCCAGGAAGTCTTGGGCCTTCTCAATCAGTTCCTTCTCTTTCTTGGCGAAATGAGCCGTCCTCAGCACAGCGTCTGACATACCATAGCCGGCGTGGGCGTGATATGCGATGCACACGTTATCCAAAACGGATAGGTTCGGGAAAATTCGGATGTTCTGGAAGGTGCGCGCAATGCCTTTATGCGTCACCTGGTGCGGTTCGAGACCCACAATGGACTCGCCGTTGAACTCTATTGAGCCGCTGGTGATGGGATAGAGGGCAGTAATCATGTTGAAGACCGTGGTCTTGCCGGCGCCGTTGGGGCCGATGAGGCCAACCAATGACCCTTCTTCCACAGTCAAGTCGAAATCAGAAACGGCTTTCAGACCGCCAAAGAATTTGGTCAGTTTCTCAATTTTCAGTAGCGGCACTTTTTTGCCTCCTTGGCCATCGGGGGGGTTTCAAAAAGCCCAGTTCCATTCCGCCAAACAACCCTTGAGGGCGCAGCAACATGACCAGCAACAACAGAACCGGATAAATCACAAATCGCCATGTCTCCGTGCCAGAGGGCAGGAAAATTCGCAATCCTTCCAGCAAGGCAGCCCAGCCAAAAGTGGCGATGAGCGTACCGGTGATGCTGCCCACGCCGCCGAAGACAACGATAATCCAGATGTCGAATGATTTGACGAAATGAAAGGTGCTGGGATGCAGAAATGCGTAGAGATGCGCGTACAGGCCGCCGGCCAGGCCGGCGTAGAAACTGCCGATCACGAAAGCGAGTGTCTTGTAACGCACCGTGTCGATGCCCATAGCCTTGGCGGCGATCTCGTCTTCGCGCACAGACACCATGGCGCGGCCTGTGGTGGAATAGATCAGGTTGCGCATGACGACCAGGGCAAGCACCAAGAACAGGAAGGCCCATAGCCAGGTGGTCAGTTGCGGGATGCCCACCATACCGCGCGACCCCTTCATCTCCTCGAAGAAAAGCTTATCCGAGTTGTCGGCCAGCACTTTGACCACCATCGTAAAACCCAACGTGGCGATGCCAAAATAATCGCCACCCATCTTCAATACGGGCAGCCCGAACAGGAAGCTGATGGCTGCCGACAGGCATGCCCCAAACAGAATCGCAAACAGGAAGACCGCCGTGCTGCCCAGGTCAATGGTGGTAAAGCCCAGGTCGATTGGCCTGGAGAACCGGCCGGCGTAAGTATAGGTAATTTCCGCCGAGGCGTATGCCCCGATGGCGTAGAACCCCCACTGCCCCAACGAGAACTGCCCGGTGAAGCCATAAATCAAGTTCAAGCCGAGAGCAACAATGGCCATCACGCACGCGTACTGAATGACCGTCTGAATGTAATCGGTGACCAAGTCACGCAGAAAGATCACTTGAACGACCGCAAAGATGACAACCACTATCGCCCAAAATGTCCAGGGCTGTCCCAAGAATCTGCCTTTCATACACTCCTCCCAGGATTTCGGGCTTGGGATTGGGGAACTACAAATCCGAAATCCGCGATCCCAAATCCGAAATCAAGTTAAACCTTCTGCCCCTCAGGTTCACCGAACAGGCCAGTTGGCTTAACGATCAACACGATGATGAGAATCGTGAACGCTATCGCATCACGCATGGTAGTCGAAATATAGCCGGCGCTGAGAACCTCAGCCTGGCCCATGATCAGCGACCCCACGAAAGCGCCCGGAATGTTGCCAATGCCGCCCAGCACCGCGGCGACGAACGCTTTCAGGCCCGGCATGATGCCCATAAACACAATCAATTGGGGATAAGCAATGGCATAGAGCACCCCACCGGCTCCAGCCAATGCGGCCCCCAAAGCGAACGTAAATGAGATGACCTGGTCAACGTCAATGCCCATCAGTCGGGCGGTAGGCTTGTCATACGAACAGGCGCGCATCGCCTTGCCCATCTTCGTGCGATGAACGATATACTGAAGAAAAAGGAGAAATAATATCGAAGCGACCACGATGATGACCATAATGTTCGAGATGGTGACGCCCGGGATTGGGCTCCAGACAATCAAATCGAAGGGGCGTTCGTAAATGATAAAGTTAGAGGTGAAAACAAAATCCAGCGACGCAAAGTATTCCAGAAAGAAAGAGACAGCAATGGCGGTGATCAGGGCGGAGATGCGCGGCGCGTTGCGCAGCGGTTTGTAGGCCACCCTCTCGATGGTGACAGCCATCGCTGAGCAGACGGCCATGGCCATCAGAATCACCAGTCCGGTGCCAACGACAGGGCCAAGCGTAGAACCAAACACTTCCAAAACCTTCAAACGGGTCACGCCATAGTAACTGACCGCAAAATAGCTGACGAACGCACCGACCATGAACACGTCACCATGTGCGAAGTTGATCAGCCTGACAATGCCATAGACCATGGTGTAGCCCAATGCAATTAGCGCGTACACAAAGCCCAACTGGAACCCGTTGATGACCTGTTGAAGAAATAGAACCGGATTGTCAATGAGGCCTCGAAGCAAAATGTAAGCGTAGCCCAGGGCCAGCAGGGCAATTACGACGCGACCAATGATGCCCAATCCCTTCTTCCCAGAAGTCTTCATTAAGCGTTATCCTCCAAAGCGTCGCCTCTGCTATCAGAAAATAAAGATAGGAGGGCAGCCCCTTTGCTGCCCTCCTGGGAAAACACATCTCCTAAGGATTGACCGTTTCCTTGTAAGAGACTTTGCCGTCCTTCACCTGCAGGATGACCGCGCTCTTGATGGGATTGTTATTCTCGTCAAGAGTTATCGTCCCAGATACACCTTCAAACTTGATCTTTTTCAGATAGTCCTTAACAACTGAAGGGTCATTGACCTTAGCATCAGACATAGCCTGCAAGAGCATATTGGCAGCATCATAGGCCAGCGTCGCCAGTGCGTCAGGGACATCGCCATATTTCTCCTTGTACCTCTTGACAAAATCTTGAACTGCTGGGCGCGGGTCTTCTGGGGAGTAGTGGTTAGTGAAGAAGCCGCCGTCTACCGCCTCGAGGTCCAGGTCCGGCGAATCCCAGCCGTCGCCGCCGACCATGGGCACGTTGATGCCCTTCTCTTTCGCCTGCTTGGCGATCAGGCTCACCTTGTTGTAGTAGTCCGGCAGGTACAATACGTCTGGCTGCGCACTTGCCACCTTGGCCAGGATGGCCGAGAAGTCGGTGTCATCCTTCGTGTACGCCTCGGAGACCACGACCTCGCCGCCGCCCGCCTTAAACGCCGCCTCGAAATATTCGGCCAACCCTTTCACATAGTCGTTGCCCACGTCCTTCAACACGGCTGCCTTCTTGGCGCCCAGCGTGTTCAGGGCGAACTGCGCGCCTACCGTTCCCTGGAAGGGGTCGATGAAGCAGGCGCGGAAAGTGTACGGCTTGACCTTGCCGTCTTTGTCAAGGGTGACCTGTGGGTTGGTCGAGGTGGGGCTGATCTGCAGCACTTTTTTCGGATTTGCCACGTCCGAAATTGGGATGGACGCGCTGGAGCACACCGCGCCCACGATGAATTTGACCCCGTCTTGGTCAATCACCTTGTTCGCAGCGTTGCGCGCTTCCTGCGGGTCGCACCGGTCGTCGCCGACCACCCACTCAATCTTCGCGCCATTGACGCCGCCTTTGGCGTTCCATTCCTCGAACGCCATCTCCGCGCCGTTCTTGGTCGACAGACCAAACGTGGACACATCGCCGGTCATCGGCGCGACGATCGCGACTTTAGCGAGGGCAACTCTAGGCCTCAGGACACCAGTGCCAATTACTACAGCTGCCGCGATTGCCAAAAGTACCACAATTGCAACAATGATCCAAATCGTCCGCTTGTTCATTTCACCCTCCTGAAATTCTGTTAATAGTTTGATAATCTTCTCTCCTCCCGACTATTCTGGGAAGGATAGCCATGGCGCAAATGCGGGCTGATGCACAGACGTCTCCCAAAGCGTCTTTTGACCGCGATCAGGGTATATCAAACGCATACAATATACCTTTGTAAAGAAACATACCGCGAACCGTCAGTTGTTACGAAGCAAGGCTTCGTGAATCTGAAATAACTGGAGCCATTCTGACATGGGCGGGCATGATCGCGCATAGAACGGACTTATGGAAAATTAGCGAATGGCTAGAGGAAACGCTCAGACTGGTTTCTTGGATTCTCAAAGCATCTACCCTCGCTGCAACCCGCCAACTAAACAAGAACATGCGGTCCCGTTGGCTGTTCACTGTTTTCAGGAATTCTAATAGATGCAATAAACAAAAATCATTATAGATTAAATTCATCCATTTGTCAAGTTCTCAACTAAATTTTACATAAGATTGCAGGCACCCTCGACATGAACAGTGAATTGAGCCTGCATGAAAAGTTGACTTACCAGGCTAAAATTGGTAAAATAAGGTAATTCATTATGCGATCACACTATTCCTGAAGATGCCAAAGGGCAAGCGGCCGCCAGCGCGATTGCCCAATCTCACACAATTGGAGGAGGTACATTGTGTCACCTGTAGAGCCAAGCGGTTATTACTACCCCAACAAGATGGGCCGGATTATTCTGACAGCTATTGAGGACATACTGGGGAAGAATGGGATCAACGCCCTTCTGCGCCTTGCTCAATTGGAGCATCGCATTGACAACTACCCCCCGAACAATCTGAACAAAGAGTGGGACTTTGCCGAGTTCTCCGCATTGGACCGGGCACTGGACGATATGGTAGGGCCGCGAGGCGGCCGCGCGCTCAGTTTGCGGGCTGGCCAGGCGGTCTTCAACGAGGGACTTCAAGGGTTTGCCACATTTGTAGGTATGGCAGATTTGGCCTTCAGAGTGCTGCCAACGGCCACGAAGATGAAAGTCGGACTCAAGGCTATGGCCGAGGTTTTCTCTAAATTCAGCGACCAGCCCTCTCATATTGAGGAAAGGGATACACACTACGTGTATGTTATAGAACGTTGCCCGGTCTGCTGGGGACGCAAGGCCGACAGGCCGATTTGCCACATTGCCGCCGGACTCATTCAAGAAGGCCTGAAGTGGGTCAGCGGCGGCAAAACGTATCGCGTGGTCGAGACGGAATGTTTTGCCCAAGGGGGCAACACGTGCAGCTTTGAGATTCCCAAAGAGCCAATTGACTGAGACTGGCCCCTGAGTTCGGGCGCAACGCCTTGCCGATGGGGGTGGGAGGCACACAAATTGAGCAAAGGCAAGATTCTCTTTGTTGAGGACGATTTCGAGACTGCCCACATGCTGCGCGTGTACTTCGAGTCGCAGGACTACGAGGTTCTGCAGGCTGCATGGGGGGCAGATGGAGTCGAAATGAGCCGCCAACATGTGCCAGACCTGGTCGTCTTGGACATTCGTCTGCCTGACATTGATGGCTATGAGGTGTGCCGCCAGATCAGGCGCCATTGGCGTACCAGCCAGACTCCCATTATCTTTTTAACAGAACGCAAAGAACGTGAAGACCGTATTTCTGGACTGAGATTGGGCGCAGTTGACTATCTGACCAAACCATTTGACATGCAGGAACTGAGTTTGCGCGTCCGCAATTCCCTTAATCGCGTGAAGTTGTCGAGCCTGTTCGATCCCATCACATCACTGCCCGGCGGAAAACTGCTTGATTCGCGATTGAAAGATCTGCTTAATCAGCAGGATTGGGCAGTTATTTTGCTGAGTATCGTCGGATTGAATGACTTCAGCGAGTTGTACGGGTTTGTCTCCGGCAACGAAATCCTGCGGGCGGCTGCTCTAGTCCTGGGCAAAGCAGTTGACGAGCATGGCGGCGATCAAAGTTTTGTCGGCGACCCCGGAGGTGGCAATTTCATTGTCATCACCACTCCAGAACTGGTGGACAGGCTGATGGAGAACTTCGTTGCTCAGTTGAAGCGCACACTTACCTATTTCTATCCTGTCTCCGACCGCGAAAAAGTGGCGGGCTCTCCATGCTCAGAGGAAGAGCAGGGAGAGGCCCCGGTCAGGGCCA
>DAOTYC010000077.1:0-4139 GCA_034435095.1 Anaerolineae bacterium | reverse complement strand
GCATCCCTGTTCGCCTGGGAATCGCGCGCGACAATGTGGATGATTTGACGGCGAAAATCCGCGATGGGATCAGCAGAGGGGTTGATCTGTTCCTGACCTCGGCTGGCGTGTCTGTCGGGGATTACGACATTGTCAAGGAGGTCCTGGCCGCCGAGGGCCAGATGGACTTTTGGCAAGTGCGGATGAAGCCGGGCAAGCCTCTGGCTTTTGGTTTTGTGCGCGGCGTTCCTCTGATCGGGTTGCCGGGCAATCCGGTGTCATCCATGGTATCATTTGAGCAGTTTGTGAGACCGGCCATACTCAAGATGCAGGGCAAGACAAAGTTGAGGAAGCCTACTGTGGAAGCAATTTTGGAGAATGATGTCCCAAACAGTGGGCGTAGGGGGTTTGTCCGCGTCATGTTGGCCCGTCGGGATGGGGGCTGGACTGCGCGATTGACGGGAGAGCAGGGGTCGGGCGTGCTGACTTCGATGGTCAGAGCGAATGGGTTGGCCATCATTCCTGAGACGGTAGAGTTTGTGGCGGCAGGGGAACGGGTACAGGTTCAGGTTCTCGATTGGCCTGAGGAAGAATAAGAGGCGTTCGCGCTCGTTATTCGCGGGGCCGAGCCGCTGGCCTTTTCGCATAGTCAAACATGCAGGGACACACGGCCTGGCCTCGCAGTTTCTAATAATGGAACTATGCTATGCGAATATATGAGGGGTGAGATAGAGGCCATTGGGTTATATATTCACATACCTTTTTGTGTGGCGAAGTGCGCCTATTGTGACTTCAATTCGTATTCGACTTTGGGCTGGCTGATGGAGTCGTATGAGAGGGCGGTCCGATGTGAACTGGAACGAGCGTTTGTGTCCTGGCAGTTCACAGTGGAAACGCTGTACCTGGGCGGGGGGACGCCAACTGTTATGCCAGCCGAAAGCCTGGCGGCAATGGTGGAGTTGGTGCGTTCGCACTCAAAACACCTGGCCGAGATAACGGTGGAAGCCAATCCGGGCACCGTAACTCTCGACCAGTTGCGAACACTCAGGAAGTCGGGGGTGAACCGCATCAGCCTGGGCGTTCAGTCTATGGACGATAACGAGCTGGCTATGCTCGGACGTATCCACAACTGCCAGTTGGCGATGCAATCGGTGCAACTGATAAGAGACGCCAGATTTGACAATCTGAACATAGACCTGATCTTTGGTTTGCCGGGCCAATCGGTCAGGAGCTGGATCAACACGCTGGAAAAAGCTGTATCGCTGGGGCCAGAGCACATTTCCCTATACGCCTTGACGGTGGAGCCGGACACACGTCTGTACGAGCTTATCAAGGACGGCAGCGTACCCGCCGTAGACGAGGACCTCAGCGCGGCGATGTACACTCTGGCGGAGGAATTCCTGGCCGAGTCAGGCTATGAACACTACGAAATATCCAATTGGGCGTTGCCCGCCAGACAATGCCGCCATAACCTGATCTACTGGCACAATCTCCCTTACTTGGGCATAGGAGCAGGCGCGTGGTCATACTGGCAAGGGCGGAGATGGAGCAACATCCGCGACCCGAGGGAATATACCTCACGTGCGCTGAACGGCGAAAGCCTCGTCGAAGAAGCTGAGTGCACGTCGCGGAGCCAGGAAATCTCCGAGACGTTGATTCTGGGTCTCAGGCTGATGGACGGGGTTCCTAAAGAGCCTTTCAGACAGCGGTTCGGCATCGAACTCTGTGATCTGTACGGACAGGAGATAGCATATCTGGTTCAAGCGGGCTTGCTTGAGGATACGGATGATTGCATTCGCCTCACAAAGAGGGGACGTCTGCTTGGCAATGAGGTCTTTGCCCGTTTCTGCTAAGGGTCAGCTTGACCGTTCGCGGAGGCGTTCGACAAGCTCTTTGAGCAGAAGATTCGCTTCGGGATCGCCACCAATCGCGCTCAGTTGTTCCAGAGCTTCATCGCAATACAGGTGGTTGATGCGTCGAGCGTAGTCCAGCGCGCGCAACTCATGCAACAACTCTAGCAATGTGGGGATAGAGTCCTCCGCGATTGAATCTTGAGCGTAGAAGTCCCGTAAGGCGCGCCCACCCAATTCTTTTTCGCGTTCCAAGGCGTAGATAACCGGCAAGGTCTTCTTACGTTTGAGCAAATCGTCTGCAATGGGCTTGCCTGTCACCTGAGGGTCGCCCCAAATGCCCAAGATGTCATCCTGTATCTGAAAGGCCAGGCCCAGCTTCTCCCCAAAAACCCTGTATTTTTCCGCCACAAAGCCATTTTCGGTGCTTACCAATGCGCCCAGGTGAGAGGCACAGCCCAAGAGCGCGCCTGTCTTGCCCGCAATCATGGTCAAATACTCTGCTTCACTGACTTCAAGCTGTGTTTCAAAGGTCATGTCCATATATTGTCCTTCACACAGCCTGAGGCAGGCAGAGGCGAAGTGTTCATACACCGCACCCAACCGATGGCCGGAAATCTTTTCCCGAAGACTGCTCAAAGAAAGAAAAGCAATGGCGAAGAGACCATCCCCGACATTGATGGCATGGGGTTGACCCCAGATCGTCCACACGGTCTTCCGGTGGCGGCGCGTCGCGCTGTTGTCCTGGATATCATCGTGGACCAGGGAAAAATTGTGTATGAGCTCCAACGCGGCGGCGGCGGGAAGTGCATCGTTCGGGTCTCCGCCAGCAGACTGACAGGCCAACAGGCAGAGAATCGGACGCAGCCGCTTGCCCGATTTCTGCGGCATTGGCGAAAAGTCTTCGTTCAGCCAGCCCATGTGATAGCCGATCATGCCATAGAAAGGCTGCAAGTGAGGCGGGATGTTCAGAAAGAGGCTTTTAAGCTCTTTCTCGACATAAGGGATAAAGTGCTCGAATGCCTGATCAAGATTCAACTGTGACTCGCTCCGATGGCTATGGTTGATAAAGGTAAGATTCATCGAGTTGGCGCACGGTCTGCGCACCCGAACAGAACATGGCAATTCTGATTTCCAACAGGACCTCATCCAGCCGGTCTAACACCTGTTCGCTTGAGATCGTGGCTGGCTTGAGGAGCGGGAGCGCCATTCCGGCAAGGTCAGCCCCCAGACAGATTGATTTGACGATGTCAATGCCAGTGCGAACACCGCCGCTGGCAATTAACGGTGTCTGGGGCACAGCCTTCTTGACCCAGCGGATGGAGTCCGCCGTAGATATGCCCCAGTCTGAGAAGTTTTCGGCGATGCGTCGCCAATTTTCCTGTGTGGCACGATGCTTTTCCACTGTGGCCCAACACGTTCCGCCCGCTCCGGCTACATCGAGGGCGCCTACTCCCGCGTCTACCAGCATCCTGGCTGCTTTCGCCGATAACCCCCAGCCCACTTCCTTCACAACTACGGGGCAGGGAAGTTCGCCGCAAATCGCCCGAATCTTGTTGAGCAGTCCGCGAAAGTTCGTATTGCCATCAAATTGCAGGCATTCCTGCAGGGGATTGAGGTGCAGCACAAGGGCGTCTGCCCCAATCATATCTACTGCCTGCCTGCACTCGGCGAGCCCATACCCGTAGTTCAGTTGGACAGCGCCCAGGTTGGCGAACAACAAGATGTCAGGGGCCACGTCGCGGACGCGATAGGTGGCGGCGAGTTCTTTGTGATTCAGGGCAGCGCGCTGAGAACCAACGCTCATAGCAATGCCCCTTTCCTGCGCGGCAGCCGCCAGGTTGCGATTAACCATCTCAGCAGAGGGAGTCCCCCCGGTCATAGCGGAAATCAAAAGAGGCGCCTTCAGCCTGCGGCCGAGGAAGTCACAGCTCAAATCAATCTCGTCAAGGGAGAGTTCGGGCAAGGCCTGGTGCACCAGACGAAATCGCTCCAGTCCGGTGGTGATGGTCTTGAAGCTGACGTCCTCTTCAAGGCACGCCCGCAGGTGTTCCAATTTACGTTGCGAGTGCATATCTCATTGTCGCGCGCATTTCAAGAGTCATCGGTCAGCCGCCGGGGGCCGCCCAACGCAGAGGAAGTATAGGCCATAAACCAATGTAAGTCAACTTGGAGCTACAGGCGTGGTATTTGCGCAATGGGGTGAAAATGGGTATGATACTTTTGCGGGCACATTGGGGACGTTGAGGCCTGGACGATTGATGGTTTAATGCGTTGCCTGGGAGCGATAGGAGGCAGCTTGGACGAGAA
>DAOTYC010000076.1:0-25575 GCA_034435095.1 Anaerolineae bacterium | reverse complement strand
ATACTCTTGCTCCCACAGCCTCAGCATGAACCGTCCGACGGCGCCATTCAGATTGTCCTCTCGCACTATCTCATCCACGCTGACGGGGCGCGCCCGTGCGGGGAGTGGATTCCGTTCCGCCAGTTGCCCGGCGGACATGCTTACGAGGGGGCGTTTCAGCGCGAGACGAACGAACGCCTGGCGCGGTCGTTCGATGCGCAGCCTGAAGACGTGCTGCAGATGGCCCGTGCGCTGGGCGGCCGGCCGCTGGGCTATGGCGATGCGTCGTTTTCGTTTCTGACGCTGCCCCACCTGGCTCTGGCGGTGATCCTGCATCGGGGAAACGAGGAGTTTCCGGCGGCGGCCAACGTGCTGTTCGATGCGATGGCCGCGCATTGTCTGCCGACGGAGGACCTGGCCGTGGTTGGCGAGCTGCTGGCCGACCGCCTGATGGGCAAAGGGTAGAGCGATAAGGCGCGGCGGAGAACAGCGGATGGGCAGGAGGGCACGGATTGGGGCACGGCGCCGCCCCCATCCATCATGCTGAGCTCCCCCACGGCGTGTAGGCGCGCCGCTCACTGGGGAAGAAACGCCGCCAAGTGTCATTGCGAGTCGTTCGTAGGGCGACGAAGCCATGTAGCATAGCCCCTTGTGGGCGTCACGGGCACAAGGCACGGGCACAAGGCCCTATGCTACGGCCACCAACCCGGAGATTGCTTCGCCTTCGGCTCAGCATGACGCCGCCGCAGGGTCGGGTATGGAAACCCGACCTACGGCGGCAGGAAAGGGGAGAGTCAAGCCCGCATCCGTCGCATCCCGCGCATCCGCTGTGCTCAAGGCGGAGTTTTTGCACTCTGGGCAAAAATCAGGTAATATATGTGCGCCAGTTTGTAACGGTGTGAACCATCAGATCGCGTCTGGCTTCGCGACTGGAGGTGTGCCATCACCCGGCTCACGCGAGAAGAGGTATTGAACCGATACCCGCATCTGGCTGGCCTCAACCTGAGAAGCGTTGACCTCAGCGAGGCCAAGCTGCATCGCGCCATCCTGGACCAGGCGGACTTGCAGGGGGCCAACCTGCGCGGCACAGACCTGAGTCAGGCCGTGCTGAGCAAAGCCAACCTGGATGGCGTGTACCTCAGCGACACCCGCCTGGCGATGGCCAATCTGGGCGGAGCCAGCCTGAGCGGCGCGGTCCTGGCGAACGCCGACCTGCACGGCGCCCATCTCTCTCGCACCAACCTCTACCTGGCTGACCTCAACCGCGCCAATCTCCGCCTGGCCAGCCTGAGCCATAGCAGACTGGACGGGGCCAACCTGCGCGATGCCGACCTGAGCGGCGCCAACCTGAGCGGGGCGAGCCTACGCGGCGCGGACTTGAAGGGGGCCAACCTCGACGGCGCACGCTTGAACGAGGCCGACCTCCGCGGGGCAGACCTGAGCGCGGCCAGCCTGCACTGGGCGAGCCTGGTCGAATCGAACTTGAGCAGAGTTTCTCTCAAGGGAGCCGCCATGTCCCTGGCCAATCTGTACGGTGCCAACATACGTGAAGCGAACTTGAGCAACTGTCTGCTGGATGGCGCCAACCTCGATGAGGCTGACTTGCAGGGGGCGAACCTGGGCAAAGCCCGGCTCTACGGCGTGCATCTGTATCGAGCGAACCTGACGGGCGTCAACCTGAGCGGGGCGAACCTGACATGGGCCTTCGCCTGTGATGCCATCTTCAGCGGGGCCATCGCAGACGAAGGCTGTCTCGAGCGGGCCGACCTGCGCCGTTGCTACCTGAACGAAGCGAAGCTAAACTGTGTACAGCTCGCCGGAGCCAATCTAGAAGAAGCGATCTTGAGCGGCGCGTACCTGTTCTGCGCGGATTTGCGGGGCTGCAACCTGCGGCAGGCCAACCTGAGCGGGGCGAAGCTGGATGGCGCCGATCTTGGCGGAGCCGATTTGAGCCGGGCCAACTTGCGGCGGGCTTTCCTGTACGGTGCCAACCTGGCGGGCGCCGTGATCGCCGGGGCCAAATTCAGCGGGGCAGTCCTCATCGGCGCAACCATGCCAGATGGCAGCGTGTACCAGGGCGGGCCAGTGTGACAGAGCCGGCCTGCGCAGAGACATGGCATTGCAACGCCCATCCGTCCAATCCATTCCCCGAGTCCGTTGACAGCAGGTCCGAACCTCCGTCACCCTGAGCCGCAGGCGAAGGGTCTCGCACGGCCCTTACATAGGGCCTTTTTTTGCGCCCGCCACCCGGCCCCAAAAAGTACCCGTTTGGGTACTAGACGGCGGCCGGTTTCTGCCCCTATAATAGGAGTGTAAGTTCGCAAGAAGACGATTGGTTCGTGAAGCAGTCTTAACGTTGGGAGGACACCGTTTACCTTATGGAACTTACCTTGCCCATGTTATATACTCAGGAGGACAGTTGATTTTATGTACAGGACAAAAAATTTTGGCTTCAGGGACATCGCGCTACTTGTCATCGTCGGCCTCACATTGCTCAGCGTTGCGCCGGTGGTCGCCGCGGGGGCAGACCCCGCTGGCGCGGCAACCGTCGAAAGCAACCCAGACGCCCCGCTCAATTTCGCCTGGACGCTGATCGCGGCTTTTCTGGTGTTCTTCATGCAGGCCGGGTTCGCTTTCGTAGAGGCTGGCTTCGCCCGCGCCAAGAACACGGTCAACATCCTGACCAAGAATTTTATGGATTTCTGCATCGGCGGGTTGGCATTTTGGGCCTTCGGTTTTGCCTTGATGTTCGGTGGCTCCAATCTGGCCTCCGGCCTCGACCAGGGCAATTCCATCGTCGGTTTCTCAGGCTTCTTTCTCTCCAGCCAGGCCTATGATGTGTCCACGGCCATGCTGTGGCTCTTCCAGATGGTCTTCGCTGCGACAGCGGCCACCATCGTGTCCGGGGCGATGGCCGAACGAACCAAAATCACGACCTACATGGCGTACAGCTTCTTCGTCTCGGCCCTGATCTATCCCATTTTCGGGCATTGGGTCTGGGGCGGCGGTTGGCTGGGGGCCATGGGGGCGCGAGATTTCGCCGGCTCTGGCGTGGTGCACGCCGTTGGCGGGTTAGTCGCCCTGGTCGGAGCGTGGATGGTCGGCCCGCGACTGGGCAAGTTCAACAAGGATGGCACAGCCAACGCCCTGCCGGGCCACAATATGGCTTATGTTGTGCTTGGTACGTTCATCCTGTTCTTTGGCTGGTTTGGCTTCAACCCCGGCTCGACGCTGGCCGCGACTGATCTGCGCATCTCTGTCATTGCGGTGAACACCTTCCTGGCCGGCGTGACCGGCGCTGTGGTCGCCATGTATTACGGCATAGCCAGCTCAGGCAAGGCCGATGTGGCGCTGGCGGCCAATGGCTCGCTGGCCGGCCTGGTCGGCGTGACCGCGCCATGCGCCTACATTGCGCCGTGGGCAGCGGTGGTGATCGGTGGAGTGGCGGCCGTGGTGATGATGGTCAGCGTCAAGTTTGTGGAGAACACGTTGAAAGTGGATGACCCGGTCGGTGCGGTGTCGGTGCATGGCGCCTGCGGGCTATGGGGCCTGCTGGCAGTGGGCATCTTCGCCGACGGCACATACGGCGGCGTGGCTGGCCTCATCGTTGGCGATGTCCACCAGGTCACGGTGCAGTTGTTGACCATGGCGGTTGTGACGGTCTGGGCCTTGGGCACAGGGTACATCCTCTTTGCCCTGCTCAAATCGGCGATGGGCCTGCGGGTTTCCAGACGCGAAGAAGAGGCGGGCCTCGACCTCACCGAGCACGGCATGGAGTGCTACCCAGACGAGCGGCTGGCAGTCAAAGCATAAGTATGGAAACGAAAAACTTAAAGGAATCAAATCAGGAGGTGTATGATGACAATCGAAATGATGTTGGCCCCGGCGGCGTTTGGTGCGTTGGTTCTGATGTGGGTTATCCTGCCTAGCCGCCTTTGTCGAAAAGATGAAGGCTGCGAATTCGACGAAGAAGCGGAGTAGGCGGGGTCCACCTCTCTCTCACTCTTACCGGGGAAGGGGCCGGCCTGAACCGTGTCCCCTCTCCCTGGTAAGAGATCTTGAGAGAGACGCGAGCGTAAAGAGTACCCGTTTGGGTACTAGACGGCCCAGTCGGCACACTCTATAATAGGCATGTACCTTGGGACACGAGTTGTCCAGATAACCACCAGAGAGAGAGGAGATTTACGACAATGGCAACAGCAGTAACCGAAGTATTGGAATTGGCCAAGAAAGCCAAGATGCTGGACCTGCGGTTCACCGACCTGCCCGGCATCTGGCAGCACTTCAGTATGCCCATCCGGGAACTGACCGCCGAAGTGTTCGAGGAGGGCGTGGGTTTTGACGGCTCGTCCATCCGCGGCTTTCAGGAGATCCACGAGTCGGACATGATCCTGATCCCCGACCCGACGACGGCGTTCATTGACCCCATCTTTGAGGAGCCGACTTTGGTGCTCATCTGCGATGTGTATGACCCCATCACCCGGCAGCCGTATTCGCGCGACCCGCGCTACATCGCCAAGAAAGCGGAGGCCTATCTCAAGCAGACGGGCATCGCTGATGTGAGCTACTGGGGACCAGAAGCCGAGTTCTTCATTTTCGATGACGTGCGCTATACCTCTACTACCAACGCCGCCTCCTATTCGGTGGACAGCGTGGAGGGCTGGTGGCAGAGCTCGCGCGAGCTGGGGCCGAACTTGGGCGCGCAGATCCCGCCCAAGCGCGGCTATTTCCCCGTCCCACCGACCGACACGCTGCAGGACCTGCGCACCAAGATGGTGCTGGCCCTGGAAGAAGTCGGCGTGCCCATCGAAGTCCATCACCACGAGGTGGCTACCGCCGGCCAGGCCGAAATTGACATGCAGTTCGACGAACTGTTGCGCATGGCCGACAAAGTGATGAAATACAAATACATCATCAAGAACGTGGCGCGCAAGCATGGTCGCACGGCGACCTTCATGCCCAAGCCGTTGTTCGAGGATAATGGCAGCGGCATGCACGTCCACCAGAGCCTGTGGAAGGGCAACACCAACGTATTCTTCGACGAGGCCGGCTACGCCCAGATTTCCGATACGGCCAAATACTACATTGGCGGCCTGTTGAAGCATGCGCCGGCTCTGCTGGCGATTGTGGCCCCGACCACCAACTCGTATCGCCGCCTGGTGCCCGGCTTCGAGGCGCCGGTCAACCTGGCCTACTCGCAGCGCAACCGCTCGGCTGCCTGCCGCATTCCGGTCTACTCCAAGAGCCCCAAGGCCAAACGCATCGAGTTCCGCCCGCCCGACCCATCGGCCAACCCCTATCTGGCCTTTGCGGCCCTGCTGATGGCCGGCCTCGATGGCATCCAGAAACGCATTGACCCAGGCGAGCCGATGGACAAGGACCTCTACGAGCTGCCGCCGGAGGAGATGAAGAACATCAAGCAGGTGCCCGGTTCGCTCGATGCGGTGCTGGCTGCTCTGGAAGACGACCATGAGTTCCTGCTGAAGGGGGATGTCTTCACACCCGATGTGCTGGAGGCCTGGATCAACTACAAGCGGGATGTGGAGGCCGACCCGGTGCGTCTGCGGCCGCACCCCTACGAGTTCTTCCTGTATTATGACGTGTAGAGCCGGCGGCCGGCCCCTCCGCCCGTCATACTGAGGCGCGAAGAACAGCGGATGAGCAGGATGGCACGGATAGCAGCCTGATCCGTCATATCCCGCACATCCGCTGTTCTCTGACGGCGAGATCTTCGCCTGCGGCTCAGCATGACGGGGATGGGGACTGCTGTCAACGGACCATCGCCATCAAGTCATCCTGCAAATGGGCCTCGGCCTGTCGGAGATTATAGATATTGGGGAACACGGGATTTTCACCTCTTCCAGCAATTCAACTGGCTGATCCACCAGGCTGCCGAGAACCTCTACTGTGTGCTGCAAAAGACTTCTAACCTGCCCTTTGAAGTAACTTCCGCCGATATTCTTGCGCCGATGGCTTTCCAGGCCAACCTGTACGCCAAAGAGAACATCGTCCAGGTCATTTCTACGCAGTATTCTCAAGAAACCCAAATCAAACAAAAGCTGTGCAAACTCGATCGCCGTAGATTCGTCACCCGCCTGTATCGCTTGAGCCAGGTTGACCAGACTGACGTCATCCTCGCACGTAACCAGCTCGCGGTCCGTATGTCCCAGCATTTCAAAGGCGCACTCCAGGTATCCCATAGGATTATCACAGGCCAGCAGGGAATCCGCCAGTTCCTGGATGAATTCTTCCTCGCGAGTGAGACCCCCCGATAACCGCTCGCGCAGGCTTGAGTAGAACTCGACACACGAGATCAGTCCGCGAGTCTTCTTTTCGATCGTGTGCCACTCGACAAAATTACGTCTGGGGATGATTCCCGGCGTTATTGAGTCGTAAAAATCCTGCTCAAAATCCTCTGGGCTGGGGTAATGCCTGCTCGGTAGTGTTATCATGTTTCGCTCTAAAGGCCCTGATGTCTGATACGATAAACGATCAAGTATCTGTGTATGATGTCCAGGAAGCCCGCCTGCGTTTCTGTCTGCTTCCTCCCCCTTTCACCTTCGGGCACCAGGATGACAATCTCTTTGAGGGCAAGATGCTCAATGCGCGAAAGGCTTTCCCAGACCTCAAGCCCCAAGGGGTGGAGGGTTTCGCCCAACCGCAAGTCCTTTATGTCAACGGCCAGGAAACTTCCGGCGACAGTCTTCTCCAACACAGATGTCGCAGCCTGACAAAGGGCAGCGGTATAGGCGGCGATCATCTGCTCGTCCTCCAGGCCAGTCGGCGGAGGGAAATAGACCAGCGTCGCGGCGTCGCCCTTCAACTCTGCCGGCGGTAGACCTTCTTCCGTGCCGATGGAAACCTCGCGTGGGATGTATGGAGACCAGTTGCCCCGATAGCGACCGTCATGGGTCGCCCAATCGCCGCGTCTCCTAAAGCTCCAGACCGTCGTGGTTTCTTCTGCGAAATCCTTCGGCGACCAGTGCTTAATCCTCCGCGGGCGAGTCAGGGCACTGACGTTCACCCCGTAGGCCTCCGTGATGATCTGCTCGAGTGCATTGAAGGAGATACCATATAGCAAGCCTATTTCTTTGTCAGGCATCCCCCGTTTCTTGGCCGCCAGGATAGCTTCGCGGAAGGTCGCCTCGCCGTGGGCTCGACGCAAATGCAGCCCGAAATTGCCGTCGGTTTTTTCACCACATATAGGACACACACCTCTCGCTGCTTGACGATTCAACTCTCTAGCCACTCCTGGCACTCACCTTCCACGCCATCTCAACCCTGTTCTGTGGTCTGGTCGCTTCAGCATCAGTATAGCACAATTTGGGCGCGGGCCAAAGGCGTGAGAGTGCAATGGGTACGTCCGAGGTTCCAGGCGAACCGCAGGGCGGGGTTCCATACCTGCCGCCCGATCCGTCATATCCCGCGCATCCGCTGTTCTCTTTAGCCGCCATCGGTCGGGTATGGCAACCCCACCTACGGCTACCAATATGTTTTTGGTTCGGTCAGTCTGGCTGTGGTATAATGGGCCAGACTTGTTTGGTGTAGAGAACGTTTGACATGGACATTGAAAGCGACCCCCGCCTGTTGGCGGCGTTGTCGAGCCTTAACCAGATTGGCGCAGCGGTCAACCTGCTCAGCCCTGATGACCAGGTCAGCATGGAGGCCACGCTGCGGTTGATCGTGGAGAGCGCGACAAAGGTTATCCCCGGCGCCTCGGCGGTGATCTATTCCTACAACCCGGTCAGCCAGACATTCGACGCCGCGTCGCGTGTGTCGGCCGGCCAGCCTGTGCCCCAGGCCAGCGTCGGGGGGCCGCGGCCGGCCGGCCTGGGGATGAGGGCCATCGCACAGCGGCGGCGAGTGCTGTCTTACCAGGAAAAAGACCTGGACGTGCCGGTGCTCAGCCTGGCGGATGGCCCGCGGGTGGCCGCCTGCTTCCCGCTGATTGTGGCCGGCCAGCCGCTGGGCGCACTGTACGTGTACCTGTTCGAGGCCCGCGAGCTCAACGACCTCGAACTGCTGATGCTGGACAACTTCGTCAATCAGGCGGCGATGGCCATCTACCACGCCCGGCGGCTGTCCGCCGTCCAGCGGGACCTGACGCGCAAGAACGAAGAGCTGGCCCGCCTGCGCCGCGCCAGCCTGATCATCTCCTCGCGATTGGGACTGAAGGAGACGCTGGAAACCATCCTGGAGATGGCGATGGAAGTGACCGGCGCGCGCTATGGCATCTTTCGCCTGCTGGACCGCAGCGGACAGTTCCTGGTCAGCCATGCGGTGTCCGGCGAACAATTGGTACGCCCCCTCGTTGAAGCATTGCCCATTGAGGCGACCAGCGTGATGGGCTGGGTGGCCCGCACCCGCCAGACCGCCCTGATCGCCGACCTGCGCGAGCCACCCTGGTCAGACATCTACTATCCCCTGGACTCCACGCTGGAGATGCGGTCCGAGCTGGCTGTGCCGTTGATCAACGCCAGCGGCCGACTGGAGGGCGTGCTCAACCTGGAGAGCCCGCAGGTTGCCGCGTTTAGCGAAAGCGACAGCCATTTGCTGCAAACGCTCGCCACTCAGGCGGTCACAGCCATTCAGGAAACCCGTCTGCTCGATGCGTTGCAGGAAGTTGCCATGCGTCTGCTGACCCAGCCCTATCAGGAAGTGCTCGACCGGCTGGTTGAGCTGGCCTGCGACCTGCTGAACGCCGCGGCCAGCGTCATCTGGATTCTGGAGGGGGAGGAGCTGGTTGTGCGGGCGGCGAGCGCAGTCCACCCGCGCGGCGACCGCGTGCCGCTTCACCAGAGCCTGGCCGGCCAGGCCGTGTTGTCGGGCGAGGCGGTCGTCTCCCATGACGTGCGCGCTGATGAGCGGTTTCATCGGCGCGAACTGGCGCGGGAGCAGGGCTGGACGCGCGCTTTGGTGGCGCCCATGCTGTCGGCCGATGGGGCAGAACCGGTCGGCGCCTTCAGCGTGTACAGCACGCTGGCCGACTCGGGCCGCTTCGCCGAATCAGAGTGGGACAAGAAAGTGCTCACTGTGCTGGCGCACTATGCCTCATTGGCGGTGCAGAACGCCGCTCGTCAGGCGGCCTTGCAGGCGGCGCAGGAACAGCGGGCCGTGGCCGAGACGTTCGCGGCCATTGGCGACATCGCCGCCAATTTGTTGCATCGCCTGAACAACAAGGTGGGGGTGATCCCTGTGCGCGTGCAGGGCATCGAGGACAAGTGTCAGGCGGCCCTCCGTGCCGACCCGTACCTGGCGCAGAACCTGTCTGAGATTCAACGCAGCGCGCTGGAAGCCATGGAAGCGGTGCATGACAACCTGTACCACCTGCGGCCCATCCACCTGACCCCGGTCAGCATTGCGGCGTGCGTGCGGCAGGCGGTGGAGAAGGTCGGCCCGCCAGCCGGCGTTCAGGTTCTGACCGACGGTCTGGATGACTTGCCGGCGGTGGTGGCCGGCGAGCGTCCCCTGACGCTGGTGTTCACCAACCTGCTCGACAATGCCATCAAGGCCATGCAAGGGCAGGGCCGCATCGTGATTGAAGGTCAGGCGCAGGATGATTGGGTCGAGGTGCGCGTGCGCGACACCGGGCCAGGCATCCCGCCGGCGCTGCACGAGCGCATCTTCGAGCTCAGTTTTTCCAGCGAGACCCCATCGCGCAGCGGCCAGTTGGGCTTCGGCCTGTGGTGGGTGAAGACGTTGATCAACCGACTGGGCGGCTCGGTGGCGGTGGAGAGCGATGGGCAGCACGGCGCGACGTTCTTGCTTCGCCTGGCCGGCGCGACTCAGCGGTGGGGGTAGCAGATGAGCGAGCCATCGGCCAGAGGGCGCGCCATCGTGGTGGAGGACGACCGCTCGTGGCAGCAGATTCTACGGGAAATCTTGCTCGACTGCGGCCTTGAGGTGGACGTGGCTGACAGCCTGGAGAGCGCTGAGGAACAATTGCGGGCCGCGCCCCACCGCCTGGCCGTGGTGGACCTGTCCCTCAAGAGCCGCGACCACACCGATCAGGATGGCCTGCGCGTGCTGGATGCCATCCGCCAGCACGACCCCACCTGCGCAGCCGTGCTGTTGACCGGCTATGCGACGGTTGATGTGGCCGTTCGCAGCCTGACTGAGCACGGCGCGCTGACCTGTTTGCAGAAATCAACCTTTCGGCGGGCCGCTTTCCGCGAGCTGGTGCGCCAGGCTCTGGCCAGGGCGCCGACGCGGGCGATGGCCGAATCGGCGGAAACCTCCCCCGCCCCACATGCGGCGGCGTTCTCCCGTGGCGAAGAATCGGGCGACCGGGTGGCTCTGGTGGTTGAGGACGATGCAAGCTGGCGGCTCCTCTTCGCTGAGCTGCTGGCTGAAGCGGGCTACCGGGCCGAGCTGTGCAGCAGCTTCGGAGAGGCGATAGGCCGTCTGCGCCGCGGACGCTATGACCTGGCCGTCATTGACCTGGCCCTGTCGGTCAGCCGGTCGGCGGGCGGGGAGCACGAGGGCCATCGCCTGCTGGAGCGGATCGGGCGTATGCCGGCCATCGTCGTCACCGGCGCAGCCAGCCCGTCGGAAATTGAGCGCACCTACGCCGAGGGGGCGTTCGTCTGCCTGGAAAAGCAGGCTTTTGATCGGCGGGTATTCCTGCGCGCCGTGCAGGAAGCGCAGGCTCAATCGTGCAGCGAGCTGGACTGTCTGACCGGACGCGAGCGCGAGGTGCTGGCCCTGTTGGCGCAGGGGGCCACCAATCAGGACATCGCCGCGGCGTTGTTCATCACCCACAACACCGTGAAGCGCCATCTCAAGGCCATATTCGAGAAGCTCGGCGTGCACACGCGCGCCGCCGCGGCCGCCAAAGCGGTGGACGGGGGGCTGGTCGCGCGCGGCGGGGGCGGCAGGTGACGAGGCCGCCGGAGGACCCTCGTCACGGCGTCGGGCAGTCTGGCGGGCGCTCGTGCGGCAGGTTCCTGGCCCTCTCTTGCAGCGCCACATCCTCCGGCGACGTGGGGGTGATGGTCAGGCCGTGGGGGCAGGCGCAGCCCTTTTCATCAACGTAGACGAACGTGATGAAGCCCTCGGACATGGGCTCGTCCTTGACCGTCGCCCGGACATAGGCGATCAGGCTGGTGCGGCCAGCATAGACGATTTTCCCCTCATAACGCACAATCGAACCCGGATAGACCGGACGGGTGAACGTCATGCCATGAATTTTCAGGCAGACGATGTTCTGCGGCGGCAACAGGCTGGACGCCGCGATGAAACCCGCCTCGACAAACCATTCCGCACTGCGTCCAGCGTACAGCGTGCCATGATGGTTCAGGTCTGAGCCCTTGACCAGATGGTGCACCACGTATGAGACAACATCCACGGGGTTCTTTAACCTCCTTGCGCTGCCGGTTCGTCTAACACGGAGCGAACTTTTTTCAAGATTTCCTGAAAAGCGAACGGCTTCTGGATGAAGCCCCGCGCGCCTTTAGCCAGCGCATCGCGCGCCTGGCCCTCGTCTGAGTAGCCGCTGGACAGCAAGACACGCACATTCGGCGCGCGCTCCCGCAGCCGGGCCAGAGTCGTTAGGCCGTTCATGCCGGGCATGATCATGTCGAGGATGACCAGGTCGATCTGTCCGCGCCACTCATCGAATACTTGCAGGGCCTCCATGCCGGTCGAAGCCGACAGCACCCGGTATCCTGCGCTGGACAGGATCCGTTCCAGCATGTCGCGCAGAGATTCCTCGTCGTCCACCACCAGCACAGTTTCGGCGCCCCCGCGCAGATCCGATGACGCCGGGCGTTCGCTCTCGACGAACGGCGCCTCGCGGGCTGGCAGCCAGACCCGGAACGTAGTGCCCTGCCCCACCTGGCTCTCTACCTGAATGACGCCGTTGTGGCCTTTGACGATGCCGAACACCGTAGCCAGCCCCAGCCCGCTGTGTCTCTTGCCGACCTGATTCTTCTTGGTGGAGAAGAAAGGCTCGAAAATCCGCTTCAGTGTGTCGGCGTCTATGCCGTGGCCGGTGTCGCTCACAGTCAGCACCGTGTAGCGGCCCGCCCTGGCCTGGCCCAGCTCTCGTTGGGCGGCTTCGGCGTCCAGATGGACTGTCTTGGTCTCGATGGTCAGGAAACCGCCCGCCGGCATCGCTTCCACGGCGTTGATGCACAGGTTGAGCAGCAGTTGGTCAATCTGCCCGACGTCGCCATCAATGGGCGCCGCCTGGCTGTCCAGGATGGGCCGAATGGCGATGGATTTGTCCACCGTGCGGTTGAGAAGCTGCACGATCTCCTGTACCTGAGTGTTGAGGTTGATGGGCCTGACCTCATAGCGCCCTCCCTGCGCGAAAGCCAGCAGTTGACGGGTGAGTTCAGCCCCGCGCCGCGCCGAGCGTTCAATGACCTCCAAATCAGCGCGCGCCGGGTCATCGGCCGGCAGGCCCTCTTTCACGAAGGACGCATAGCCCAAGATGGAGCCCAGGATGTTGTTGAAGTCGTGGGCGATGCCGCCGGCCAATGTGCCAATGGCTTCCATCTTCTGGGCCTGGCGCAATTGCTCTTCCAGCTTGAGCTGGTCGGTCACATCGCGCACGGAAGAGACGATGGTGGGCCGCCCATCCACCTCCATTACCCACGTGGAGTGCTCGGCTTCGACCAGTCGCCCGTTCCTGGCCTGGTAAGGAACGGACCGGCCTCGCTTGGGATCCTGGGTCTGGTATTCCTCCCAGCAGCGTCGCGCCGCCTCGCGGTGCTCTGGCGCGCGTATCTCCCAAATCTTGCGTTCCTTGAGCTCGGCGAGCGAATAGCCCAACATCTCCTGGAAAGCAGCGTTGGCGTCTATGATCCGGCCGTCTTCCGCGCTGACCAACACCAGCCCGTCCAGGCTTCTTTGGAACAATTCGCGGTAGCGGCTTTCTGACTCGACAGTCCTCTGATACAACTTATCCGTCTGGATAGCCACCGCGGCATGGTTGGCCAGGAGAGACAGGATGCGCAGATGGCTCTGGTCAAACGCGCCGCGCCGCTGGCTGTGGTGCACGTTCAGCGTGCCAATGATGGTTTTGCCTAAGATGAGCGGCGTTGAGATCATGGACAGGAAATGTTCCTCGGCTGCGTGAGCGTTATCAAAGCGTGGGTCGTTGGGCACATCGGCGACAATAAGCGGCTCGCCGGTTTGGGCCACGCGCCCGGTGATGCTTTGTCCCAGTGTGAGGCGAGTGTTGCGCACCGTGTCATCGCGCAGGCCATACGAGCCGCGCACGGTCAGCGTCTTGTCGTCATCGAAGAGAAAGATGCTGGCCGAGTCGCCGTCCAGCAGCTCCGCCGCGCTGCGGGCGATGAAATCCAACAGCTTCGGCAGGCCCAGGCGCGACGTGATGGCCATGGCGACCTGCTGCAGCGCCAGCAGTTGTTGGGAGAGGGCCTGCAGCTCGCGGTTCTGCTGCTCGATCTCGCGCTCGTGCGCCAGGCTTTCGGACAGCAGCCGGGCATTCTCAATGGCAATCGCCGCCTGATCGGCGAACAGCCCCACCAGCCGGACTTCGTCCTCGGTGAAAGGCCCCGTCTTCTCAGCGTCGGTCACGTTCAGAACGCCGAGTATGCGGTCGCCAACTTTGAGAGGTATGGCCAGCAGGCGATGGATGGGCATGTCGGAGAAGACAGCCGCCTTGTGCGGCCAGGCCTGATAGTCTTCGACCGCGATGGCTTGGCCGGTCTGCATAACCCGGCCGGAAGCCCCCTCGCCAGGCTGCAATCTGACGCCCGTGAAGTCCTTGGGCAGGTTGTAGCTGACCACCAGTTCAAGTTGCTGGCCGTCCGGTGTCATCAGATAGAGCCCGCCCATGTGGGCGCCGACCAGGTCGGCTGCCCGCCTGACAATATCGTGCAGCAGGGTCGGCACGTCTCGCCGCGCGTTGATCTCCAGAGATGTCTGGTACAGCGCGGTCATTTCCTGCGCCCGGCGGGTCAGCCGCTGCTCGGCTTCCAGCCGGGCGGTCACGTCGCGGCCAGCGGTGAGCACCCCCATCACCCTGCCCTGTTCATCGTACAGCGGCGTCTTGATCGCCTCATCCCAGCGGACGCCGGTCGTGCCATGCAGCAGGTGCACGTTGACCAGCGTGCGCTCGCTGCGCATCACTTCCAATTCTTCCTGGCGGTAGCGCTGCGCATCTTCGGATGGGAAAAGGTCAAAATCGGTCTTGCCGATGATGTCGTCTTCGGCCAGGCCAACGAACTCACAGAACGCCCGATTGACCACCCGGAACACCGAGTCCCGGTCTTTGAAGATGATGAAGTCCGGCAGAGTATCGAGCACGGCCCGCAGCATCCGTCGCTGTTCTTCGAGCTCCGCTTTGGCCTTCAGCCGCTCGGTGATGTCGCGCTCGCTGGTGAATACGCCGATCAGGTTGCCGGCTTCGTCGCGCAGGGGCATTTTGACCGCCTCAAACCAGCGCGGCCCCTCAACGGTCGGCAACAAATGTTCCGCCTTCAAGGTCTCGCCAGTCTGCATGACGTGCAGCTCTTCGTCGCGATACCGTTGCGCCTCTTCGGCAGAGAAAATATCAAAATCCGTTTTCCCCAGCATGTCCTCCATAGGAACAGTTGGCGCAAGCAATTGCCGGTATCTCTCACTCAGGGCCTTATACCTCGAATCCCGGTCTTTGAAGACGACAATGTCCGGCGTTGTGTCCAGCAGGGCACGCAACATCCGCCGCTGCTCATCGCGCTCGGCTTCTACCTTCAGGCGATCGGTCAGGTCGCGGGCGGCCACGACGAGGCCAATGACCTCCCCGCCCTGGTCGAGCAGCGGCGCTTTGATGGACTCGGTCCAGATCAGGCCTCTGGGCGTCATGGTGAGGTGCCTGGCGATCACTGTCTGCCGCGTGTCGAGGACATGGCGGTCTTCCGCGTCAAAGCGCTGCGCATCTTCCTCTGCCAGCAGGTCAAAATCGGTCTTGCCGATGAGCTGTGCTTCGGTCAGATGGTGGACGCTGAGGAAGGCTTTGTTGGCAAATACGTATCGCCGGTTCCTGTCCTTGAACAACACAAAATCGGGCAGGGCGTCAATCAGGGTGCGCAGCATCTGTCGCTGTTGGTCGCGTTCCATCTCAGCTTTGATCCGGTCGGTAACGTCGCGTGTGGCGACCAGCACGCCGATGGTCTGCCCACGGTCATCTTTCAGCGGGGTCTTGATGACCTCTTCCCACCGCTCCCCTTTAGGGCCGGAAAACCGACGGGTAAATGTCATCGTGCGGCCGCTTTCGATGACCTGCCGGTCCTCATTGACATATAACTGGGCCTGTTCGGGCGGAAACCATTCAAAGTCAGTGGTGCCAATGAGTTCGGACATCTCGCGCCCAAGGTAATCGCAGTAGCTCTGGTTGCACAACTGCAGGACCGAATTGCGGTCCTTGAACAGGATGAAATCCGGCAGGGTGTCCAGAATGATCGAGAGCTGGCGCTCTCTTTCGCGCAATGCCCTTTCCATCTGGTGCTTGTAGAGGGCCATCTCAATGGCAGTCAGCAGTTCCTTGCCCTCAAACGGTTTGAGCAGATAGCCGAAAGGCCCGGTGACGCCGGCGCGCTGCAACATGTCCGGGTCGGCGTACGCGGTGAGATAGACGACCGGAATGTCGTAGCGCTCTCGAATCTGCGCCGCCGTCTCTATGCCGTCTTGGCTGCCCCGCAGGACGATGTCCATCAGCACCAGGTCGGCCGGCGAAGCCGCAAGCTGCTGTATGGCCTCCTGGCCCTGCACAGCTATCCCCGCAACTTCATATCCGGCCCTGGTCAGGCGATTGGCAATATCCCTGGCCACGATGATTTCGTCTTCAACTATGAAAATCCTTTTCTTGTCCATCTGCTACACTCTCACCAGGAGAACAACGGATGGGCAGGAGGGCACGGATATGATCCGTCCCATCCCGCGTATCCGTTGTTCTCGTCCATCTGCTTCACCCTCGCCACGGATGCGATCCGTCGCATCCCGCGTATCCGTTGTTCTCGTCCATCTGCTTCACCCTCGCCACGGATGCGATCCGTCACATCCCGCGTATCCGTTGTTCTCGTTCATCTGCTTCACCCTCGCCACGGACGCGATCCGTCGCATCCTGCGTATCCGCTGTTCTCCAGACATGGCCCTACGCAACCATCTGGGGAAACGTGATTTCAAAAACTGTTCCATCGGTCCTGTGGAGCGTGATGCTCCCTTGAATCTGCTGCACCAAAAGCACAACCAATTGCAGGCCCATCGAAGCCATCTCGTGAATGTCCAGGTATGTTGGGAACCCTGTCCCATTGTCGCCGACGGTGAGCCTGACGCAGCCTTCTTCGCGTTTCGTCAAACCGACGCTTACCCTGCCGCCGCGGTTATCACTGAAAGCGTGTTCCAACGCATTGGAGACCAGCTCATTGACGATCATCCCGACCGGAATGGCCGTGTTCAAGTCCATCGGGATGTCCTCGACGATGAGCTCGTAATGAATATCGCGCGCTTCGGCGCCATAGATGTTGAAGAGATGAGAGACCAGGCTCTCCAGATACTCGGCCGGCGAAATTCTGCTCAGGTCACGCGACCGATAGAGCCGCTCGTGAATCAGCGCCATCGAGCGGATGCGTTCCCTGCTCTCTCGAAACACCTGCGCCGCCTGGGGGGCCTCCAGGTGGTCGGCTTGCAGCGACAGGAGGCTGGAAATGACCTGCAGGTTGTTGCCGACGCGATGGTGCACCTCTTGCAGCAACATTTGTTTCTCCCTGAGAGAGACCTGCAGGGCCTCCTCAACATTTTTCTGTGGGGTGACGTCGGTGATGAACCCCTCCAGAAAAAGCAACTCGCCCGTCGGCGAGAAGATGGGCCGCCCCTGTTCCCAGACCCACTTCTGTTCGCCGGCAGCCGTCACGATGCGATACGTCATCTGAAACGGCTGGTGGGCGGCAACCCCTTGCTGTACAGTCTGCCAGACCATCTGGCGGTCTGCCGGGTGGATCAGTTCAGCATACGTCGCCCGACGGTTGTTGACCAAATCGTCGGGCTCATAGCCGGTCAGGTTTCGGCAGCCTTCGCTGACAAACTCCATCGTCCAGTTTGCGTCGTTGCAGCAGCGATAGACCAGGCCCGGCAGGTTGCTCATCAAGGTAGAGAGCGTCCGCTGGCTCTCCAGCAGCGCTGCTTCAGCCTGCTTCCGTTCGGTGATGTCCCGCTCGGTGCACAGGACGCCGATGATGTTGCCCTGCCCATCCTGCAGGGGCGTCTTGATGGCTTCGTACCAGCGCTGCCCGCCGGCGAGGTCCAGCAGGTGCTCGACGACGAGCGGCTGGCCGGTGCGCATGACCTCGTCTTCCTCTGCCTCGAAGTATTCCGCCTGCTCCGGCGGGAACAGGTCGTAATCGGTCAGGCCAATCAGTTCCTCCATCTTCTTGCCGTGATGTTCACATTTGGCCTGGCTGCACGCCAGAAACCGATGGTGACGGTCTTTGAAGATGATCACATCCGGCGTGACTTGCAGCAGAGCCTGCAGCATGAGCAGTTGATTCTGATACAGGCCAGCGTTGAGCAGGACCTGACCGATTTGGTCGGCCAGCGCGATCACCAACCGAAAATCCTGCCCGGTCAGCGGACGCTCAGCCGTCGTTTCGATGTTCAGCAGCCCAACCATCTCATTCCCGACCTTGATGGGCGCGCAGATTTCGCTGACGATGTCTTCGCGGATGCCGATGTAGTCCGGGTCGGCGCGGACGTCAGGCACGAACTGCGGCGCGCCAGTGCGCAGCACGCGGCCATGCACCCCCTGCGTCAGGTCCACCGTGGCGCCGTCCGGCCAGCCGACCTGGGCGGCGGTCTCGAAGCGGTCGCCGTATCTGAGCGATGCGCTGACGATGGCGTAGTCGTCCATCTCGGCCAGCGCGTGAACGACCTGGTTGCAGATTTGTTGCGGGTCCAATGAGGTGTTGGCTGCCTGCAAGACCCTGAACAGGATCTCCAATCTGGCGGAATCCATTGACCCATCAGCGGATGGCCGCTGTGCGTTCATTGGCTGCCCCCAGACTTGCCCACCGCGAGCGATGTTTCAAGATGTGTTCTGCCCGACACTTGCACCCCATTTCTTCAGACCCTTGGTGTCCTTCGTGGTCTTCGTGGTTCGATCCGTGCCCTCCCGCGCATTCGCTGCGCTCATTGGCAGCATGGGCCGGCCTGCCGCGCTAATACCCCTCGCCGGTCAGGCGCACCTTGCCACGAAAGATACGGTAAACGTAATATGTATAGGCGACCACCAGCGGCAGGCCGATGGCGACCAGGATCAGCATGATGCGCAGGGTCAGCGGCGAAGACGCGGCGTTGAAAGCCGTCAGGCTGTTCGCCGCATCGTTGCTGGCCGGCAGCACGACCGGGTAGAGGCTGACGCCGAAGATGCCCATCAGCCCGATGATCGTCCCCGCCGAGCACAGGAACGCCCGCGACATGTCGCCGCGCCGCATGGCCAGGTAGGTGCTCGCCATGACCATGATGGCGAGGGCCGGCACGAGCACCGCCAGCGGAGTCGCCGCGAAGTTGACGAATCGTTCGGGGGCGAAGACGACGGCCATCACGGTGACGACGCCATACAACGCCACGAGGGCAAACCAGCCGATATGGGCGGTCCGTCTGGCCCGGCCGGCCAGCGGTTCTTCGGTCTTCAGGGCGATGTACAGTGCGCCGTGCACGATGAACATGCTCAGCCCCAACAGGCCAACCGCCAGGGCGAAGGGGTTCAGCAGGCCGAGAAACGTCCCGGCGAATTCGAAGCGCTCGTCGAGCGGCACGCCCTGCGCCACATTGCCCACGGCGACGCCGTACAGCAGCGCCGGCAACAGGCTGCCCAGCCAGAAGCCCCAGTCCCACACCGTGCGCCAGGTGCGGCTCTCCACCTTGCCGCGGAACTCCAGGGAGACGGCCCGCAGGATGAGGCCAAGCAGGACCAGCATCATGGCCAGGTAAAAGCCGCTGAAGACGGCGGCGTACAGCACGGGGAAAGCGGCAAACATCGCCCCGCCGCCGGTCAGCAGCCATACCTCGTTGCCATCCCAGAACGGGCCGATGGCCGCCAGCAGGGCGCGCCGCTCCGGTTCTTTGCGCGCCAGAAAGGGATGCAGCACGCCCACCCCCAAATCGAAGCCGTCCAACACGGCGTAGACGGTGAGCAGCACGCCCAAGAGCACGAACCAGACGAATGATAGCGTGATCATACCGTCGCCTCCCTCATTACTTGCTCGATGGGCCTCTCTTCCGGCCCAGTGACGATGATCCGACGCAGTAAATAGAGGAACAGCAGCAACAGAAGCGTATAGATGGCCGCAAACAGGATGATGCTGAACAGCACCTGTTCCGCCGGCACAACGCGCGAGATGGCTTCGGCCGTCTTGAGTTCGCCGTACACGATCCACGGCTGGCGGCCCACTTCGGCGGCAATCCAGCCGAGCTGCATCGTCAGCAGCGGCAGCGGCGAGGAGTAGAGCAGGGCTTTGAGCAGCGGGCGGCTGCCGATGGCCTGTCGCTTCAGGCGCAGGTAGGTGGCGATGAGCATGATCAGGATGAAGTACATGCCCAGGCCGACCATGAGATGGTAGGAGTAGAAGGTCAGGCGCAGGGGCGGCCAATCTTCTTTCGGGAAAGCCTTCAGCCCCACCACCTGTGAGTTGGGGTCGAAGTCAATCATCAGGCTGAGCAGATAGGGGACGCCAATCTCCAGATGGGTCACCTCGCGTTCGCGGTCGGGGATGCCGAACAGAGACATGGACGCGCCCCGCCGCGTCTCGAACAGCCCCTCGAACGCAGCCAGCTTGACCGGCTGGGTGCGGGCCACCTGCACGGCGTGGTGATGGCCGGTGAACAGCCCCAGCAGCGAGAAGACCAGCCCGACGGTCAGAGCGAGCGACAGCGTCCGCCGCGCGAACTCCACGTGCCGGTTCTTCAGCACGTACCACGCGCCGACGCCAGCCATGAAGAACGCCGCCGACATCAGCGAGCCAACGACTGTATGGGTATAGCGTGGCAGGGTAGAGGGATTGAGTGCGGCGGCCCAGAAGTCGGTCAGCTCGGCCCGCCCGCCGACGATGTGGTAACCGGCTGGCGTCTGTTGCCAGGAGTTGGCGATGATGATCCACAGCGCGGAGAGCGTCGCGCCGAAAGCGACCATCAGCGTGGCGAACCAGTAGAACCCTTTGGACACCCGCCCGCGCCCGAACAGCAGCACGCCCAGGAACGTGGATTCCAGGAAGAAGGCGAAGAGGCCCTCGGCCGCCAGCGGCGCGCCGAAGATGTCGCCGACGAACCTGGCGTATGCGGCCCAGTTCGTCCCAAACTGGAACTCCATCGTGATGCCGGTCGCCACGCCCAGGGCAAAGAGCAACCCCAGGATGTGAATCCAGAACCGTGACATGGCGCGATAGGCCTCCAGGCCGGTGCGCAGGTAGCGGTACTCGATGAAGGCGACCATCCAGGCCAGGCCGATGCTCAGCGGAGGGAAAAGAAAGTGGAAGCCTACCGTCATGGCGAACTGTAAACGGGCCAACAACACCGCATCCATAAATACCTCCTCCATAGAAATGACAGCTCAACAAGAGGTAAAAAGCTCACAAACACAACCTCAAGGCGGCCGCGCGGCCCTGACCTACTGGCCGTCAGAGCCGCAGTCCAAAAGCCTCCGGGCCAGAGACGCAGCCGTCTCCGCAAGACTGACTGCCCGACGCGCATCCTCCTCGCCGAAAAGCTCCCACGGCGTCCTGCGTTCCACCTCATCGCCATAATCGCTTTCAATATGGACGGACAAGCCTAGCAATTCGGCGCACGCCGCCAGCTCGCGAAGGGCTGACTGCCACGCTTCCGGATACCGACCTTGTTCGACAGCCTGCCTCAGCAACTGAGCCGGTTCATGCGTGTGTCCCACTGGGCCAAGCAAAGCCAAAACGGCTTTGGCGGCATTCTCCACAGTCAACTGGCTGTTGTCAACGCACGATCGCCAGCGTTGCAGTTCTAAATCCTGTCGCGCTTCCAGCAGGAAGCCTTCGGCGAGCCGCAGTCGGTAGCGCGCATCATCAAGGCTCTGCATCTCGTCCCTGCTCCCATTCGATGACCCACGGCCACCTGGGCTCGACCTTCCAACGCCAGGTATCGCCTGCCGGTGTCCGCTCGCGGTACAACCCCAGCCGCTCGATGATTCGCTGCAACATTTTCATACGCCTGGCGGCGTATTGGTACGGGTCATAGAGAATGCGGCCATCGAGGGCAATATCGAGGTAAAGCGAACACACGTCTTTTTCAAATTCCGCCGGCGTCCGCGCCACGACGGAGATGGCCCCACGGTAGGGCAGCGGCAGAAGCGGGACCAGGAACAGGTGTCGGTCAAAGCGGCGCGACGGCAGGCCCTCAGCGATGACAAACAGGTCCCAGTCGCTGCCTTCATGGGCATCACCGCGCGCCCGCGAGCCAAACAAAATCACTGCAATGAGGTCATCGCCCAATGCCTGATGCAGGTTCTCAACCGTCTGAGCGAGCACATGGTTCTCGCTCCGCCTGTCGGTCACTTGCCCGGCCCTCCTGCTGAGTTGCAAATTATCCGAAACGATTGCATACTCATTGTACCACACAATACCGTGAAAACGAAATGGGCCGAGAAAGGGAGGTCTCTTGTTTGAACGCGACGTTTTGAACGCCGCCGCTATCCGCGAAGGGTTGCCGACGCGCTTCGTCGGCCAGCACGTCGTCTACTTCGAGACGATAGACTCGACGAACCGGGTAGCCAAAGAGCTGGGCCGCGGCGGCGCGCCCGACGGGACGCTGGTCATCGCCGAGGCACAGACCAGCGGGCGGGGCCGGCTGGGCCGCCAATGGCTCGCCCCGCCCGGCAGCAGCCTGTTGCTGTCGCTGCTCTTTCGGCCAGGTGCAGCCGCCCGCGGGGCGCCCCACCACCTGCCGGCCGCCCATCTGACCATGCTGTGCGCGCTGGCCGCAGGCGACGCAATTGAGCAGACAGCCCATTTCAGCGCGCGCCTCAAATGGCCGAATGATCTCCTGCTGGGCGGCAAGAAAGTGGGCGGCATCCTCACCGAGCTGGGTTTTCAGGACGATGAGCTCGATTTCGTCGTTGTGGGTCTCGGGCTGAATGTCAACGTTGACTTCGGCCAGGCCGGCCAGGCCCATCCGCCCGACGCCGCGCCGGACACCTCGCAGGCGTCGTTGAGCGCGCTGGCCGGGCGCAGCACCAGCCTGCTGCAGGAAAGCGGGCGTTGGACGCCGCGGCGTCCATTGCTCCAGTGTTTCCTGGCGCGGGTCGAGCAGCGCTATCTGGCCTGGCGGGCCGGCTGGCTGCCTCATGCAGAATGGCGGCAGCGGCTGGCGACGCTGGGGCAACAGGTCACCGTCACGGCGCCGGACGGCGTGGTCGTTGGCCTGGCCGAAGACGTAGACGCCGACGGCGCACTGCTCGTCCGCGCCCCCGACGGCCACCTGGTGCGCGTCCTGGCCGGCGATGTCACCCTGCGGGCGGCGGATGCGCCGCCTGAAATCCGGGATGCCCCCGCCCGCGCGGGCTTGCCTTGACAGATTGCCCTGACTGGACTATAATCGCCTGGTTGCAATGCGCCCCGCCAGGTCGCGGCGACCGCCCCTACCGCCGTGGGGAATTCGTGGTTGGAGGAGGACTGGATTCTTGAAAGGACAAAACCTGCGCACCTTAATTCTTATCGTGATCCTGGTTGCCATCGCCATCTGGATCGACCTGCCGGGCAACCCCGGCCTGCACCTGAACCTCTTTGGCCTGCAGATCAACAAGCCCATAGAGGCCAAGCTGGGCCTCGATTTACAGGGCGGCTTGCAGGTTTTGCTGGAAGCCGACCTGCCCGCCGAGCAGGAGATCACCGCCGAGGCGATGGGCGCGGCGCGCAACATCGTCGAGAACCGCGTCAATGGCCTCGGCGTCACCGAACCGGTGGTGCAACAACAGGGCAACCGGCGGATCATCGTCGAGCTGCCGGGCATCACCAATCCGGACGACGCTATCCGCACCCTGCGGGAGACGGGCCTGTTGGAATTTGTGGAAGCAGGCCGCGAACATCTGGAGGCAGGTACGGTCATCCGCACCACGTATGGTCAGAACCAGCCCATCACCCCCACGACGACTCTGACTGAGACCGCGACGCCGCTGGCCGAGACGCCTGCCGTGACCGATACGGCGACGCTGACCGAAACCGCCGCGACCATCTCCGAGACGCAACCGCTGACACCTACCGAGGAAGCCCCTGTCTCCACAAAGGTCTACAAGACCATCATGACCGGCAGCGACCTGGAATCCGCCGACGTGGGGATTGACGAATACGGCCAGCCGGAGATTCGGTTCAAGCTCAAGCCTTCGGGCGCCAAGATTTTCGCCGACTACACCAAAGCCCACATCGGCGACGTGCTGGCCATCGTGCTGGACAAGCGGGTGGTCTCTGCACCGGTCATTCAGTCGGCCATCCCCGACGGCAGCGGACGCATCACCGGCCGCTTCACGCTGGAGGAGGCGCGTTCGGTCGCCCTGCAGTTGCGCTACGGCGCGCTGCCCGTCCCGCTCAAGGTGGAGACCATCCGCACCGTCGGGCCGACGCTGGGACAGGACTCAGTCAACAAGAGCATCAGGGCCGGCAGTATCGGCCTGATGGTTGTGCTGCTGTTCATGCTGATATATTACCGGGTGCCGGGCGTCCTGGCTGACCTGGCGCTGATCACCTACGGCCTGCTCAACTTCGCCATCTACAAGTGGGGCATCCCCTCCTTCAGCATTCCTTTCTTCACGCCGGTGACGCTGACCCTGCCGGGCCTGACGGGCTTCCTGCTGTCCACCGGCATGGCGGTGGACGCGAACATCCTCATCTTCGAGCGCATGAAGGAGGAACTTCGTGCGGGGCGGCCGCTGGCGGCCGCCATCAACGCCGGCTTTGACCGCGCCTGGACGTCCATCCGCGACTCGAACCTGTCGGCCCTCATCACGTGTGTCATTCTCTACTGGTTCGGGTCGAATTTCGGCGCCAGTACGGTGAAGGGATTTGCGCTCACCCTGTTCCTGGGCGTGTGCATCAGCATGTTCACCGCCATCACAGTCACCCGCACGTTGGTTCGCCTGGTGTTTGACCTGTGGGGAGAGAAGCTGCGCAATAACAAGTGGCTGCTGGGCGTGTGAGTCAGGTCGGTATGAGCACCGGGAACGCAGTAAGCACCCTGTCCCGGATGACAGGTCAAACAGCGACAAGGAGGCTTCATGTTTAGCATTTTCAATCTGGTCAATAAGCGTTTCTACTTCTTCATCTTCTCCATGTGCATCATCATCCCAGGCGTCATCGCGATGGTGTATTCGACTCTGACGATTGGCACGCCGTTTCGGCTGGGCATTGATTTTACCGGCGGGAGTTTCATGGAACTGCGTTTCGATGACGTCGTGGATGTGGGAAAAGTGCGTGATTCGCTCGAAGCCGAGGGCTATTCGGACGCCTATGTGCAGAGTGCGGCAGATGGCAAGACGGTGATTATCCGCACCAAATACCTCGACAATGTGGCCAAGGACGCCGTCACGGCGGCGCTGCAAGAAGACCTCGGCCATTTCACCGAGCTGCGGTTTGAGAGCGTCGGGCCGATGATCGGCCGGGAGGTGACCCGCAGCGCGTTTCTGGCGATTGTGGCCGCCTCGGTGGTCATCCTGCTGTTCATTGTCTTCGCCTTTCGCAAGGTGCCGCACAGCTTCCGCTTTGGCCTGTGCGCCATCATCGCCATGGTGCACGACGTGTTGGTGCTGCTGGGGATTTTCTCCATGTTGGGCATCTTCTTCGGCTGGCAGGCCGACTCTCTCATCCTGACCGCCATCCTGACGGTGACCGGTTTCTCGGTGCAGGACACCATCGTCGTGTTCGACCGCATCCGCGAGAATGTGCCCAAACGGCGCGGCGAGCCATTTGAGATGATCGCCAACCGCAGCTTGCTGGAGACACTGCACCGTTCGTTGGTGACGCAGCTCAACGCCATGTTTGTGCTGATCGCCATCCTGCTGTTTGGCGGCGAAACCATCAAGCAGTTTGTGTTTGTGCTGTTCTACGGCTTCCTGAGCGGCACGTATTCGTCCATTTTTGTGGCAGTGCCGCTGTTGGTGGCGTGGGAAAACGGCGAGCTGAGACTCTTCGGGCGGCGCAGAAAAGCGGGCTACGCCTCGGCGCACTGACAGGAGCGTGCCACCCGCACGGGCACCAGGCCGGTAGCCTAGCCCCTCGTGGGCGTTGGGGTTCGGCGGCCACCAGGCCGGTAGCCTAGCCCCTCGTGGGCGTTGGGGTTCGACGGGCACCAGGCCGGTAGCCTGGCCCCTCGTGGGCGTTGGCGTTCGACGGGCACCAGGCCGGTAGCCTAGCCCCCCGTGGGCGTTGGGGTTCGACGGGCACCAGGCCGGTAGCCTAGCCCCTCGGGGGCGTTGGGGTTCGACGGGCACCAGGCCGGTAGCCTAGCCCCTCGTGGGCGTTGGCGTTCGGCGGCCACCAGGCCGGTAGCCTAGCCCCTCGTGGGCGTTGGGGTTCGGCGGCCACCAGGCCGGTAGCCTGGCCCCTCGTGGGCGTCTGAACGGGCACAAGGCCCTAGGCT